>CABTYW010000040.1 GCA_902489135.1 uncultured Synergistaceae bacterium
CCAGACCGCCGAAGGCAAAGAGGATGAGCTTGAAAATGGTGGCCGGACGGGAAATGCCGAAGCTGATGGCGATCAGTCCGATAATGACGGTGACGTAGCGCGACAGACGCAAAATCTGGGCGTCGGTGGCCTGACGGTTGATGCGCCTCTGATAAATGTCGCGGGTGATGGCGCCGGTGGCGGAAATGAGCAGCGAGTCGATGGTGGACATGCCCGCCGCCATGATGCCCGTGATGAGCAGCGACGAGATGACGGGAGACAGACTCTTTTGCAGCAGCAGCGGCACGATAAAATCAATATCCTTGCCCTGCAGTCCCGGGATGGAAACGATGCCGTTGACGCCGGACCACTCGATGAGCGTCGCGGCGATCCACATGCCCAGCGTGCCCAGAATAGTGGCCTTGAACATGACTTTATAGTCCTTCATGGCGAAGAACTTGGTGACCAGCGTGGGCTGCGAGATGGAGAAAAAGCTCCACAGAACGATCATGGAAACGTAGTTTGCCCAGCCGTAAGAGCCGCCGACGCCGGGATGGGACATGTAGGCGGGATTGAGCTCCAACAGCTTGGCGGAAATGGCTTCGAAGCCGCCGCCCAGCCGCACCGACACCACAAAAGTGACAATGGCCGTGGCCAGCATCAGGCCGCCCTGAATGACATCCGTCAGCATGGCGCCGCGAATGCCGCCGCTCATGCAGTAGAGGATGACCACCAGTCCCATGCCCACAATGCCCACCCATTCGGGCGCGCCGGTGTAGACGCGCAAAATCACGCCCGCGCCGATGGTCTGGGCGCCCATCATGGGAATCATGAAGATGATCATGAGCAGCGCCTGGAAGGTTCGCAGCCCGTTGGACTCGAAACGGTCGCCCAGGTAGTCCGCCAGGGTCAAAAATCCCTGAGTGTGTCCCAGCCGGATGAGCTTGCGCCCCACCAGCAGGACGGGAATGATCATGGAAAACACCAGTCCGGGCACGGAAATGGAAAGTCCCGCGAAGCCCACTTTATAGCAGGTGGCCGGGCAGCCCATAAAGGTGCTCATACTGTACTGCGTGGCAAAATAGGCGAAACCGCTGACGATGGCGCCGGCCTTGCCGCTCATGACGAAGAAATCTTTCAGCGTGGTGGTGCGCTGCGCCGAAAAATAGCCGATGGCCGCCATCAGGACGAAATAAAAAGCCAGAACGCTGTAAAACACCGAGGGGATGGGCGTAAGTATTGATGAGATATTCATGACTACTCCCCTTTCCGTTCTTCATCGAACTGGTGATATTCGGGACGGGCCATGGCCTGCCGGTAGAACAGGACGATGAGAATCATGGTCAGAGCCGTGTGAACCGTCCAGCCCACGATGAACAGCGGCAGCCCGAAAATTACCGGAATGTACCGGCTGGCGTAAAAGAAAGGGAACGGAACCATAATGATGAAAAACATGAAGCCGAAGATGAGCGCCCACTTCTTTTCAAATGAGTTGCTGAAAATGTCCATGGAAGGACTCCTTTCTGAAATTCACATTACAGGACAGCGTTGCTGTCCGTGCCGAAAAAACTTCCCCCCTTCACCGTGAAGTCATCAACGCTTTTCGAAAACGTTCACTACACTATTATAATGTATTCTATAAATTCAATTTAAAGTATAGTAACGCGCCTTTTTTCTGTCAACAGGAAGACAGAGAAATCTTGAAGACGGCATCATCGGGAAATGAAAAGTTTCTTCGGCGGTTCCTTCAGGAATTTTTCCGGTTTTCAAAGGAACGCCCAGGGGGCGAAAACCGCTGCCGCAGGATCGCTTTGTATGTAAACGCCGGGACGCTTGGGACTTTCCGGTTCGGAAAAAACGGCCTGCCCGGTGACGGGCGCAAAAAAGGCGGGAGGAAAGACGGATAAGAAACGTCGAAAGAAGGGATTTAAAGCGCGCCTGCCATTGGCGGAAAAATTTCGCTCAATTTCACGGACTCCGTCATGGCGTCCCCGCGGCGGTCGGCCGGACAGGCGCGCTGCCGACGTGACGACGGATCTCGCCATCGATGTATCGGCGGCACGCTGCATGGGCGAGCTCCCTCAGCGGGGAAGCTTGGCCGCTCTGCAGGGATAAAAACGTTTGAACGCGCGCTTTTTCCCGTTAATGGGGGGCGAAAAATTTCCGCCTGGCGCTGTTTGCCCGTCACGGTCTTCGCCTTTTTCGCGTGTTGCGTTGGCGTTCAGTTTTTGCGTCGGCGTTCAGTGGCCGGCAGACGCTTTCAAAAAGTTCGCGCCCAAAAAAAGAGTTCCGCCGTCAAAACGGCGGAACTCTTGGCGTTAAGACGTGACGCCCCGAGAGCTGGAAGGCATGAAAAGCACCTTGATGGTGCTGATCATAATGTAGAAATCGAACGTCAGAGAAAAATTTTGAATGTAGAGCAGATCCAGCTTGAGCTTGTCCTCGAAAAGGGTGTTGTATCGTCCGAAGACCTGGGCGTAACCCGTGAGCCCCGCTTTCACCTTCAGGCGGTAGCGGAATTCGGGATAGCTTTTGCAGTAGTCTTCGACAAGCTCGGGACGTTCGGGGCGCGGCCCCACAATGGACATGTCGCCCTTCAGAATGTTGATGAGCTGCGGCAGCTCGTCGATGCGGAGGCTTCTGATCCAACGGCCCACGGGAGTGATGCGGCTGTCGTGCCGCGATGCCAGTCGGGCGCCGTCTTTTTCGGCATGCTCCACCATGCTGCGGAACTTTAAAAGAAGAAATTCCCGTCCGTTGAGCGTGACGCGCTTCTGCCTGAACAGCACGGGACCGCCGTCATAAAAGTGAATCAGCAACGCCGTGACCAGCATGACGGGGCTCAGGAGAAGCAGTGCCGCCGAAGAGACCAGGATATCCACCAGGCGCTTGAGCAGACGCTGTTCGCTGTTCATCTGGTGATTTCGAAAGAGAAAAGCGGGAATGTCGTCAATTTGGCACAGCGTCGCCTCGTGGATGAAGATTTCATCCACCGTGGGCACCATAAGAAGCCGCTTGTTCGTCTCGTAGCAGCGGCGAAGCACCATGCTACGAAGCTCGGGAGTGCCATGTCCCATAAGGAGCACCAGCGGCTGACTGTCGATGGCTCTGATGATGTCTTGGGGCGCGTCGCTGCCGTGACAGGAAGCGACGATATGATACCGTTTGTTTTCCAGGAGAAACTTTTGCAGCATCCGCCGGTCGTCCTGGGGATTGCAGAGAATGGCCAGTGCATTGCGCGGCGGGTTCAGCCAGAAATAAAAACGGTTGGCCAGGAAATAAATCACCGCGGCGGACAGGCCTTGGACGACAAAACAGGCCACCATCGGAAAAACATTGATAAAGCGGTGAAGCATAAGGCTCAGCTGACAGTAGCCCAGAATGTTGCTCAGCGCGGCCGCCAGCGAAAAGGAATAGATCATTTCGCGCAGGCGCAGCACGCCGATTCTGTAGGACTGATAGGAAACGCTGAGTACGGCGAAAATCAGCAGATAAACGCCGCCGATGACGTAGTTGTCCTTGAAGAGCAGCCGCGGCACTTCGTAGAAAAGCTTATAAGTTCCCACGTAGAGCCCCGGGGCGGACAGAAACAGCGCCAGCTTGAAGAGGAAGATGAGCGATTTTTTGAATTTTTTTGCAAAATTTTTCATGAGAGATCCCTGACTTCCCGCGTAGAAGACAAATTTTGAGGGCATGAAGAAAAAGCGAAAGGAAAACGAAAAAGCGATCCTGTCTATTTTTTCAATTTTATCATGAAAAGAACGAGACATTAAAAAATTTTTTATGGAGGCACTTTCACGGTTTTTGCAGCTCGGCGGAAAATTTTGAGCTTTCGTGCGTCCGCGGGATTTTCACGAAGTCAAAAAACGCCGGCAAGAGCGGGCCTTCCCCGACTTACCGGCAGTTTTCAATGGAGCTCATGGTGACGGCGCCGGGCGTCCCCGGCAGAGTAACGGAAAAACATGGGTGTCATGGGGCGCCCACAAAAAAGCGTCAGACGGCGCGCCTCTTTTTACGGATCAGCGCCGGCAGCAAAAGCAGCAAAATGCAGCCCCACAGCGCGATGCACAGCGGACGGGTGAAGAAAATGGAATAGGAACCGTTGGAGATGGCCAGCGCTCCGCCGAAGCCCTCTTCGGTGATGCGCCCCAGAATCAGCCCCAGGACCAGGGCTCCCAGGTCAAAGCCCAAGCGGTGCAGGAAATATCCCAAAAATCCGAAGCCCAGCATGGTCCACACGTCAAACATCATATTGCGGATGGCGAAGCTGCCCATCACCGATAAGACGGCGATGGCGGGAATGAGAAGCGAATTGGGCGCCGTGGAAATGCGCGCGAAAAATGGCGCCAGATAGATGCCCAGAAACAGAAAGACCAGATTGCTCAAAAAGAGCGAGAGAATAAACCCGTAAGTAATGGTGCCGTATTTGGTAAACAGTTCAGGCCCGGGAATGAGATTGTTGATGGTCAGACCGCCCATGAGACAGGCCGCCACGGAGTTGCCCGGAATTCCCAGCGTGAGCATGGGCACCAGAGAACCGCCCACACAGCCGTTGTTGGCGCTCTCCGAGGCGGCAACGCCCTTGGGATTGCCCGTGCCGAAGCTCTCGGGATCTTTATCCAGCGATTTGGCCATGTTGTAGGAGATAAAGGCCGAAATGGTGGCTCCGGCGCCGGGAAGCATCCCCACAATGGTTCCGATGATGCCGCCTCGGCCGATGGTGGGCGCCAGTCCGCGGGGCAACTTTTTGCTCTTCAGCGTCGACAGATCGGCGCCCAATTCCTGAACGATGCTGGTTTCGCCCGTCAATTCAAGCAGCTGGCTGATGGAGAAAAGTCCGATGAGCGCCGGAATGTCCTTGATGCCGTCGTAAAGCTCCGGACAGTTTTCGGCAAAACGGGGATAAGCGTCCATGGGATCAGCGCCGATGGAGGCGATGAGAAGTCCCATGACGCCGGAAATCAGCCCCTTCAGAAGATTGCCGCTGGTGAGCGTCACAATGCTGGTCAGCCCCATGACGGCCAGCAGGAAGTTTTCGGGCGGTCCGAAACGAAGCGAGAACTTTGCCAGAACGGGGGCCACCAGAAGCAGCGCGATGGTGGAGATAATGCCGCCCCAGAAGCTGGCTACCGTCGCGACGGTGATGGCAATGCCGCCCTGGCCTTTCCTCGTCATGGGATAGCCGTCAAAGGTCGTGGCCGCGGCGGCAGGCGTTCCCGGAGTGGAAAGAAGGATGGACGAAATGGCGCCGCCGAACATGCCTCCGGAGTAAACGCCGCCCATGAGCGCGAGGCCGACGACGGGGTTCATGCCGAAAGTCACCGGAATGAGCAGAGCCACCGCCATGGTAGCGGTCAGGCCGGGGATGGCTCCGATAATGACGCCGCCCACGGTGCCGAAAAAGACGGCCAGCAGCGGAGCCGGGGCGCAGAGCGTCCGTGCGGCTTCAACGATCATTTCCATGAGGAGGCCTCCTTACAGCGCAAGCCACGCCAGCTTCGCCTTTTCCAGCGAACCGACGATGTCGGAAAAAGTGAATTCCTCGAAAATTCCCAGAGGCACCGGAACGTTCAGAAACTTCGCAAAAACGCCGTAAACCAACAGCATCAGCACCGCCGTGCTGGCGATGAGGACCGGCGTCCGCCGCAGGCCGAGGCTCCATGCCGCAATCAGCATATACAGCGCGCCCGCGGCATAAAATCCCACGTATTTCATGGACAGAACGCACAGCACCGTCAAAATCACCGTGAGGGCGAAAGAGGAAGGAGCTTTAATCCACGTCGGCTTTGATCCATCGCCGCCGAAGAGGGAAGAGACCAGCAGCAGGCCGCACAGAACAGCCATGATCGCCAGCAGAAAGCGCACGTACTGCGAAGCGTGAACCGCGTAGGAAGGAAATTTTTGAACTGCCGAATAAACGGCGCCGGCCAGGATAATCCCTCCGGCGCCTGAAAGGACGTTCAGTGTCTTTTTATTCATGAGCCTTCCGAAGGACCGACTACCACGGCGCCACTTCAAAAGCCTTGTCGGTTGCGGCCTGAAGGCCCTCAAGATAGGCCTGATAATCGGCGGCGTTCATCTCGTTGAGCAGCAGAGAGCCCTTGGCAGCCTCCTGGAACTCCGGGTCGGCGATGGTTTTGGAAAACATCTCGCGGATTTTTGCCAGAGCCTCGGCGTCAATGCCCTTGGGGGCGGCGAAGCCGCGGGAAGAATCGGAAACGACCTCAGGATACCCGAGCTCATCGATGCAGGGAACATCGGGCATCATGTCGCTGCGTTTATGAGCCATGACAGCCAGGCAGCGCATCTCGCCGGAACGAACCTGCGCTTCCACCTGAGAGACGTTCATGAAACCCACCGTCACATGACCGCCCATGACGTTGGCCTTGGCGGCGGAAGAACCCTTGGAAGGCACGGGACGGAGCTTAATGCCCAAAGCTTTTTCAGTGGCGATGCGGGCGAAGTCGTCGTCGCCGCCGGGGCCCGAAGTGGAAGCCGTGCAGTTTTCGTTGGCCTTGGCATATTCGGCGAGACCGGCCAGATCCTTGATGGGACTGGCGCCGGGCACCACGATGACGCCGGGGTCGGTAACCAGATTGCCCACATACTCAAAGTCAGTGAGCTTGTAGCGGGCGCGCTTTGCCGAGATGTGAGCCGTCAGATGGGGCGTGTACAGACAGCCGAAGGTATAGCCGTCCTTTTTGGCGTTGGCGATGGCCTGAAAGCCGATCTGTCCGCCCGCTCCGGGCATGTTGTCGATGACCATGGGAGCCCCTAGGTACTTTTCGCCGAACTTGGCCAGCAGGCGCGCCATGGTGTCGGTGCCGCCGCCCGCTTCAGAGGGGACGATGATGTGAACGGGCTTCTCCGGATAGGCCGCGAAAGCGGCGCAGGAACCGCAGAAAGCGGCGGTGAACGCAAGAACTGAGAGGAACTTTTTCATAATGTGACCACTCCATTCTTAAAAAATATGACCTGCGGAGAATAAATGCCGATAAAGCTTCTTTTTTTATTATACAGATTTTATTGATTTTGTAAAAAGCATGTTAAAGGTTGTTGAGGCGTCAAACTTTTGTACGCCTCAGGGCCGCAGCGCCTGCCCCAAACCGGGACTGCCGGCGGTTACCGACGCCACACCGAAGGCAGGAAAAGCATCAGCACCGTTGTCAGCTCAAGGCGCCCCGTCAGCATGGCAAATGACAGGACCCACTTGCCTGCAGCGGGAACGTCGGCATAATTGCTCAGCGGTCCGAAACGTCCCAGCGCGGGGCCGGTATTGCTCAGACAGGCGATGACGCCTGAAAAGGCTGAAAGCACGTCGATCCCCATAAGCGTCAGCAGCAGCGTAAATGCCGCCAGCAGCATGATAAACTGCACGAAGAAAGCCAAAACGGAGTTGACCAGGGAACTGTCCTGCGCCCTGCCGTTCAACCTCAGGCACAGCACCCGGTGAGGCTGCACCGATTGAAGGAGGTCGTTCTTGGCGCTTTGCGCCAGCATCATGAAGCGCAGCACTTTAATGCCGCCTCCCGTGGAGCCGGCGCAGCCGCCGATAAGCATCAGCGTTAAAAACAGAAAATGGACGAAGTAAGGCCACTGCAGCGTGTCGGTGACGGCAAAGCCCGTAGTGGTCATCAGCGTCACCGCCTGAAAGACCGAGTGACGCAGCGCCGTGGAGAAGGAAATATTCATGCGTCCCGCCAAAGCCGCGGCCGTCGAAGCCGCGGCGGCGAACAGAATAATTCCGGCGTACCAGCGAAACTCGTCGTCTTTCAGGTAGACGCTGTGATGGCCCTGAAGAAACAGAAAGTGCAGAGTAAAATTTACGCCGGCCAGAAACATGAAAACGATGAGGATCCATTCGATGGCCGGACTCTGAAAGTGGGCAATGCTGTCATTGTAAATGGAAAAGCCCCCCGTCGCCAGCGTGGAAAAAGCGTGCGTCAGCCCCTCGTAAAAAGTGGTGCCGCACAGCATCAGCGCAGCCGTTTCAAGGGCCGTCAGGAGCAGATAGATTTTCCAGAGGATGACGGCCGTCTGCTGGAGCCGCGGCGTCAGTTTTTCGGGAACGGGCGTCGGAGTCTCAGCCTTGTAGAGCTCCATGCCGCCGCCGATAAAAGACAGCACGGTCAGGCTCAGCACGATAATGCCCATGCCGCCCAGCCAGTGGGTCAAAGCGCGCCAAAGCAGGATGCCGTGAGGATTGGACTCCACATCTTTCAGAATGGAGGCTCCCGTGGTGGTAAATCCCGACATGGCCTCGAAAAAGGCGTCGGTAAAGCTCCCGGTGGTGCCGTAAGCCACGTAGGGCAGCGCGCCGATAACCGAAGCGACAATCCATGAAAAGGTCACAATGGCATAGGCCTCGCGCACGGTAATGCCCCTTTCGGTTCTGCGACGTGACGGACGGACAAGAACTGCCGCCAGAGCGCAGACTGTCAAAGAGGCGGCCGCGCTTTTGAAAAGCACGGCGGCGTCGGGCGTTCCCTCGCACCACGCCCACAGGGCGGGCAGCAGCATGGAAGTCGAAATAAGCCCCCCGATTAAAGACAGCACAAAGAGGACGACGCGGAATTTCATTGTTCGTCAACCTTGAAAATGCGCATGGCCTCAGGCATTTGCCCCGACATGGCAAACACGGAAATCTCGTCGCCCGCGTGGAGCACTTCAGGGCCTCGGGGGACCAAATACCGGCTGCCGCGTTTAATGACGGCGATCAAAATTCCCTTCGGCAAATGCAGGTCCATAATGGCCTTGCCCGCGGCGCCGTGTCCCTCCTGAAGCGTAAACTCGAACACCTCGGCGCCGATGCGGTCGATGAGCGACAACATTCCGCCCAGCTTGGGATAGCGAATGTAGCGCAAAAACGTGGATGTCAGCGTCTGGTTGGGATTGATCAGCACGTCAACGGGAAGGCGCCCTTCGAGATCCTCGTAGATCTCTTTGCGGACAACGGCGATGGTTTTCACCGTTTCCTTCACCTTGGCCAGCGCGGCCATAACCACGTTCAGTTCATCGTCGGCCGTGGCGGTGACGACGCCGTTGGCGCGGGCGACGCCCAGTTCGGCCATCAACGTTTTGTCCATGCCGTCGCCGTGGATCACCTCGACGTCGGGAAATTGACGGGCGAGGCGGGCGCACTTTTCCATGTCCTTTTCCACAAGAATGGTGTCCACCTTGGGGACATTGGAGCTCAGCCGATGGGCCAAATTGGTGCCGAGCCTGCCGCCGCCGACGATGATGACGCGGGAGAGGCGTTTTTGGTGTTCGACGTTGAAAAGTTTTTGAATGGAGCGCACCCGTTCATGCAGCGTCACCACAAAACAGAGATCCCCCGCGGCGGCCGTCCAGTCGCCGGACGGCACAAAACCGTCGTCGCCTCGCTCTACGTACACCATGACGGCTCCGAGATCGGGATGGGCGGCGCCCAGTTCGCTGAGGGACATGCCGCAGATGGGAGAGTCTTCTTCCACGCGAAAAGCGAAACTGCCGGCTCTTCCGTTAAAGAGCTCCGACGAATGAACGGCGGCGTTGAACGTGAGCAGCGAGGCAATTTCGCGCGACAGCGACCGCTCCGGCGAGACCATCACGTCAATGCCCAGGTCCTCCGCCCAGTCGGGCGTATCGGTGAAGCCCAAGTCTCTGACTCGCGCCAGAACGCGTTTGACGCCGGCATGTTTTGCCAGCCAGCAGGCCATCAGATTGGTGTCGTCGCGGTCGGCGCAGGATACCAGCGCATCGACGTCGCCGTCCTTTTTCACTCCCGCTTTTTCGAGAACCATGGGGCGTGAGCCGTTGCCGCAGACGACGGCCACGTCAAGTTCATTTTCAATCCGTTCGGCCGCTTCAGGATCGCGGTCGATGACCACCACGTCTTTTCCCTCAAGAGACAGGGTGCGCGCCAGCGCCGAGCCGACGTTTCCCGCGCCCACGATGACAATTTTCATGGATACACACGCTCCAAAATTGACGATAAAAATCTTTTAAAAACTTTAAGTGAATAGAGCTCCACAACGTTCCTCAACATGGAAATTATAGCATAACAGCCCTGCATCTCGTGGGGCGACGGCGGGAAGGCATCGTGTCATCGACGGCGAAGGCCATGAACTATGCGCCCTGAAAGGGCAGAGACAAAGGACGTCATTTTCCGACTCGCCGGCGGACCGCCGAAGTTTCGTGAAATTTTGTTTTGAGAAGCGATGCTGGCTGCCGATTGCGGACACGACCGTTTTAAACGCTCTCCGCGCTTTCGAAAGTTCTCTTTGGAGAAAAAATCCCTGACGATGGGCGTTGTGGTAAAATTCATGGCAACAGGTGGGGACGCCGTCATGCCGAAACGATCAATTGAAACCGAAAGGGATGAGCTGCAGTGAATAAAAAAGAAGTGCTGGACCTGCTTGACGCAAAAAAGCTGGCTTACGAAAAGGTGGAGCATCCGCCCGTATTCACCGTTGATGAAATGCTGGCGCAGGGGCTGCCTCACGTGGAGGCGATCGCGAAGAACCTCTTCGTCCGCGACGACAAGAAACAGCAGTATTATTTAATAACCGTGAAGGAAGAAAAACGCGTCGATCTGAAAGACTTCCGAAACCGCTTCCATACGCGCCGTCTTACCTTTGCCTCCGAGGAGGACCTGGCGGCAATTCTGGGGCTTTCGAGGGGCGCGGTGACGCCCTTCGGCATTTTGAACGATGCGTCCCGACGGGTGATCGTTTATTTCGACGAGGATTTCCGTGGAAAGCTCATGGGAATTCACCCCAACGAAAACACGGCCACCGTCTACATCAAAACTGAAGACGTGGCGCGCCTCATTGAAGAGCGGGGCAATGAACTGCATTTTGCGCGCTTCTGAAGCGGCACGGCGCCGTTGAGGAGTGGGCGAAAAACCGATGCGGGGAGGGTTGCCCGAACCGCTTGAGCGGTGAGCCTGAGGCGTCTTTTTGAAAATGGCATCAAGCGAGTGGAAGGGCCATGAAATTTCATGGCCCTTCCACTCGCTTTTATTTCCGTCGCCCCTTCCTTGCAGGGCATGGGCTCTCGGGGGAGGGGGGCTTCATCCCTGTTTCCCCCGCTTGCGGAAAGGGGCGTCGTTCATGGGCGTTTCCGTTTGGCCCGAGGGCTTCCATTGGGGAAAGCGGAGGCATTTTTCCGCGGGGCGGTTCACAGATGATTTTCTTTGGCTGTCGGTCCCGAGTATTGGTGGAGCAGCAGGGCGAAGTAGAGATTGAAGCATGTGCGGAAATCGTGAATGTCGCTGCCTGTCAGGCGATTGATCTTTTCCAGGCGGTAAATCAGCGTGTTGCGATGAATATGCAGCGCCTTCGCCGTTTTGATCAGAGAAAAACCGCTTTCGCACCAGGCGCGGATGGTCTTTCCGATTTCTGCCCAGTCGCTTTTGTTGCTGAGATTGTCGGTCTGCGAGCGGATAAATCGAATCCTCACCGCTGCGTCGATGGTGGTGATCACGTCTTCCATACGAAAATCGGCAATGCAGTACACCCCCGGACGCTGTTCAAATTTTTTCCCCAGCAGCAGCGCCTTTCGGGCTTCCTGGCAGCTGAGGGACAGTTCGGCGATGTCGCCGGCAGGCGAGCCGATGCCGATGGCGGCTTTCAGTCCGTAGGCCCCGATGCGGTCTAGCAGGGCAAAGGAAAGCTCTTTGGTTTGGGTCAAAACGGCGTTTTCGCGCTGCGGATCGTCGTGATCGGAGGGTTTCATGGCCTGAAGCATCACAAATCGGTTGTTTCCGCTGATGCTGGAAATGTTTCGGGGATGGGGAAAGATGCTGCGCAGCTCATGGAGAACGGAACGCTTGACGTTGAGAATGCGCAGTTCCACCTTGTTGTCGCCGTCATCGCCGGCCTCGCCGCGCAGCGACATGGCGTAGCGTCCGAACTGATAAAGATCGACGACCACGGCAATGTAGTACAGGCTGGGATCGTAGCCCATTTCCATGGCTCTGGATTGAAGCATGGTTTCGTTGCTGACGCCGGGAACGAAGGCCTCCAAATCCTGGATCAGGTTTTGGGTAATGCTTTCGCGGCTGACGGAATAACTGTAGAGTTCGCGCTCCCGCAAGAGAATTTCAATTTGTTTTTTGACGATAAGTCCAAAGCATCTCACTTCGTCGGGATGTCCCGTAAGCGCCATGGTCCCCACTGTACGGCCGCTGAGATTTTGGATGGGGAAGGTTACGCCCGGCAAAGTGCCCTTGAAGCGCAGTGCCTGTTTTTCCGTGGTTTCGGAGGCGACGCCGTTTTGCAGCACTTCCAGCGAGGCTTCGTGCAGCTGGCCGATGCGCTCTTTTCGGCTGGCGCCGATGATTTTCCCGTCGGTTGAAGTGATGATGATGTCGTGCTTAATAACCGACGCCGTTGAAACGGCGATTTCCTGTGCATATTTCTGTATTAGTTCTATATCGTTGTTCTCTTTATTAATCATTTTGTCACCAGCTGTATTTTAAATACGAATTCTGATGAATATTAACGCACAAAAACTGGTATTTTGCAACGGTTAAATTTGCCCGAACATTCTTTATCATTCTAGATAGACGCCGAAGCTATAAAAGTTGTGAATAGATTAGCATATTTACGTTAAGGAGGAAGAGCGGAATGAGACTTGAACTTCGAAAAGCTCATGTGACCGGGCTTGAATGGGGCAGTCCCACGCGCGTTGAAAACGGCGTGCTCTATGTGGACAAGGCTGCTCTGATCGACGCGCTTTCCGATGACGACCGCATTGAAAAGTGGGATGTCGATCTGGCCCGTCCGGGAGAATCGGTGCGCATTATCCCCGTGAAGGACGTGATTGAGCCGCGCGTCAAATTGGAGGGCGGCGAGAGCTATTTCCCGTCGGTCATCGGCCCCAACGACACGGCCGGTGAGGGAGTCACCTTTGTGCTCGACGGTGCCGGCGTTGTCACTGTGGGCCCCATCATGGGATTTCAGGAAGGTTTTATCGACATGTCCGGCCCCGCGGCCAAGTTCAGTCCCTTTGCCGAGCTGTTCAACGTGGTGCTTGTGGCGCAGCCCGTCAAAGATCTGGAAAAACATCAGTATGAAGAGGCTCTGCGTCTTGCCGGGCTGAAAGCCGCCGTTTGGCTGGCCGATCGCTGCAAAGATGCGAAAATCGACAGCACCGAAGTGTTTGAAAAGGGAACGGTGGCCGAAGAGCTGAAAAAGTATCCCGACCTGCCTCCGGTGGTGCATCTCTGCATGTGCATCACCCAGGGGCTGCTGCACGACACCTATGTTTACGGCGTCGACGTCAAAAACTGTCTGCCCACGCTGCTTCATCCCAACGAAGTGCTTGACGGCGCCATGGTATCGGGCAACTGCGTGTCGGCCTGCGATAAAACCACCACATGGCACCATCTCCATGACCCCGTGGTGACGGAGCTGTACGCCCAGCACGGCAAAACCATTAATTTCCTGGGCATGATCCCCACGCAGGAATCGGTGGTCCTGGCGGGCAAGGAGCGGGCTTCGTCTTTCAACGCCCGTCTGTGCCATGAACTGGGCGCAAAGGGCGTCATCATCACCGAAGAAGGCTACGGCAATCCCGACAGCGATCTCTGCCTCAACGTCAACAAGTGCGAAGCTTTGGGCATGAGCACCGTGGTCATCGCCGACGAAGCTTCGGGCACCGACGGCGCCTCTCAGGGGCTGGCTGACGCCACGCCGAAGCTGACGGCTTTCGTATCCTGCGGCAACGTCAACGAAATGCTGGAAGTCCCCGCTATGGAGAAGGTCATCGGATTCATTGAGTCCATCGCCCACGTTTCCGGCGGCGCGGCCGAGAGTCTTCGCCCCGACGGCTCAATGTACGTGGAGCTGCAGTCCATCATCGGCTCAACCTGCGAGACGGGCTACAACAAATCCGGCTCGCTCTGGGTGTAAGGAGGAATCGGTCATGACGTTCCGCATCGTTCATTACATCAACCAGTTCTACGCCGGCATCGGCGGCGAAGATATGGCTCACGTGCCGCCCGAAAAACGCGACGGCAAGGTGGGCCCCGGTGCCGCGCTGCAGGCGAACTTCGGCAAGGATGCCGAAATTGTCGGCACGGTGATCTGCGGCGACAATTACTTTAACGAACACAACGCAGAGGCCAAGAAGACTCTTCTGGATATGATCAAAAGCTACAAGCCCGATCTGCTGGTCGCCGGTCCCGCCTTCTTTGCCGGACGTTACGGCATGGCCTGCGGCGACATCTGCGCCACCGTCGGTGAAACGCTGGGAATTCCCGTCGTCACGGGCATGTACCCCGAAAATCCCGGCGCCGAATCCTTCGCCAAAAAAGTCTTCATCGTCAAGACCGCCAACAGCGCCCGCGGCATCAAAGACGCCGCCAAATCCATGGCGGCGCTGTCGCTGAAGCTGCTCAGGAAGGAACCTCTCGGCCCCGCCGCCGACGAGAACTACATCAGCCGCGGTTTCCGCCGCGTCTTCTTCCACGAGAAAAACGGCGCTCAGCGCGGCCTTGAAATGTTGCTCAAGAAAATGGCCGGCGAGCCCTTCCAAACCGAGTACGAAATGCCGACCTTCAAGAAAATCACGCCCTGCGCGCCCGTCAAGGATCTCAAACACGCCACCATCGCGCTGATCACATCGGGCGGCATTGTCCCCAAGGGCAACCCCGACAAGATTCGCGTCTCTTCGGCGGAATCCTACGGCAGATACGACATCACCGCCCTCAACGACCTCACCTCCGACAATTACGAGTCCATTCACGGCGGCTACGATACTCAGTGGGCCAATGCCGATCCCGACGTGGTACTGCCTCTCGATGGACTGCGCGAGCTGGAGAAAGAGGGCAAAATCGGCAAGATTTACAAGTATGTCTACTGCACCACAGGCACCGGCACGGCCGTAGCCTGGGCGGAAAAGTTCGGCCAGGAGATCGGGCCGGAGCTGAAAGCCGCCGGCGTTGATGCCGCCATTCTCACCTCTACCTGAGGCTCGTGCACTCGATGCGGTGCATCGATGTCGCGCGAAATCGAGAAGGCGGCGGGCATTCCCGTCGTGCAGATTGCCACCATTGTTCCCATCATGATGACCGTGGGCTCCAACCGAATTGTTCCCGGCATTGCCATTCCTCATCCCGTAGGCAAGCCCGAACTGGGCGAGGCGGAAGACAAAAAGACTCGCCGCCGGCTGTTGGAGAAAGCGCTTGAGGCGATGGTCACGCCCATTGACAAGCAGACCATTTTCAAGGCCTTTTAAAAAGTGCCCTCCGCCGCACGGCGGATCGGCAGTCTGAGGAAAGCCGGCGGAACCGCGTCGGGTTCGCCGGCTTTTCCTTGGAGCCTTCAAATGCATTTTTTCACTAATCATTCATAATGTAGAAAGACAGGCAGTGCTATTTAAATTTTAAGACGTGATGTCGGACTTTATTTTTTCGGAGGCTCTTGCCCATGATTATCACCAATAATCCCGATGTGGCTGACGCCAAACTGGACGAGACCGAGCTGCTTGACGGCACGCCGCTGGACGTGCTGACCAGAGTGTCCGCGCTTTTGGAGCAGGGATGGCATTTGGTTACCCATCCGCTGTCGGCCAACAATCGCCTCAACAGAAGCCCGTACCGATCGGTGGTTCTCGGCCGTCGATCCGCCTGGGGAGGCAGCGACGGCGAAATTCTCGATCGGGCGATCAGCCATCTGGCGTTGCAGGGCTTTGACAATCCGAAAGACGCTGACGGCGATTACCGCTGGATCGACCTCGAGCATCTGAAAACGGCTCTGGCCGAAGCGGAAAAGTTTCATCAGTGATTTCCTCCGCGCTGAGCGGAGAGCCAATGATTTGCCGCAGGAGCGGCAGTTTTAAAGGAGTGAATGGTTTATGGAAGAGAAAAAACGGGACAGTTTTGGCAGTCGCATCGGTTTTATCCTTTCGGCCGCGGGATTTTCCATCGGCCTCGGCAACGTTTGGCGTTTTCCCTATCTCACCAGCAAGTTCGGCGGCGGCGCGTTCGTCCTGGCGTACGTTCTGATCTGTATTTTCGTCGGTTTGCCGCTGTTCCTCGGCGAGCTGAGCATCGGCCGTCGCATGAAGGCTACGCCCATTGTGGGATTTCTGAAGGAAAAGAAGCCCTTTTGGTCGCTGATCGGCTGGGTTGGTGCCGTGGCCTGCATTATTCTGATGGCCTACTACACGGTGATCATCGGCTGGATGGTGCGCTATGCCGTGAAAGCTCTCGGCGGCGTTTTCACCGGATCCACCTTCGAACAGACCGAAGCGATGTTCAACGACTTTATGCAGAAGCCTTTCGAGCTCATCGCTTATACCGTTGTTGTCTTCGCCGCCCTCGGCCTGGCGATTTCACGCGGTGTCAAGGAGGGCGTGGAAAAGCTCTGCAAGTGGCTGCTGCCCATTCTCGGCGTGATGATTTTGACGCTGGCGATCCGTTCTCTGACGCTCAGTCCCGTTGAAGGGGTGGGCAAGGTGCCCATGGACGGCCTGAAATGGTACCTCAGCCCCGATTTCAGTCAGCTCTCCAATCCCGAAGTGTGGCTGTACGCTCTGGGGCAGAGCTTCTTCTCCATCGGCGTCGGCATCGCCACCGCCGTCGTGTACGGTTCTTACCGCAACGACACCGACAACATGCCCAAGGACGCCGCTATGGTGGTGACCATGGACACCACCTTCGCTCTGGTCGCCGGTGTGGTCATCTTCCCCGCGCTGCTCGTCTACGGCGCCGATCCCAACGCCAGCGGCGTGGGACTGGTCATGAAAGTCATGCCCGTGGTCTTCGGCAAGATGCCCATGGGGTCGTTCTGGGCTTCGCTGTTCTTTATACTCGTCGCCGTCGCGGGCTACACCTCGGGTCTTGGATATCTTGAGGCTCCCGTGGCCTGCTTTGCCGACCTGTTCAAGGTAAAGCGCAGCAAGATGACCTGGATCGTGGTCTTTATCATGTTCGTGCTCAGTTTGCCCTGCGTTTATTCGCTGAGCGCCGGCCACGGCTGGATGTCGGGGTGCCGCATTCTCGGCAAGAGCATTTTCGATTTCGCCGACTACCTGTCGGGTAACGTGATGATGCCCGTGGACGCGCTGCTGGTGTCTCTGTACATTTCCTTCGTGCTCAAGTTCAGCGGATACATGGAAGAGTCCAACAAGGGACTGAACGAAACCCACACGTGGCGCGTCACGAACTGGTGGATGCCTTGGGTGACCTACGGCCTGCCCGTGGTCCTGATCGTGATTATGTACCGCAACGTGTTTTAGACAGCTCTTTCCCGAAGGTTCGGCACTGCCCCGCGTGAAAACGTGAAAAAGCCGCCCACAACGGGATGTTCCGTCTCCGCTTTTACCGCGGAGTGACGCAAAAACGAAAAGATCGAACGCCAGAGAGCCTGCGCTCGAAGACGTTCGATCTTTTATTTCGAAAATGATGCGCGGCGTGATCATGGATTTTCTTCCCGCCGGCGCTGTAAAGGGCAGGACGCATGGCATGGGCTGCTCACAGGCGACAGCGTCAAAAAACATTTTCGCGCGGGGACATTCAGCGGCCCTTTCAGTGAAGTGGTCGTTTTGCGGTGTGTGATAAAAGTGTCCTTCAAATATATCATTGAGTTCAATAAAAAATGGAAACGGGGCTGGCGGGGCGGTTTTCTCCAACGACGCGGCAGAGCTTTCGAAAAGCTCGTTTCTGGCGCACGCAAGGACACTAGGGCAAAATCCCGACGATATGATATAAGGACACTGCGAAACTGCGGCGGCTCCGGATGAAAGCTTTGCGCCGGCCCGTTCACCCGCCCCGTTGTTAGGAAGAAAGCCGCCTCTCGGTGCGGCCTTCATATGATGCGGAAAAATTTTTCCGTGAATTTCCGGCAGTCCCTTCGAGGCACTTCATGAGGGCGGGGGGATCGCTTCACGGCCGGAAGAAAACCTCCGCGAGGGGGGGCGGAGCCGTCGCTTCTGTTTCTGAGGCGCTCTGCCGAGCATTATGTCGGCCTTTCCCGCATGAGAAATTGAACGTCTTCGATGGAGTGCCCCGATTTTACGGGGCGTCTTAAACGGGATGTCCCTGACTGCCCGAGCTGTATAAAAATCTGGATGAACCGAGTCCCATGGATACAGTAAAACGGTCGGGCATTTCCGATGACGGCGCCGTTGGCGGCGCGCATACTTTTCTCCTGTCCGGCCGACGCCGTGGACTGTGCGGATGCGCGCTTCCCACAGGGGGGGCGAGAACTGAAAGATTGAAGCGGCGTTGGAGTTGAACCGCGGCGAGGTCGTCTCCATGTGCCCCTGAGGGCCAACTTTTCCCTGAACTCTATGATTTATCATTCATTTAGAATTTGCTGCCGGCGGTTTGTTGTCGGCGGCCCCGAAATTTTTCGCGACTCTTTTCGGTCAGTTCTGTCCACTCATGGGCGCGCGCTCCTTTCCGATACGGTTTAATTCCGTGACGATGCGTCCGTTCGGCTCTTTCGACCCATGGGGCGGCATTTTAATGGAAGCTTCGGCAGGACATTATCACTGAGGGGCGACATTTTTAGATTTTCCCGTGGACAAGACGGGCGGTGTTTGGTAAAATTCTTTAGAACCTGTTTGCTCTTGTTTGGACGAGCGACAAAAAAGAACGTTCGTCTGCGGCTTCTCCGCCCGCATCGCGGCGGAGTCGTCCGGCGGAACGGAAATCAGCTGTCGGCGACGGTCGTTGGTGACGCGGTCGCAGGAGAGAACTGCAGGCTCAGCTTTTAAAAGGTTCCTGTGCGAACCCGAAAATTTTTCGTATTGGGAGGTTTCACCAATGGCAAAAGAGAAATTTGAGCGTTCCAAACCCCACCTTAATATTGGGACAATCGGACACATCGACCACGGCAAGACGACCCTGACAGCGGCCATCAGCCACATACTTTCTCAGGCCGGCTATGCCC
>CABTYW010000041.1 GCA_902489135.1 uncultured Synergistaceae bacterium
CAGACGTGTGCTCT
Organism: uncultured Synergistaceae bacterium; assembly: GCA_902489135.1. Classification (GTDB taxonomy): domain Bacteria; phylum Synergistota; class Synergistia; order Synergistales; family Dethiosulfovibrionaceae; genus Pyramidobacter. Next base: position 15 of record CABTYW010000041.1, read on the forward strand.
TCCGATCTCTGATGGAATGGCTTCAGGAAAAAATCTGGCCCCTTGAAGAGCATCTCACCGGTGACGTGGTGTACGCCGGCACACTTCAGGCCGTATTTGAAATGGCTGTTAGCGGCGTCACGGGGTTTGCCGACATGTACTATCGCACCGAACAGGTGGCGCGGGTGGCGGGAGAGACGGGCATTCGCTGCGTCGTGCCGCTGGGCGTGGTGCGTGATCCCGAACGGTTTAAAAAATCGCTGTACCGTGATTATGCGCCGCTGCGCGCACCTCACGGCCTGATTTGCATCGATCCCCACGCACCCTACACCGTCCCGTTCCAGTTTATGGCGGAGACGGCGGAAGAGGCCCTTCGACAGGGCGTTCCGCTTCAAACCCATTTTCTGGAGGCGCCGTGGGAGCGCTCGTATTTTTCCGACACGCTGAAGATGACGCCCGTGGAATATCTCGAAAAAACGGGGCTGTCGAAGGTTCCTCACCTCGTTCTTGCCCACGGCGTGCAGCTTCTGCCCGAGGAGATCGAATATCTGGCCTCCCACGACAACATCACCGTCGTTCATTGCCCGGCGTCCAACATGAAACTGGGCAGCGGTTCCGCGCCAGTGCCCGAAATGGTGAAATCGGGCGTTCACGTGGCTCTCGGAACCGACGGCGCCGCCAGCAACAACCGCCTTGACCTGTGGGGAGAAATGCGCCTGGCGGCGCTGCTTCACAAGGGCGTTCGTCACGATCCCCTGGCGCTGACGGCCAAAGAGCTTCTCAACATGGCGACCTTTGAGGGAGCCCGGGCTTTCGGATTTGAAAAAGTCGGGAGAATTCGCCCAGGCTGGGCTGCGGATCTCACCGTAGCCAGCATCGACGGTGCGCGATACGTCGGCGCCGATGAGGACAATATGGCGGCTTATGTGGTCTACGCCGGCGGCTCCGAAGACGTGACGGGCGTGCTCTGCAGCGGTTCGTGGATTGTCAGGGAGAAAAAATTTTTGCCTTTTCCCGAAAAGGACCTTGTGGAGCAGGCGCGCCGACAGCGCAACCGGCTTGTTTCACAGAGAACATAACAGGCGCAAAACCGACGCGGAAGTCTGATTTCCGCAATAATAATCGTTTTTATGGCAGGAGGTAACCACCGTGCAGTACCGCAGCGGCAAGGAAATTCGTTCACTGTTCGTCGATTTTTGGGAGTCCCATGGATGTCATCACTACAAGAGCTTTTCACTGGTGCCCGACGATCCGTCGTTGCTGTTTACCATTGCCGGCATGGTTCCCTTCAAAAAATATTATCTCGGCCTCGAAGAGCCCGAATACAAGCGGGCGGTGACCTCGCAGAAGTGCGTGCGCACCAACGACATCGACAACGTGGGGCGCACGGCGCGCCATCACACGTTCTTCGAGATGCTGGGCAACTTCTCATGGGGCGGCTATTTCAAACGGGAGTCGCTGACCTGGGGCTGGGAGTTTTTAACCGGCGTTCTGGGCATGGACGGAAGCCGCATGTATGCCACGATCTTCAAGGACGATCAGGAAGCTTTCGACATTTGGACGAAGGAGATCGGCCTTCCGGAGTCACACCTTGTCCTCAACGGCGAGGACGAGAATTTCTGGTACATGGGACCTCAGGGACCCTGCGGTCCCGATTCGGAAATTCTCTACGATCAGGGCGAGGCATTTTCCTGCGGCCCCAAGTGCCATCCCGGCTGTGACTGCGACCGTTACCTCGAGATATGGAATCACGTTTTCACTCAGTACGATCGTCAAGCCGACGGCAGTTACAAACCGCTGCCGCGCAAAAACATCGATACGGGCATGGGACTGGAGCGCCTTGCGGCCCTCGTTCAGGGCGTGCAGAACGACTTCGAGACCGATTTGTTCACGCCCATTATGAAAAAAGCCGGCGACATCGCCGGCATCAAATACGGCGACAGCGCCGGCGGCGATCTGGCGCTGAAGGTAATTTCCGACCACGTCAGGGCCGCGGCCTTTATGATCGCCGACGGCATTCTGCCCGCCAACGACGGACAGGGCTACGTGCTGCGCCGCCTGATCCGCCGTGCGGCGCGCTACGGGCGTCTCATCGGCATCGACCGCCCCTTTATCAACGACGTTATTCCCACCGTCATCGAGGAGATGGGCGATCCGTACAGCGAGCTTGTCGAGAACAGGCTGACCATCGAAAAGATCGTTGAAATCGAAGAGAGCAGCTTCGGCAAGACCATTACTCAGGGCAGCGAGCTGCTGGAAAACGAAATTCGTTCCGCCCTGGGCCGCGGCGCCGAAGAGCTGAGCGGCGCTCTGGCATTCCAGCTTTATGACACCTACGGGTTCCCTCTTGAGTTGACGAAAGAAATATGCAAAGAGCGCAACATCACCGTCAACGAGGAAGAATTTCACGTCGAGATGGAGCGCCAGCGCGAACGCGCCCGCGCTTCCAGCAAGCAGATTGCCAATAACGTCATTAAAGGCAGCGTGTTCAATGTCCTGTTCAATCAGTACGGAGCCACCGAATTTCTGGGGTACGAGAGTCTGGAGTGCCGCACAAAGATCCGCGCTCTGGTGAAGAACGACCGGTGCGTCGATGAACTCGGCGAGGGCGACGAAGGCATGGTGCTTCTGGAACGCTCTCCCTTCTACGCCGAGCGCGGAGGTCAGATCGGCGACCGCGGCGTCATCAGCGGCGAAGGTGCTCTTGCCTCAGTGACCGACTCGACCCATCCCTTCGGCGAGCTCAATATGCAGACCGTCAAGGTGGAACAGGGAGCGTTGCGTGTCGGCGAAACCGTCACGGCGAAAGTTGACGAGGAGCTTCACCTGGCCATTGCGCGGAACCATACGGCGACGCACCTCCTTCATGCGGTCCTCGGCAAAGTACTGGGCGGACACGTGCGGCAGAACGGCTCTCTCGTCACCGACCAGTTCTTGCGCTTTGACTACACCCATTACGAGACGCCTACTCCCCGGCAGTTGACGGAAATTGAGCGGCTGGTCAACCGCGCCGTTTTGTCCGATACCCCGGTGAGCACTCGGGTTACCGACATTGAGACGGCAAAAGCCAGCGGAGCCAAGGCGCTTTTCGAGGAAAAATACGGGGCCGTTGTTCGCGTCGTTTCAGTGGGCGATATCTCAAGCGAGCTCTGCGGCGGCACCCATGTCCGCAGTTCCGGCACCATCGGATGCTTGAAAATTATCGGCGAGGAAAGCATCGGCGCCGGCATCCGCCGCATTACGGCCACCACGGGACTGGGCACGTTGAAACTGCTTCAGGAACTGTCGGCGGTCACCGGCGAGCTCTCGACGCGCCTCAACGTCAAGCCCGCGCAGCTGGCGGAAAAGGTTACGGCGCTGGAAGATGAGATAAAGGGCCTTCAGCGCAAAATCGAAAACATCTCCAGAGCGCAGCTGGCCGGCAGCATTGACGACGTCATGGTCAAAAAGAGCCTCGAGGGCGGCATCAATCTCTACACGGGGGCCGTGGAAGAAAAATCCATGAACCTCCTTCGCGAGGCGGGCGACGCTTTCAAGGCCCGCGATCCCTATGCGGTGTTTCTGGTGCTCTCCAAGTCCGGCAGCGATAAAGTGCAAATTCTCTGCATGTTGGGCGACGAGGCGCTGAAGAAGAACCTCCATGCCGGCAACATCGTCCGCCAGCTGGCGGCCATTGTCGGCGGCAGCGGCGGCGGACGTCCCAACATGGCCCAGGCGGGCGGCAAAAACCCCGAAAAGGTCGGCGAGGCGCTTCGTGCGGCCGTCGATATCGTCTCAAAAATGATCGGAGCTTAACGTGCCCCGAATTATCTGCCTTGACATCGGTACGGTGCGGATCGGTGTGGCAGTCAGCGATCCCCTGGGCATGTTTGCTCAGGGGATTGCCGTCTGGCGCGCCGAAGGTCCCTGGATGGACGAACTGGAGAAGATCTTTGAACGTTACCGTACGGAGTGCCTTCTTTTGGGACTTCCCATCCGCGAGGACGGGACGACGGGGCCTTCGGCGCTGCACGTTCAGCAGGTGGCCGCACAGATTCGGGAGCGGTTTCCCACGGTGACGCTTCGCTTTTGGGACGAACGTTACAGCACGCGCACGGCCACCGATTACCTGCTGGAAGGCAACGTATCCCGGAAAAAACGAAAAAAAACGGTGGACAAAATTGCCGCTTCCGTCATTCTTCAAAGCTTTATGGATTCACAAGGAGCTGAAAAGTTTTAATGGAACAGCAGAGAACTCTTCGGCCGCAGGCCGCTGAACCTCACAAGGACAAGGCGCCTTTCACCATGCCCGAAAAGATGACTCCCATGCTGGAACAATACTTTTACTGGAAAAAGAAATACCCTCAGTGCATCCTTTTTTTCCGCATGGGAGATTTTTTCGAGTGTTTTTACGACGATGCCCGGCTCATTTCCCGCGAGCTGGATCTGGCGCTTACCGCCAGAGACGTCAACAAAAATCTCCCCATGGCCGGAGTGCCTCATCATGCCGTCGATCAGTACGCCGCGCGTCTCATCGAAAAGGGATACAAAATCGCCCTGTGTGAGCAGATGACGCCGCCTGACGGCAGAACGCTGGTGGAGCGTCAAGTCGTTAAAATCCTGACGCCGGGGACTTTTATTCCCGAAGAAGGCGCTCTCAACGCCGCTTTGGCTTCGCTGATTATCGATGGAGACCGCTGGACCGTGGGGTTCCTTACGCCCAGCGCTTCGTCGGTTCAGGTGGGAACCTTTGCGCCGGAAGAAGCGCGGTCGGTGATGATGTCCTTTTCACCGCGTGAAATTTTAATTCCCCGCGGCAAAAACTACGAAAAGAAATTGGATTTTCGCTCCCATTGCTCGCTCACCGAGACGTCGGCGGAGGACTTCGATCCCGACATGGGGCTCTCGCGGCTGTGCCATCTCTGGGAAATCAACTCCCTTGAAGGCTTCGGCCTTGAAAGAGGCGATCCCCGTATCGGCGCGGCCTGCGCTTTGGTGACCTATTCCGAGGAGACCAGTTTCTCCAAAGCCGCTCACATTCGCGGCATCACCAAGATCATGCCCGAAGGGTATATGCATCTCGACTGGAACACCCAGACCAACCTCGACCTGTGGAACGGCGACGATTCGCTGTTCCGATGCCTCGATCTCTGTTCCACTTCATTCGGCAAGAAGATGATGCGCGATTGGATCGCCCGCCCGCTCTGCGACATCGAAAAAATCAATTCGCGCTTTGATGCCGTACAGACGCTGTGCCGACGGGCCGACCTTTCAGCCAACCTCAGCGAACAGCTTCTCAAGTGTCACGACGTGGAGCGCGCCGTCGCCAGACTTCACATGAAAAGCTCCAATCCGCGCGACCTGGGAGCCATTCGTGACACCCTTGACGTCCATCCTGAAATTTATACTGCGCTGGAAGGCCTCTGTCCGCAGGCGGCGCTGCCCGAACCCGACAGGCTGCGCGATTTGCGCGATCTGCTTGATCGTTCGCTGCTGCCCGAGCTGCCGCGTTCCCTCGGATTAGGAGCGTTGGCCGCCCCCGGCTTCGATGCCGAACTGGATCAATGGAGGTCTCTGGGCGACAGCGGCGATCGCTGGCTTGAAGAGTTTGCGGCGAGAGAGCGGGAACGCCTGGGAACGGCAAAACTGAAAGTGGGCTACAACAAAGTTTTCGGCTATTACGTTGAGATCTCACGGGTTACTCTGAACGATCTGACGCTGCCCGACGAATATACGCGAAAACAAACTCTCGTCAACGCCGAGCGCTTCATCACGCCGGAATTGAAAGAATATGAGGAACGTCGGCTCCATGCGGACATCAAAATCGCCGAGATCGAACAGCGCATATTCGATGAGCTCACGGCGGCCTGTCTGGAACGCACGGCCGATATTCAGCGACTGGGCGAAGCCCTGGCGCGGCTTGACGTCTTCAACAGCTTTGCCGCGGCGGCGCTGCGGAGAGGCTATCGTCGTCCTGAAATGACCGACGGGCGGCGTCTGGAAATCCGCGAAGGGCGTCATCCCATGGTGGAGCTGGCGCTTCGCGGACAGCCCTGCATTCCCAACGACCTGACCATGGATCTGTCCCGTCGGACGGCTCTGGTGACGGGGCCCAACATGGCGGGCAAATCCACTTACCTGCGAATGGCGGCCGTTTTGCAGATCATGGCGCAGGCGGGCAGCTTCATTCCCGCGGCGTCGGCGGTGCTGCCTCTCACCGATCGCGTCTTTACGCGCATCGGCGCTCACGATGAACTGGCAAAGGGCAACAGCACTTTTATGGTGGAGATGATGGAAACTTCCAACATTCTCCATAATGTGACATCCCGCAGCCTGGTGATTTTGGACGAAATCGGCCGCGGAACTTCCACCTATGACGGCATGAGCATCGCCTGGGCAGTCATCGAGTTCCTTCACAGTCAGTGCGGCGTCGAGCCCTTTGTGCTGTTCGCCACCCATTATCACGAGCTGACGGAGCTTGAAAAATCCATGCCGGGTCTGTTTAACCTGAGCATGACCGTGGAGGAGACCGACGAAGGCGTACGGTTCCTTCATAAGGTCAGCAGCGGTCCCGCCGACCGTTCCTACGGAATTGAAGTGGCGCGCATTGCGGGGTTGCCCCGAAAAGTGCTGAAACGCGCCCGTGAAATTTTGGAACGCCTGGAGCGGGAACAGCTTTCAGAGCGCGGCGCCGTCTCCCTTCCTCTTCAGCAGGTCAGCCTCTTCGATCTCAAGGGTGACGCCTTCATTGAAGAAGTGGCGTCGCTGGATCCCGATCAGATGTCGCCGCGTCAGGCTCTCGAAGAAATTTACAGACTGGCGGCGCGGGCAAAGAAACTGAGGTGTGAGTAATGGAAATTCATCGCCTTCCCGAAGGCCTGTCGCAAAAAATTGCGGCCGGTGAGGTTATTGAACGCCCCCTGTCGGTGGTTAAGGAGCTCATGGAAAACAGCATCGACGCCGGCGCCAAGAGCATCGAAGTCGAACTCATGCAGGGCGGCAAAGTGCTGATCTCCGTCAAAGACGACGGGCGCGGCATTGCCCCCGACGAACTGTCATTGGCCGTGGAAAAACACGCCACCAGCAAAATCAGTACTGAAAGCGACCTCGAATCCATCGGCACGCTGGGGTATCGCGGCGAAGCGCTGGCCAGCATCTGCGCCGTCAGCAGCTTGGAGATTTACAGTCGGCGCGCCGAACTTTCCGAAGGAGCATCCCTTCGCTGCGAAGGCGGCACGCCCAAAGTGACGCGCCTTCCGCTGCGTCCCGGCACCGTGGTCACCGTGAAGAATCTGTTTTACAACCTTCCGGCGCGGCGTAAATTTCTGAAATCTCCGGCGGCCGAGTTCAGACGTATTTTCCGTCTGGTTCAGGATTATGCCTTTGCCTACCCGGGCATAGCTTTTACGTTGCTTCACGGAGGGAAAGCTCAGTTCAGAAGTTCCGGCGGCGGCAGCGTTGACGACCTTTTGACATCCATTTGGGGAGAGACGCCTCAGGTGCGCAGTGCACGATCCCTTTCGCCGGCTTCGGGCGTCTCTCTTTGGTGGCAGGACATGGGGCCCCAGAGCAGGCTTCAACTTATCTCCTTTGTGAACGGCCGCCGCGTCAGCGACGGAGTGATCCGTTCGGCCATCACCTCTTTCAGCTGGGCGGGGCGCGGAAATTGGCTGGTCATGCTCACGCTTCCCCCCGAAGACGTGGACGTCAACGTTCATCCCGCAAAATCGGAAATTTTATTTCGTCACTCCGGAGCGGTTTACGACCTGATTCACCGTACGGCCGAAGAGCTGTCGCGAGGCTTTTCCGAAGTGCCGACGTTTCCGGCAAGCCCTCAGAACACAGCGCTGCCTCAGAGTTTTTCGGAGAACTTCGACGTACGCCCGAAAACGCTGAATTCTTCAGGTACCGAGTTTTATGCACCCCGGAAAGACGCCCATCCCTTTGGACGGATGGAGCAGCCCGTTTTTCGCGCCGCCAGTCCGTCAGCGGAGCGCCGCCGCGAAGAAGTTACCGACCGTCTGCCTCTGACTGTTGCTTCTCAAGGCGCCCGGGGGGCGGAGGTTTTTGAGGCGGCGGAAGGCGACACCCATCGCCGCTATCTGGGACAACTTCGCAAGGGCTATCTTCTCTTTGACGACGGAGACGGGCTGCTGGTCGTGGATCCCCATGCGGCGCACGAGCGGATCAATTACGAGAAAATCCTGAAAAGCTGCGGCGCGCCGCAGGGACATCAGGGATTGATTATGCCCGTTTCTCTGCCGCCCACCTTGAGAGAAGCGGCGCTGTTTCATAAAGACGAATTGGCGGAGCTGAACTTTGCCGTGGACGGTGACGGCTCGCTGTCCATGCTTCCCATGAATCCGGAGGCGGCGGGATTGAATCCCGTGGAGTTGCTTCGCAGCGCCATTCAGGCGCTGGAAGAGCGCCAAGAGCATTCCCAGTCGCTGATACGGCTTTTTGCGACAAAGGCCTGCAAAGCCTCGGTGAAGCTTACAACCCGTTTGGAAGCCCACGAGGCGTTGCGCCTGCTCCGGGAGCTGGAAGCCTGCGATCAGCCCAACGCCTGCCCCCACGGTCGTCCTACGGTGCTGCGCCTGACGGGAAACTCTCTGGACAGACATTTCGGGAGACTGGGACTGTGAGAAAGACGCCCATCATTGCGCTCATCGGCCCCACCGCTGTGGGCAAAACGGCCATGAGCCTCGATCTGGCGCGCGCGCTGCGCGCCGAAATCGTCTCCGTGGACTCCCGACAGGTTTACCGGTATATGGATGTGGGCACCGACAAGATCGGCACTGAAATTCGCCGCGAAATTCCCCACCACCTCATCGACGTCGTCGATCCCGATGAGGTCTTTACGGCTTCGGATTTTGTGGAGAAAGCGGCAGGCTGCATTCAGCGGATTTCCGCGCGGGGGTTCGTGCCCCTTTTCGTGGGCGGCACGCCCTTTTACTATCAGGCGCTTTTCAGCGGCCTCCTTTCGGTGGACGTGGGAGGCGATGAAAAACTGCGCCGTTCCTTGGAAAATCATGACTCCGACGAACTCTACTCCCGTTTGGAGACGCTGGATCCCGAAAGCGCCGGGCGCCTCCATCGCAATGATCGCTATCGCGTGATCCGCGCCCTTGAAATTTGTCTTCTGTCGGGCAGAAAAGCCTCGGAAGTTTACGCCGCTCAGCCGATGAGAGAATTGCCCTACGATGTGCTGTACCTGGGACTTTTCAGGCCGCGGGACGTGCTGGTCTCGGGCATAGAAAAGCGCGTGCGCCGGCAGTTTGCCGACGGCTATCCCGAGGAAGTCAAGTGGCTGCTTGACCGCGGTTATTCTCCCGATCTGCCGGCCATGCAGGGTTTCGGCTATCGCGAACTGGTGCTTTACCATCGGGGCAAAATGACCTTTGAAGAGGCGATTATGGGAGACGTGATTGCCACGCGCCAGTTTGCGAAACGGCAGATGACGTGGTTCAAAAAATTTTCGCCGGCTCTGTGGTTTGACCTCTCGGAGAAAACTGACGGTGATACCCTGCGCCTGATGATTGATGCGGCGCGGCGGCATCTTGACGGCGGTCGCTCATGATGGAGATTATCCGGGCTCAGCCGACAGGCATGTGCTTCGGCGTCCGGCGCGCTGTCGGCGCCGTGGAACGAGCTCTGTACGCCGGCGAAAAAATCTACGCCATCGGCAGCCCCATCCATAATCCCCAGGAGATCCACCGACTGAAGTCTCTGGGACTGAACGTTGTCGAACGGGCCGAGGACCTTCCCGAGGGAGCCGTGGCCTTTGTGAGAGCTCACGGTGAAGAGCCCGCCGTCTTTGAGATATTGAAGCGAAAGAACGTTAAAATCATCGACGGCACCTGTCCCTTTGTCCGTGCGGTGCAGAAACGGGCGAAAGAACTTTCCGAGGCGGGATACGATCTCCTCATTTTCGGCAACGAAAAACATCCCGAAGTCAAAGGAATTCTCGGATATGTATCGGGAAAGGCGGAAGTCGTTTCCGCAGTTTCGTCACTTTTTTCCTCGACAATACTGAAGACTTCTGCTAAAATTCATAAGTTAGGTCTGGTGTCTCAAACGACCCAAGAAGAACGTCTTTTTGCCGAGGTGGCCAAAGCCGCCGTCGGCATGGCCGATGAACTCAGAGTTTATAACACCATATGTCATGCAACAACAGAACGTCAGCACTCAGTAGCAAAACTTTCCGCCCGGGTCGATGGAATGATCATCATGGGCGGACACGACAGCGCCAATACGGAAAAGCTGTATCGCATTGCCGGCGGAGCCTGCCGCGACGTTTTATGGATCGAAGAAGCCGGACAGCTTGACAGGAGGTGGGTTCTGGAGAAGGGTAAAATCGGCATTGCAGCTGGGGCGAGTACGCCCGACTGGCTGATTGAACGATTAATCACAGCGATAAACATTATCGCAGGACGTCAGGGGGATGTCAGGAATGAGTGAAGAAATGAAAAATCAGGTTGAGAACAAGGAAGCCGTGAAAACGGCAGTTGAGGAAGAGCCCAACGATATGGCCTCTCTGCTGGCTCGCTACGGCGAAGGCAGTGAGGAAATTTCCCGCGGCAAAGTGATCGAAGGCACCGTGGTGGGCAAAACCGACGGCGGCTGGCTTGTGGACGTGGGCTACAAATGCGAAGGCTTCCTGCCCGAGCGCGAGTGGACTCACCACATTCTTGTGGACGACAAGCCCGCACCTGAAGTGGGCGAGAAGGTCAACGTCCAGGTGACCAGCAAACGCGACGGCGAGGAGGCGCAGCTTCTTGTAAGCCGCTGGCGCTGCGAGTTCGATCGCCGCTGGGCCGAACTCGAAGAGAAAACCGCCGCAAACGACACGATCACTGTCAAGGGCCTGCGCAAAGTCAAGGGCGGCCTTATGGTTGACTGCTACAATCTTGAAGGGTTTATCCCCATTTCTCACCTAGCGGAAGAAGGACGGGGCGTCAATCCCGGACGCTTTGAAGGCGAAGAGTTCCAGGTTCGCCTCCTTGAAAAGGACAAGCGCAAACGCCGTCTTGTTCTGTCCCGCCGCAGCATTCTTGACGAAACGCTGAAGGCCGGCCGCGAGAAATTCTACGCCGAAGTGAATGTGGGCGACGTGCTTGACGGTACCGTCAGCAGCGTCACCTCATTCGGCCTGTTCGTCAACGTCGGCCCTCTTGACGGGCTGGTGCACGTCAGCGAAATTTCCTGGCAGCGCAGCTCCAAGTCCCGCGAGACCTATAAAAAAGGCGATGACGTGAAAGTTAAAGTCATCGGCATCGACAAAGAGAATAACAAGATCAGCCTCAGCATCCGCCAGGCACAGGGCGATCCCTGGGACAAAGTTTTGGAGCATTGGCAGAAAGACCAGCAGACCAAGGGCATCGTCACCAACGTCACCGATTTCGGCGCCTTCGTGGAAGTGGAGCCCGGCATCGAAGGACTGGTCCACATCGGCGACCTGAGCTGGAGCCGCATCAAGCATCCCCGCGAAGTGCTTCATAAGGGACAGGAAGTGGAAGTCGTCATCCTGGACATCGATGCGGAGAGAAAACGCATGAGCCTCGGCTACAAACAGCTTCATGATCCCTGGAAGGGTATTGAGGAGCGATATGCCAAGGGACAGGACATTCAGGTCAAAGTCGTTCGCCTTGCCGATTTCGGCGCCTTCGTGGAGATCGAGAAGGGCGTTGAAGGCCTGATTCACATCAGCCAGCTCAGCACTCACCGTGTTGAGAAGCCCGGTGACGTGCTTCAGGAAGGACAGGAAGTTACGGCGCGCGTGCTTGAGGTCAATCCGGCGGAACGTCGCATCCGCCTGAGCATCAGCGCCATCGAAGCCGGCGAAAAGGCGGCCGAACGCGTTAAAACAGGCGCCGTGCAGAGTGAAAAGGCGCCTCGCCGTGAAGCTTCAAGAAGCGAGAAGCCCGCGAAACCCCGCCACAAAGCTGAAGCGGAGAAGCCAGTCAACTACACCGAGGACACCGGCGTCACTTTGGGCGATCTCTTCGGCGGAATTAAGCTGTAACGCAAAGAATGATCATGGCTGCCTTTCAACCGCTTCAGGGGCTGAAAGACAGCCTTTTTTTGCCGAACCGCTCCGGCAACAACGAAAGCGCCCCCTACACAACGAGCATTTCTTTGAAAGAAACAGGAGGTACAGACTGAGCGATGGAATTGAGAATTCTTGAATATCCTAATCCCATCCTGAGACGCGCCACAAAAGCCGTCACGGAATTTGACGCCGATCTTCGAACCTTTGTGGACGAAATGACGGTGGTCATGAAAGACGACGACGGCGTGGGCATTGCGGCGCCGCAGGTGGGCGTATCCAAAAAAATCGCCGTGGTTCTGGTTGACGGAACCCGCTACGTGCTGATCAACCCCGAAGTCGTTTTTGAAGAGGGCGAGCAGGCCGGCGAAGAGGGGTGCCTGAGTTTTCCCGGCGTTTTCGGCGAAATCAGGCGTCCTCAGCGCGTCGCCGTTGACTGCCGGGATGAAAACGGTGCGGAGAAGCATTACGAAGTGGAAGGTTTTGCCGCCAGGGCTTTTCTCCATGAAATTGAGCATCTTAACGGAAAGCTTCTGATCGACCATTTTTCTCCCATGAAGCGCGAGCTGATCCGCAAACGGCTGATGAAAAAAAGCCATGAGCGCTGACCTTTGGTTTTTCGGTACGGGGCGCTTTGCGGCGCGCTGCCTGTCGGAGTTGGCGTCGGCATATTCTCCCTCGCTGGTGGTGACCGCGCCCCCGAAGCGAAGCGGACGGGGCATGAAGCTGTGCTCCACCCCTGTGGAGGAAACGGCACTGCAGCTGCACCTGCGGCTTTTTCACTCCCCATCGGTCAATTGTGACGAAGAGCTGCTGTCGATGCTGCGGCGAAAGACCCCCGACGCGATTTTCGTCATCGACTTCGGCCAGAAAATCGCTTCTCCCTGGCTGGACACGCCGCGGTGCGGCTGCCTCAACATTCATCCGTCGCTGCTGCCGCTCTATCGCGGAGCGGCTCCGGTACAGCGCGCCGTCATGGACGGTGCGGGAAAAACCGGCGTTACGCTCTTTCGCCTGGTGGAAAAAATGGACGCCGGCCCCATTCTCTATCAGACCGAAAGCGCCATCGGTCAAGACGAAACTTCGGGCGAGCTCCTGGATCGGCTGGCGGTGCTGGGAAGCCGGCTTTTCACCGACCATGCCGAATCGATCCTCCGAGGATCGGCGCCCTTGACACCGCAGGACGAACGCGTGGCAACGGTGGCGCGGAAAATCGAAAAAAGTGAGGCGCGCCTTTCACCTGAACTGACGGCTCAAGTCCTGCATTATCTGGTTTGCGGCCTCAACCCGGCACCGGGCGCCTACGTGATCTTTCGAGGCAAACGCCTCAAAATTTTGACCTCCCGCCCTTCTGATCTGAACGTGCCGCAGGGCGTCCTGAAGTCGGTGGGCGGGACGCTCTTTCTCGGCGCGCGACAGGGGGCCCTGGAAGTGAAGACGCTGCAGCCCGAGGGCAAAAGGGTCATGGTCGCGTCTGACTGGCTGAAGGGCCTGAAGCTGCGCGAAGGTGAAGCCGTGGACTGTCGTCGGTGATCCCCAAAGAAAAGAGGAAGGCATGACATGGAACGCTGTCTTTCGTCACAAAGAATTTACGAAGGTAAAATCCTGAACTTGAGAGTCGATGACGTGGAGGTGTCGCGCAACGGACGTCGCGCTCGCCGCGAAGTGGTTGAACACCGCAGCGCCGTGGCCATTTTGGCGCGCGATCAGGAGGGGCGCTTTCTGCTGGTGAGACAGTTTCGCTATCCGCTGAACGCCGAGATCGTGGAAGTGCCCGCCGGCCTCATCGAAAAGGACGAACCGCCGCTGGAAGCCGCGCAGCGAGAGCTGCGCGAGGAGACGGGGTACCGCGCTTCCCGCTGGACGGTCATGCCCGTCATCTGGTCGTCGCCGGGATTTTCCGACGAAAAGCTCCACGTCTTTTTTGCCGAAGACCTCGAGTACGCTCCGCTGCAGCCCGACGACGACGAGGACCTCTCCCTTCTGCGTTTCGGAGAAGAGGAGATCCGCGCGCTTCTGGACTCCACAGAGCCGCAGGACGCCAAAACGCTGATGGCTCTGGCGTGGTATCTTGCGATGAAAGGGCAAAGGGAACAGGACTGACGGTTCCTTCGTCGAAAGGAGGCGTGGTCATGTCAGTCCCTTTTGAGACGTCGCTCCGGGATTTTGAAGATTATATGCTGCTGGAACGCGGCCAGAGCAAAAACACGGCGGCCGCGTACCGCCGCGGCATGGAGTTATGGCGCGCTTACTGCGAAAAAGCAAAGCTCGACCCCATGGACGTCAGCCGCGAGGCACTGAGCACCTTTATGCGCGCCCTGAAAGATCACGGTCGCGCTTCATCGTCGGTTCAGCTCATCGTTTCTGGCTTGAGAAGCTGGGTGCGTTACCGCATCCTCAACGGCCAGCTGCCGTCCAACGCATGGATTCCCGTGCTGCCCTCCAAGACCAAAAAGCTTCCGCAGATCATGACGGAAGGCGAAATCCAGCGTATTCTCGACGCCTGTGCCGGCGACAGCTACTATGACTGCCGCGATCGAACGGCTCTTGAAACTCTGGCCAACTGTGGAATTCGTGCCAGCGAGCTGTGCGGTCTGAAGGTGAACTCGTTGAATCTCGACGACAAGACGCTTATCGTTTTCGGCAAGGAGAGCAAAGAACGACTTGTGCCCTTCACCGAGGGGCTTCGGCGTCAATTTCTGGTTTATCTTCGCAAAAGGCTGGAATTTCTCCAGGGTGACGCCGCCGAAAAAATGCTGTTTCTCTCTTCGCGCAAAGAGCCTTTGAGCCGCGTCGATCTGTGGCGCATCGTTCAAAAGCGAGGTAAAATGGCTTCAGTGCCCGAACAGCGCCTGTTCCCTCACGTGCTTCGCCATTCCATTGCGACCCATCTTCTGCGCCGGGGCATGGATTTGAGAACACTGCAGGAGTTTTTGGGACACAACTCCATCGCCACGACGGAAAAGTATCTGCATTTCGATCAGGAGCTGCGGGATGTTTACGACAAAGCTCACCCCCGCGCCTGACTGTTTTTCCAAGAAAGCGAGTGACTGCCATGGATATGAAGAACTATGTCGACGCCGTCAACGAGGCGACGGATTTTATCAGAACCAAGGTGAACTTCGTGCCCCGTGCCGCGCTGATTCTCGGTTCGGGGCTGGGAGATTTGGCCGATGCCGTTGCCGATCCTGTGGTCATCCATTACGGCGACATTCCCCATTGGAAAAAATCCACCGCCCCCGGGCATGCAGGCCGCCTTGTGTGCGGAACTCTTTCAGGCGTTCCCGTGGTGGTTATGCAGGGAAGGCTTCACGGCTATGAAGGCTACAGGCCGCAGGAAACTACCTTTCCCGTGCGCGTATTCGGCTGTTGGGGCGTGAAGACGCTCATCGTGACCAACGCCTGCGGCGGCGTGAATTGGCAGTTTTCAGCGGGCGACGTGGCGCTCATTACCGATCACATCAACCTGACGGGCAAAAACCCTCTGACGGGTCCCAACGTTCCTCAATGGGGGCCCAGATTTCCCGACATGAGCGAAGCTTACAGCCGCCGTCTGATCGACCTCGCCGAAAAGGCCGCCCGATCCCTGGGACAGATCGTCAGACGCGGCGTTTACATCGGCATGTCCGGCCCCAGCTATGAAACGCCGGCGGAAATTCGTATGGCACGCGCTTTGGGCGCCGATCTTGTGGGCATGTCGACGGTGCATGAGGTCATAGCCGCCAATCACATGGGCATGGAAGTCTGCGGCATCTCCTGCGTTTCCAATCTCGCCGCGGGCATGAGACTTGTCAGGCTCAGCGAAGAGGAAGTGTTGCATCAGATGGCTCTGGCGTCCGACAGAATTTCCGCACTGATCTGCAAACTTCTGGAACACCTTGACGACAAGGTCTGAGTTCAACTCTTATGGGCTTTCTCTTTAAATTGGTTCAAAGAATTATCGTTCCGATCATGGTTTTCGCCGCCGCTCGGTCGCTGCTGAGCGACATTTTGCGAGGCTGGGCCCCGCGAAAGGCTTTTCGTGACGGCGAACGCGAAAATTCGAACGGCAGAACGAAAGGTGGCGCTTCAGGGAGGCGCTACCGTCAGTCGCCCTATGCCGTGTTGGGGCTGCCGCCCACGGCAAGCGACGAAGAAGTGCGCGCCCGTTACCGCCGCCTCATTGCAAAATACCACCCCGACAAATTTGCCCAGCTGAACGATCAGGAGTTTTCCGAACTGGCGGCGGAGAAGTTTCAAAGAATTCAAAGCGCCTACGACGAAATCCGACGCCGAAGAGGCCTTTAGCGACGAGGACCTTTTTTTCTGAGCATAACCCCCGCGGCTTTTTTTGACGGCTGAAAGATCGCTTTCGCGTGAAAATGTGTGTAATAAGACGTCGCCTTGCAAAGATCGCCATTTGCTAAAAGCGGGAGATTATGATATATTATGGTTTCTGCAAATCGTGGAGACGGATGCAGTCCGGTGGCTGCCCCGGGCCTCAAACCCGCGTGAGGGGCGATTTTGATCGTCCTTGGTGTGTTCGATTCGCACACGTCTCCGCCAAAAAATCAGGACTGCGCTTGAAAAAGCGCGGTCTTTTTTTTTGCTTTTAAGTCAATTTCGAGGTTTACCTTATGGAAAAAAATTATACAATGGAAGACAGGCCCACAGAGACGAAGGGCACGGAAATGCAAAGACTGCGAGGAGGAAGTGTCGTGACCGCAGAAAGGGATATTTTTCTTCCGAAGAAAAAGGGCTATGTCGTTTTGGACATCGAGTCTCAGGGATACATGCGTTTTTGTCCCATTGAGATTTCCGTTGTCAGATTTTCCCGCGACGGTCAATGTCTCGATCGCTTCACCTCTCTCGTCCGTCCGCGAACGCTGAAAGTCAATCCCTACGTGACGCAGCTCACGGGCATTACCGTGGACATGGTAAAAAACGCTCCGCTGCCCGGGGCGGTTTTCGACCGGGTCAGAAGGTTCGTCAAAGATAGCGTTGTGGTTGGACACGCCGTGGGCGAAAACGACATTCCCATCGTCGATCATTTTTATACCGCCCTTTACCATCGACCGTTCACCAACCGCTATGTGGATACCTTTTACTGGGCGCAGCAGCTCTTTCCGGCCCTCGGCCAGGGGCATTACAATCTCAAGGCGCTGGCGAAGCACTTCAGCATCACGGCGGCGGGCTTCCATCGCGCTGAAGACGACTGCTTCACCACGGGGCGGCTGTACCAGATCCTCTCGCAGGCGGCGGAATCGCTGACGGAACAGGAGCGCCGCAGAGTCCTCTATGAATTCGTCCACAAAAACGATCCGAAAGAGAAAAAGGCCGACAACAAAGCCATTCCGCGCTACAGTGCGCTGCCGGTGTATTCGGCGACGTCTCATCAAGGAACTCAAAACGTCATTGTGACGCTGTGGAAAAACCGCGGGCGCACCGTCATGCGGCTGAAATTTCACGAAGGCGTTCCCGAGCGCTTTGCCGGGTTCATCGAACGACATCCCCAATGGCACTGGCATTGTCCTTCAAGCGATCTGCGGGTTGCCGAAAAAATTACGCCGCTTCAGGCCCGACGAATTATTGCGCGCCTCATGCAATGTAGCTGCACGTTGTTCCGTCAATCGTAGTCGCTGCGACCTCTTCCCGGGTTTTCGGGGCATGAATTCCATGTGCTCCTGATGCATGTGGTCTTTTCGCGCCGCTTGATGGAGCGCCCGGTGGAGCGTTTCCGGACAAGCTCCCGCAATGTCGATGGTCTCAAAAGCCGGACGTCTTTCTCAGAAGAAAACCTTCGCCCTGCGGACTGTGAACCCGTCGGGGAGAAAAGGGGTAAAGTATATATTTAAAAAGAATTTTGATCTTGACATGAAGCCCCATGCGAGTTAGAATATACAACGTTCGATGTAGGGCGGAGAGATTGTTTTTTTTCAAGCAGAAGACGGCA
>CABTYW010000042.1 GCA_902489135.1 uncultured Synergistaceae bacterium
GTCTTTTATCATGGCTGGTGCCATGATGTTTCTTGCGGCTTCCGACGCGCCAAACGCGGCCGCGCCCTTCGCCAAGGCCTTGCTTAAGAGAGCTGTTGTTGTCGCCTATGCCCCGTCGGCTTTCATGGTCTCCTCGGGCACTGTGGTGGGTATCCTGAACAAAAAAGCCGTGCCGACGGAGTACCGCAAAAATAACCTTCGTCGCCGCAGGGGTTCCCTTGGCAAAGCGGTGGCGCGGGGCAAACAGCTGACTTCGGCGCCACAAGGAATTCTCTTTGTCTGTGGACGGTTCACCCATTGGGGTGCCGCGACTGCCCAAGCCTCGGCGAAAAACGCTGAAAACGCCCGCGGCGCAACCGCCGTTGCCCCGCGGGCTCTGCGTTCCCCGGGCGCCATAACCTTCACCGCCCCGACGCCGAAGCTTAATATTTTGGGAGAATTCTCAACGGGGAAACAGGCTTTGCCGCCCTGCCCCCGATCGTCGTTTTCGGCGGAGGACTGTCGGCGTACGGTGTGGAGCGCATTGTCATCTTCCCCGTTCCCGTTCTGTACGCCCTCTATCCCGTGGCTGTCATGCCGATCGTGTCGAACTTCCCGGAGGGTGAATTGAGCGTCGCCCCCGCCGCGGCGCCTTTGTCGCAGGACTGCTTTCCGGTTTTCGGCACGACCGAGACTGCCAAAAAGCGCTGAAAATCCCTTTCCTTCGGTTTTTAGGGAGGGAGGCAGGGCGAAGCTCTGAACCGTGGCGGACTGATCGGCGCTTTTTTCGGGAAAAACGCCCAAGGGCGTGAAGCTGAAAAAATTTGCCAAACCACAAAAAAAGGGAAGCCTGAAGGCTTCCCTTTTTTATTTCGGCACTGCAAAACGGACTTTTTTATATAAAGTCATAAATCGGAAATTTATGCAATAAAATCGATCATGTTTTCTATATTTTCCTGCACTCTTTTGCATTTTCTTGATCATTGCCTTGTTTCACTCGCTTTTTGACGTATAATGGGGAGCGCTTATGAACGATCATAGGCCCTCAAAAACAGACCGGGCGGCGGGAAATGCGGTTCGCCGCCGGAAGTTCGCTGCTGTGATGGGTCGCGTCGGCAGCGACGATTGCTTTTGTCTTGTGAGATCACACCCTTTGTCGGCACGGGACCGGCAAGAGATGGAAGTGCGTTCAGCGACAACATCCGTCCGGTCGGAGTGTTGCCCCTTGGGCAGCCGCGGTCCGGAACGCACGGGAGGTTTCTCAATGAAAACAGATCGTCGTTTCCGTCAGGCCAACTTCGAAGCGCTCTGCTCCGTAGCGTTGGCTCTTTTGTTTTTCCTGTGGTGGTATGGATTCGCCTATGGTCTGGGCGAAAAGGATCCGTCGCTGTACCGACGGGTCTGTGGACTGCCCGACTGGTTTTTTTACAGTTCCGTGTTGGGGCCGGCGCTGTTTTGCGCTCTTGCGTGGCTGATGGTTAAATTCCTGTTCAAACCCATGTCGCTGGCGCCCCACGAGAAGGAGGACGTCCGTCATGACCGTTAACTGGCAGCTTTTGGCTCCCGTCATTGTCTATTTGGTCTGCATTTACGTTCTGACGTGCCGCTGCAGCGCCGACATCCGTTCAGGCCGCAGTTTTCTTGACGAGTACTTTATCGGCGGGCGCAGCATGGGCGGCTTTGTCCTGGCCATGACGCTGGTGGCGACGTATACGTCGGCGTCCAGCTTTATCGGCGGTCCGGGCGTCGCTTACAAGACGGGCCTCGGCTGGGTTCTTCTGGCGGTGACCCAGGTTCCCACGGCATGGCTCACTTTGGGCGTTCTTGGAAAAAAGTTCGCCATTATCGCGCGACGCATCAACGCCATCACCATCAACGACTTTCTGCGCGAGCGCTATCGCTGCAAAGCCGTGGTCATTCTGGCTTCCGTCAGCCTTTTGCTGTTCTTCCTGTCGGCCATGACGGCGCAGTTCATCGGCGGGGCACGGCTTTTTGAGTCCATCACGGGGCTTCCCTATCTGTGGGGGCTGGCGATCTTTGCGGGATCGGTCATTCTTTACACCACCGCCGGGGGATTTCGCGCCGTGGTGCTCACCGATGCGCTTCAAGGTGTGGTCATGGTTTTGGGCACGGTGGCCATGATCGCGGGCATTGTCCGCGTCAGCGGCTCCATGAACGCGGTGATGGACACCATCGCCGCCGCCAATCCGGCGCTTCTGACGCCCTTCGGTCCCGACGGATTTATCGCGAAACCCTTTATCCTGTCTTTCTGGATTTTGGTCTGCTTCGGCACGGTGGGGCTGCCTCATACGGCAGTGCGCTGCATGGGCTACAGGGATTCCCGCTCGATGCACAGCGCCGTCGTCATCGGCACCTTCGTGGTCAGTTTCATCATGCTGGGCATGCACTTCTGCGGCGCCGTGGGCAGCGCCATTCTTCCGGGTCTTGACGTTCCCGACACCATTATGCCCAAACTGGCCATCGCCGTGCTTCCGCCTCTTGCGGCCGGCATTTTTCTGGCGGGGCCGCTGGCAGGCGTCATGTCCACCATTGACTCGCAACTCATTCAAATGGCGTCAACGCTGGTGAAAGACCTTTATCTCAACTACGTCAATCCTTCGGCGGCCCGCTCTGAAAAGGGCGTCGAAGGCATTAAATCCATGAGCCGCTGGACCACGGCCCTTCTGGGCGTTATCGTTTTTCTCGCCGCGGTGCGTCCGCCCAGTTTAATCGTGTGGCTCAATCTTTTTGCCTTCGGCGGCATGGAAGCGGCTTTTCTGTGGCCTCTGGTTCTGGGGCTGTACTGGAAGAGAGCCAATGCTGCGGGCGCCGTGGCGTCCATCGCCGCCGGCGTGGGGGCTTACTTTGCCATGGGAGCTTCCATTAAGAACTTCTACGGCATGAACGTAATCGTTCCAAGTCTTCTCATCGCTCTCGCCGTTTTCGTCGTCGTCTCGTTGCTGACGCCGCCTCCGGCGGAAGACGTTCTTCAAACCTTTTGGGGCGAGTAAGCCGCACAAACGCTCCTCAAAGCGAAAGCGGTCTGATGTAAAAACCCGTCATGGGGGAACAAAGTTCCCCCATGACGGGTTTTCTTTCGGCGGAATTTTTCGTCTTTCTCCGCCGCTGTTTATGCCTCTAGTCAAAGCGGCTGTCGCGGTCTTCAAAGCGCGTGTACTCGCGGAGAAAGACCAGCCGGGCTTCGCCGGTGGGGCCGCTGCGGTTTTTCGCGATATTCACCGTGGCGCTGTTGTCCCGTCGGCCTTCTTCGTCCTTGGCGTAATAGCTGGGGCGGTAAATCATTCCCACAAGGTCGGCATCCTGTTCGATGGCGCCGGAGTCTCGCAGGTCGGAAAGCTGCGGCGTTTTGTTGTCGCGGTTTTCCACGTTTCGCGACAGCTGAGACAGCGCGATGACGGGAACTTCAAGCTCGCGGGCCACGGCCTTGAGGCTGCGCGAGATTTCGGCCACGTCGTTGGCTTTGTTGTCGGTGCTTCGACTGGGCGTCATGAGCTGGAGGTAATCCACGACGATCAGTCCCAACTCGCCGTATTTTGCCTTGAAGCGGCGCGACCGCGCCTTGAGTTCGATGGGCGTCAGCACCGAGCTGTCGTCGATGTAGAGCGGCGATTCGATGAGCACTGAAGCGGCTTCCTGAAGGGGCTTCCAGTCCCGTTCGGCAAAGGATCCGTTCACCAGTTCCTGGATATTCATGCGGGACTCCGCTCCGAGAAGCCGCATCGCCAGTTGTTCGGCGCTCATTTCAAGGCTAAACACCAGCACGGGAAGTTTCTGTCTGACGGCCACGTTGCGCGCGATGTTCATGGCCAGCGCCGTTTTTCCCATGGAGGGACGGGCGGCGATGATGTTCAGCGCGCCGCGCTGCAGTCCGCTGGTCAGACGGTCGATTTCGTTGAAGCCGCAGGAAATTCCGGTGATGCCGTCGTTTTCGCTTTTAAAGGCGTCTTCGATGTTCTGTATGGCTCTCTTCATGACGTCGTGCATGCTTTTGAAGCTGGCCTCGTTGCGAGTGCGCGATACTTCGAAGACCAGTCGTTCGGCATCTTCGAGAAGTTCGCTGAGCTCGCGGCTTTCGTCATATCCCATTCGCACAATGGCGTTTCCGGCGCTGATGAGGCGGCGGTGTATGGCTTTGTCGCGCACAATGCGCGCGTGGTACTCGGCGTTGGCCGACGTGGGAACGCTGTCCACAATGGCGGCGATGAAAGCCTGACCGCCCAATTTGTCAAAAAGGCCGCATTTCTTCAGCTCATCCATGAGAGTAAGCTGATCCACGGGTCTGCCGACTTTGACCATGTCGGCAATGACATTGAACACGTCACGGTAGTTCAGGTCATAAAAATCGTCGGGCTGAAGGTACTCCGACAAATTCAGCGAAACTTCCCGGTCGAGAATGCATGAACCGAGGACGGCGCGCTCGGCGTCAAGATTGCTGGGCGGCAGCCGGTCGAAAATTTCGTCGGGCACGGGGAATTACTGTCCTTCCACCGACAGGGTCATGGAACAATCCACGCCGGCATACAGTTTCAGCGACAGAGGATAGCCGCCGAGACTCTTGACGGCACCGTCGATTTTAATGTTCTTTTTGTCCAGCTCCACGCCGTACTGGGCCTTCAGCGCGTCGGCCACCTGAGCGACGGTGATGCTGCCGAAAAGACGTCCGTTTTCGCCGGCGTTGATGGACATGTGAATGACCTTGCCGCCGATCTTCGCCTTAACGGCTTCCGCTTCGGCGGTAAGGCGCTCGTCGCGGCGCCGATCCGCCGTCGTTTTGTCCTTGAGAATGTTCAGGTTCTGCGAAGAGCCCTCAACGGCCAGGCCGCGGGGGAAAAGGTAGTTGCGGGCGTAGCCGTCGGAAACTTCCACGACGGCATTTTTCTTTCCAAGCTTGCGCACATCTTCTTTAAGAATGACTTTCATTTAACGATCGCCTCCGATGCGAGATCTGAAGTCCCAGCACATGTCAAAGATTCCCGCGTAATTGGCAACGGTTGAAAACAGGGGGATCAGAAACAGCAGCACCAGGACAAAATTTCTCAGTGTTCTGCTCCAGCCGGCGCGGTTCATAAACCAGGCGGCCAGAGACATTCCCTGCAGGACGAAAATGAACTGCGTCAGCACCTGCAGGTTGAGCCCCACCCGAGTGAGAAAGGCAAAGCGCGGATCGCGGGCTCCCAAAACCATGCAGAGCAGCGCCCCCATAAAAGCCCACAGGACGCTGACGGGGAAACGCCACCGGGCAAAGGGCGGCAGCTGCGGCAAATCCACGCGGCTCAGCCGGTGCACCACCTTGCCGGTGATCCAGAAGCACAGCAGCGTGTCTATAACGGACACCAGGATCATGGTCGCGGGAATAATGAGCGGCAGAACTTTCATCATGGCTTCCAGTTGCTGTTTCATGGCCGCCGCCTGCTCGAGGCCTACAGGCAGCCGAAGCGCCATATCCAAGGTCCGTTCCATGCCCGACATGTCGAGGTTCATGGGATTGAGGCCCGTCACCTGAAACATGATCACCGCCAGCGTCAGCTTGCACGCCAGAGAGACCAGCGATCCCCAGGCGAGAATTTCCACGGCGGAACGCTTGAGTTCAATAATGCGTCCCAGCGCCAGGCCGAGAACGGAAAATCCCAGCGCGTAGGAAAGTCCCTGAACGGGACCTTCAAGGGCCAATACGATCAGCGACCCCGCCAGCAGCGCCACAAATCCGCGGCGCAGATCGTGACGCATTTCAATGATTACAAGAGGAACCGGGCTCAGGAATATCAACAGCATTCCCACCAGCGGGACGGCGGAGCCCAAGTAGAGGATCACCGACAATCCCGTCAGAAGGGCCGATTCCACCAAGCTTCGAGTCTGTGTCATAATGCAACTTCCCCTTTGACGGATAGCGCCGCCGACGCCCGAAGGCAAAGGACGGGCTTTTCAAAAACGCACTGCCGCAAGGTCCGGTGCCCCGGTGCGTTTAAAAAAAGAGAGAGAAGAACGACGGCTCTCCTCTCTCCTATGAATTACTCAGCGGTGTAAGGCAGCAGGGCCATAAAACGGGCGCGTTTTATGGCGATGGTCAACTGACGCTGATGTTTGGCGCAGTTGCCCGTAACGCGGCGGGGAATGATCTTGCCGCGCTCGCTGACGTATTTCTTCAGTCGTTCCACGTCTTTGAAGTCAACATGGTCAAGCTTGTCTACGCAGAAAAAGCAGACCTTGGGACGACGTTTGCCGCCCGGTCTTCTTCTGTTTGCGGGACCCGAAAAGGGCATAGTCACGTACCTCCTTTACAAAACCGATGACAGGCCAAAGCCTGTGGTAAAACCGCGCAGAGGGCGCGGATGAAGTTTTTCTTAAAAGGGAATGTCGGCTTCTTCTTCGGGCGGCGTCAACGGAGACGCGCCGCGGTCAAGCTCCGAGATGTCCAGCGGGAAAGCGTCGGAAGCGGAGTCCATGTCTTTGCCGTCGCCGCTCTGATTTTGAGATGAGGCGCGATAGCTGCGGGGACTCTGAGACCGCGGCGCCTGAGAAGCCCCGTCGTCGCGGGCGGGAGCGCCTCCATAGGAGGCACCGCCGTCGTCGCGGCGTCCGCCGGCAAATTGGATGTTGTCGGCGACGATCTCCGTCACATAGCGCTTCTCGCCGGTTTTCGCCTCATAGGACCTGACGTTGATGCGGCCTTCCACGAGGACGCCGCTGCCTTTTTTCAGGTAGCGCTCGCAGAATTCCGCCGTCTTGCCCCACACCACCACGGGAATGAACGTCACTTCCTCGCGAAGTTCTCCGTTCTGATCCTTCCAGCTGCGGTTGACCGCCACGGCAAAGGAAGCCACGGCACGCTGGGAAACGGTGTAGCGAATCTCGGGATCACGGGCGAGATTGCCCATGATAATGGCTTTATTGTACCCTCTCATAGAAAAAACACCTGCTTATTCGCCGGCTGCAACGGCAAGATGACGAAGCACAAGAGGACGCAGGCTCAGGAGTCGATTGAGCTCCATGAGCTGGTCGGGTTCCATCTTGAACTCAAAGACAACGTAAATGCCTTCGCTCTGCTTCTTGATCTCGTAAGCAAGACGACGTTTACCCCAAACATCGGTCTTGGTGACTTCTCCGCCAAGCTTGGCGAGAGTCTCCTCGACGGCTTTGACTTCAACGCTGTGGTCCTCGACGGTGGGATCAATGATCGCCATCAGTTCGTAAGAACGTACCACGCGCAACACCTCCTCCCTCTGGACTGTCGGCCCCGCATGGGGCAGGGAACTGCAAGCAACAATTATACATGAATCGTCCGCACCGCGCAAGAGAAAAATTCCGCGGGCTCCCGGGGCAAAATTTTGCCCGAGCTCGAAGTTTTTATTTGAGACGGCACCACTTCTCCAGGTATTCCTCTTTGGTCATGGCGGGCTTGAAGTCTTTTTTAATCTTCAACCCCAGCCCGGCACCGCCCGCAAGAAGGTCGATAACGGTCATGACCAGCGCCTTGGCGGCGGTGACATAGGCCAGTTCTTTGTCGACAATGCGATAATCCTTGCTGTGAGCCACGCCCGATGCGCCGCCCAGATAGGCGTGCACGACGGGCATGAGCGCGGCCACGTCGGCCGCGTCGGTGCTGCCGCCTAAATGAGGCACGCGGCGCGCGACGCGGTCTTTTCCAAGGAGGTTAACCAAGTTGGCGTACATCACGTCCTGAAGAGCGCTACAGGGTTTCATGGGCAGGTAGCCGGGAATTTCCACTATTTTCGTCTGCGCGCCCACGGCATCGCCTCCGGCTTTCAGAGCGCGGTTGACTTTGTTCGAGGCATCTTCTATGGCCTCCACGGTGGCGCCGCGCACGTAGGTTTCGATGCGCACCTCGGCGGGGACGACGTTCACCGTGTCGCCGCCCTTGGTGATAATGGGATGGACGCGTACGTGGTCTTCATCGCGAAAGGTCTCGCGCTGGGCGTCGATGGCCACCAGTCCGATTTTTGCCGCGTTCAGAGCGTTGATGCCCTTTTCGGGCGCACCGCCGGCGTGAGCGGCTTTGCCCATATAAATGACTTCCTTGCTCACAAATCCGTTGGATGTGCCGCCCACCGAAGCTTTGAACGGCGTTTCCTGCCGCCCTTCCGTCGCCATGGTGTGCTGCATGACCATCATGTCCACGTCATCCATGAGGCCGCGACAGATAAACTCCTGTTTTCCGCCGAACATCCTGATTGTTCCGCAGCGGCGCAGCTGCGATCGGTATTCCATCTCGATGAACTCCTCGGCGGGCACGGCCATGAGCGCCACGTCTCCGCCCAATGCGTCGGCAATCCGACGGTCATGAAGTGCGTAGGCCACGCCGGCAAGGGCGGCTATCATGCAATGGTGTCCGCACATGTGCGCGGCGCCTGTTTGGCTGTCGGCGAAGGGACAGTCGGGCACGCCCAATGCATCGAGCTCTCCCATGACGGCCACTTTCATTTTGCTCTCTCCGCCCTTGACCTGGGCGATGACGCCGGTGACGCACTGGCGGTCCGCCGTCGGGAAACCCAGTGCGGTGAACACTTTTTTGATTTTTTCAGCCGTTTTGAACTCTTTCCATCCCGTCTCGGGCTCAGAAAAAATGCTGTCGCCCAATTGAAAAATTTGCGGGCGGTGTTCGTCGATAATCCGGCAGGCCAGTGTTTTCAGTTCCTCTGTCGTCATGAGGCGCTTCGCTCCTTTCGGCGATAAAAAAATTTCAGGCAAAACAGGTTCTTCCGCTTTGTCTTTCAGTGACCCTTTCGGCGCATCGCGGGGCCATCGCCGCCGCTTCGCGCTTTCCGAAGTTCATTATAGCCGCGGCATCCCTTTTGTAAAGCGAAGGTCCCCGAGGCGGAAGAGCGAAAGCGCCGGGAGGCCGGCTCCCCGAGTCGGCCTCCCGGCGCTTTTTACTTTTTCCGTTCTCTTTCTTTTTCTTCGGATGCGCCTCTATCGGAACTGGAGGGGGAATCTCCTTCAATTCTGTAGATTTCTTCGCCGCTGAAGGCCATGTTGAGTTTCTCCCGGGCAATCCATGCCTGCCCCTCTTCGGTTTTGAAGAATTCAACTCGGTCGCGCATTCGGCTGAGCCGATCCTGAGCTTCGGTCAGCGCCGCGTTTTTTTGGTCCATCAGGGCTTGAAGCTCTTTCTGGCGGCTGAACTCCCGAAACATGGCCGTAGCCAGTATGGCCGCCGCCACGGAAGCTGCCGCCGCGATGACCACCCAGCGCAGTTTCATGGCTACATCTTTTCCGGTGCGGTAATTCCCAAAAGGCGCAGCGCGTTGGTCAGCACCACTCGCACGGCTTCAACCATGAGCAGGTGGGAGCGCTGCTGCGGGCCGCTCTCTTCAAGAATTCGACTGCCGCTGTTGTAGTAGGAGTGAAAGTCGCCCGCCAGCTCGTAAACGTAATTGACGATGCGGTGCGGTTCCAGTTCGGCCGCGGCGCGTTCCACTTCGTCGGAAAAAGCGGCCAGCCGCGTGAACAGACGCTTTTCTTCGGGCGAGACAATCTGTTCGGCGTCAAAGGCCTCGGGCGACGGAAGGGCGATATGCTTTTCCGCGGCTTTCTGGAGGATACTGCACAGACGGGCATGGGCGTACTGAACGTAGTACACGGGATTGTCCGCCGATTGGCTCTTGGCCAGTTCCAGATCGAAGTCGAGATGGCTGTCGCTGCGGCGCATGAGGAAGTAATAGCGCGTGGCGTCAACGCCCACTTCGTCGATGACGTCCTGCAGCGGAATGAACTGCCCGCTGCGCGTCGACATCTTCACCTGCTCGCCGTCGCGCAGCAGGTTGACGAACTGAATCAGCAGGATGCTGAACTTGGCGGGATCGTAACCGAGAGCCTCGACGGCGGCCTTCATGCGCGGCACGTAGCCGTGATGGTCGGCGCCCCACACGTCAACCACGCGGTCAAAACCGCGGTCGAATTTTTCCTTGTGATAGGCGATATCCGACGTGAAGTAGGTGGGCACGCCGTTGGATCTCATGAGCACGCGGTCTTTGTCGTCGCCGTACTCGGTGGTGCGGAACCAGAGAGCGCCGTCCTGCTCGTAAAGGTGGCCGCGCTTTTTCAGCGTCTCAATGGCCGCAGGGACCAGGCCGCGGTCATACAGCGTCTTTTCCGAGAAGAAGCAGTCGAACGTCACGCCGAAGGCTTTCAGTTCGTCCTTGATCTGACCGAGAATGCGCGTGGACGCGTAGTTTTTGAAGAAGGGCAGGCTCTCCTCCACGGTGCGGCTCAGGAATTCATCGCCGTGCCGGTCCATAATCTCCCGGGCGATGTCGTAAACATAGCGGCCTTTGTAGGAATCTTCGGGAAGGGGAAACTTCTCGGGATGTCCCAGAAGCTCAAAATAGCGCGCCTGCGTGGAACGTCCAAGGATATTCATCTGAAGTCCCGCGTCGTTGACATAATATTCTTTCTCCACATTCCAGCCGGCGAAGGCCAGAATGTTTCCCGTCACGTCGCCCACGGCAGCGCCGCGGCCGTGTCCGATGTGAAGGGGGCCCGTAGGATTGGCGCTGACAAACTCGATCTGAGCTTTTCTCCCGTTGCCCTGATCAACGCGGCCGTAATTTTCGCGCCGAGTCAGCACGTCTCTGACCACGTCGGCCATCCAGAGGTTTGACATGTAAAAATTGATAAATCCCGGCCCGGCCACTTCAATGCGCCGAATGTGCCGATCGGCGCCGAGCCGTTCTGCAATAAGCTGCGCGAGATCGCGGGGCTTGCAGCCCAGCGCTTTGCAGTTCTGCATGGCGGCATTGGTCGCCCAGTCGCCGTGATTTTCCTGCTTCGGACGCTCAAAGTGAATTTCGCCGATCTCGGCGAAGTCGACGCCCTTCTCTTCTGCAATGTTCTTCAGCGCTTGAGCCACAAGGTTTTTAAGCGCCGTCGTCATATCTGCCATAATTTCCCTGCTCCATTCTTTCTCTTTCAGCGATTTCAGCGATGAGACGGGACCAGCGTCAAATTCTCCCGGCCCCAAGTTCCCCAGGTCTCCAGAACGCGCTTAAATCCGTCAATGAAATCGGCATCGACGCGCACTCCGCTCTGAATCAGTTTTTCGCCGCCCTCAAGGGCATTTTTTCTCAGATTGAGGCGATATTGGCTGCTGTAAGAGCTCACAGCGCTGTTCTGTCCAACTCTGTAGGGCGTGCCCAGCAGGCGATACCCGGCGGGAAGTTTGACGCTGTAATCCTGATTGACCACAAAGGGAAATTTGAGCACGGAGCTGCTGGTCACATCATGAAGACGAAGAAGCGGCGCGGGAGTCACTCTCGGCAGTCCCACCATCATGCCGCCGCCGGGAGCCTGAATGCCCGCTCGGGCCTTGACCTTCAAAACGACTCGAAGCCCCTGTCCGCCCAAGGGCTCAAGTTGAGGCTCCTGAGAGAAATCAATCCAGCCGACAAGGCCGTCCAGCAGCTTGAGGACGTGCTCTCGGTCCCAATCCTCAAGTCCTTCGAACTGTTCGACCCAGCCGTTGCGGATGCGCAGATCCAGCGTTCCGGACACGACACAGTCCGCCGACACGCCAAGGTCCCACGTCATCGACAGGCGGTTCTTTTCAAGGCGCATACCGCCGATGGATCTTTTTCTCAGACGGTTTTCTCCGGGAGCGTAAAGCGTTTTTCCCCGCAGCGCCACAGGAATTTTTCCCGGTTCGGCGGGCTGCCCCGGCAGATAATACCACGCCTTTTTGCCATGAGGCTCCGTCAGCAGAAGCGCCGGGCTTTTAAATCCCGCGGGGCAGGAAAGCGACTCCTTGGACTGAGGCACCACGTGCTGAAACCACACTTCCGCCTTCCATCCGCGCTGTTCCAGCCAGCGGGCGGCCACATAGGCGGCTTCCCAGGTCGTCCACGGACCTTCGGCGGGCACCATGGAAGCGCTGCGCCACGTGCCGCGGCTGCGAAGGCGCGACGCGCTGCGCCAGAAGCGATCCACCGTATTCAGATCGGCGGAGATGCCTTCGCCCTTTTGCACATAATGCGCCGGAATAGAGGGCCAGCGCCGCGAGGCCAGGTCATTGAGCGCGGCGACTTCGGAATCGGGGCCTTCGCGGAGGCTGAAAAGCACATAGGGATCGGAACTTTCCACCATGCCGCTTACGCCGTGAGCGGCGGGTTGGTTGAAGTAGAACCAGCCGTAGCGGCAGAAGGCATTGTCAAAGTTAATGGTGGGCAGAGCGTTGTTTCCCGACTCGTACAGAAGCTCGCGGTTTTTGTCGATGCGCACCTGCACGCTGCCCTCCCAAACGGGATACTCCGAACTCATCCAGACCAGATCCTCCATCACGTCGGGTTCGGGGAAAATCTGGCGGTAACTCAAAACAAAAATTCGGTCGTCCTCCAACGGGGGCAAATCCAGCACGATGCGCCCGTAAGCCAGCTCACCGGTGTCGTAGGCCACGTTTCGGATCAACTTTGAAGTGACGGGGTCGAAAATCGCCGCCTGCTCAAGCTCGATCTCACCGCCTGACGGCGCGATCATCTGATCCTGCAGCCAGCCGAATTTTGCCGCGGCACTGCACAGAATGACGTACGACGTGGTTTTGACCGCCCGTTTTCGGCTGTCCTGGATGTAAAGCTGTTTTTTGTTCCATATGACGGCAGGCGTCTTTTTATACTGATCGAGAGAGGGGCATTCCTGAACCAGCGTCGCGATATCCGCCGAGGTCAAAGGCAAGGCGAAAGCGGCACAGGGAACGCACAGCGCCGCAAGGAGCGCCAACAGGGTTTTTTTCATCGGCCTTCTCGCCTCCTCTTTAGAGATTTCTGCCGCAGCAGTTTTTATACTTCTTGCCGCTTCCGCAGGGGCAGGGATCGTTGCGGCCGATTTTTTTGACGCGCACGGGCTGAGGGCGTTCACCGCCGCTGTTGTAGCCGTAATTGGCAAAACTGGCACCGCCGCGGGAGAGCTGCGGGTTGAAGGCGCTTCCGTCGCCGCCGGACTTGTCCCTCGGCAGAGCTTCGGCGGAGGGAGCGCGGTTTTCGCGCATCACTCCCGGCGCGGCGCGGCGCAAACGGTCTTCTTCGCTGACAATGGCGACGCGGAAAAACAGCTTGGTGATCTGCTCGCGCACGTGCGCCATGGTCTCTTGGAACAGATTGTAGGATTCGAACTGATATTCCATCAGAGGATCCTTCTGGCCGACGGCGCGCAGGCCGATGCCCTGGCGCAGGACGTCCATGCCCAGAAGGTGTTCTTTCCAGGCGCCGTCAAGCACGTGAAGGGCAATGAAGCGGAACAGACCTTCGGCAATGGAAGGCTCAAGCTTGGCCACACGCTCGTCGAACTTCGCCGCGATCTCTTCTTTGAGCTCCTTCTCCGCCGGCGCGATGCCGCGGCGGTCGTCGATGCCCGCCAGGGGCTTCTCGATGCCCGGCCAGTAGACTTCACGGAAGCGGCTGACCGCCAGCGAGGGCGAGGCTTCTTTGTCCTCGGGGTAGGCGGCGTCGATAATGTCGTCCACATTGCCCACGGCAATTTCTTTGGCGTGGGTCAAAATGTCGGGATCGGACATGATGGTGCTGCGCTCGGCGTAGACGGCTTCGCGCTGCTGATTCATCACGTTGTCGTACATCAGAAGCTGACGGCGCACGTCGTAATGCATCATCTCCACTTTCTTCTGAGCGTTCTCGATGGCGCGAGTCAGCAGAGGATGTTCAATGGATTCACCGGGCTCCATGCCCAATTTGTCCAGCATGCCGCCGATGCGGTCGGAGCCGAAAAGCCGCAGGAGGTCGTCCTCCAGCGACAGATAGAAACAGGTGCTGCCGGGATCGCCCTGACGTCCGGCACGGCCGCGCAGCTGATTGTCGATGCGACGCGACTCGTGTCGCTCGGTGCCGATAATGCACAGACCGCCCAGTTTCAGGACTTTTTCTTTCTCCTGCGCGCACAGTGCCTTCATCTGCTCCAGAATGGGAGCGCACTTTTCGGCGTCGGCCCTGGGATCGAGGCCCTTTGCGCGATACTCTTCCCGCGCAAGGAACTCCGGGTTGCCGCCCAGCAGGATGTCCGTTCCGCGGCCGGCCATGTTGGTCGCCACCGTCACGGCGTTGAAGCGGCCGGCCTGGGCCACGATGAGCGATTCTTTTTCGTGGTAGCGCGCGTTCAGCACCTGATGGGGGATCCGACGGGCGCGCAACAGCCTGGCGACGTACTCCGAAGCGGCCACGGAAACGGTTCCCACCAGCACGGGACGCCCCGTCTCGTGGATCTTCACGATTTCGTCCACCACGGCGGTAAATTTTTCGTCCTTGGTGCGGTAGACCTTGTCGGGCGCGTCAATGCGGATCACCGGTTTGTTGGTGGGGATCACGATGACGCCCAGGTGATAAATGTCTTTGAACTCCTCGGCTTCGGTGGCGGCGGTCCCCGTCATTCCCGCCAGTTTGCCGTACATCCTGAAGTAATTCTGAATGGTGATGGTGGCAAGGGTCTGGCTTTCTCTGCCGATCTTGACATGCTCCTTGGCTTCAATGGCCTGATGGAGACCGTCGGAAAATCGGCGGCCGAACATGAGCCGGCCGCGAAACTCGTCCACGATGACGATCTCGCCGTCTTTAATGACGTAGTGAACGTCTTTCTTGAACAGGTGGTGGGCTTTCAGCGCCTGGTTGATCTTATGGGCCATGTCGGCATGGGCCATGTCGGAGAACAGCCCGGGCGTGTGAAGCAGCTGTTCGCAGCGCGCGATGCCCCTGGAGGTGAGCACCACGCTTTTCTCCTTTTCGTCCACCTGAAAGTCTCCGTCGGGCTCGGGGCGCTCTTCCTGATCGAGGAAACTGCGGGTTTCCACTTCATTGGGGTCTTTGAATACGCCGCTGAGCTGCGTAGCGATCTGATCGGCCTTGACGTAAGCGCTGGTGTCCTCTTCCGACGGGCCGGAAATGATGAGCGGCGTGCGCGCTTCGTCGATGAGGATGGAGTCCACTTCGTCGATGATGCAGTAGGCATGGCCGCGCTGCACAATCTCTTCGGGATTGACGGCCATGTTGTCGCGAAGATAGTCAAAGCCGAACTCGCTGTTGGTGCCGTAGGTGATGTCGGCCCCATAGGCGGCCTTGCGCTCCTGCTGGTCCATAAAGGCGTAGATGACGGCCACTTTCAGTCCCATGGCCTCATAGAGGGGGCGCATCCACTCGGCGTCGCGGCGCGCCAGATAATCGTTGACGGTGACGACGTGGACGCCTTCGCCTTTGTAGGCGTTGAGGATTACCGCGATGGGCGCAACGAGGGTTTTTCCCTCGCCCGTTTTCATCTCGGCGATGTTGGCGTCATGGAGAGCCATGGCACCGATGAGCTGGACGTCGAAGGGACGGAGGCCCAGCTTGCGCCTGGCTTCTTCGCGCGCCATGGCGAAAACTTCTTCCAGGTGTTCGTCCAGTGACGCCCCTTTCTGAATCAGATCCCGAATTTCCAAAGCACGTTTCAGAATGTCGTCGTCGCTCATGGACTGGATTTTCGGCTCAAGAGCGTTAATCAGCGCCACTTTTTTGCGGTAGCGTCTGAGGGTGTTCTCGTTGGCATCCAGCCCCAGTGAGCGTTTCAGCGCTTCAAACATATATTTTCCACCTTTCAAAAGCAAAGGACGTTGGGCCGAAGGTCTCCGGCGCGGTCCTTTGATTGAGCTTCCTCGAATGAAATCAGAAATTCAACGGAAAGCTTCACGCTTTTCGTTTTTTGCCCCACTAGTCGGAATCGGTAATCAGTTCCCAGGCGTTGGACACGTAAACCGCGCCGGACCATACGGTCAGCACGATACTGACGTACATGGCGGCAATGGCGAAGGGAAGCTTAAAGATCATCATCACAATCGCCACGATCTGCGAGATGGTTTTCAGTTTTCCCAGCCTGGAAGCCGCAATGACCTCACCTTCGGCGGCGGCCACCATGCGCAGCCCGCTGACCATAAAATCCCGGGCCACGATGACCATCACCATCCAGCCCTGCAGGCGGTGCAGCTCCAGCAGCGCGATGAGCGCGGCCATCACGAGGATTTTATCGCTGAGGGGGTCGATAAACTTGCCGAGGTTGGTGATCAGCCCTTTTTTACGGGCAATATAGCCGTCGGCGGTATCGGTAAGCGCCGCAACGATAAAGACGATGCCCGCCAGCAGATCGCTGTAGGTCAGATCGACGCCGCAGACGGAAAAAAAGCCGCCTCCGCGGCCGACGCGGGTGTACAGCAGAAGGATCATGACGAAGGGAGCCAGCAGAATGCGCGACAAACTCAAGAGGTTGGGCAGATTGAGAGAACGGTGCATCGAAAAATATTCCTCCTTGCGGAACCCTCTGTTCCCGTTGTCATTGGTAAAATTCTGAGAGACCGAACCTCTCAATTATCTCATAAAATGACTGTCTCT
This sequence comes from uncultured Synergistaceae bacterium, assembly GCA_902489135.1. GTDB lineage: Bacteria > Synergistota > Synergistia > Synergistales > Dethiosulfovibrionaceae > Pyramidobacter. Next base: position 16,368 of record CABTYW010000042.1, read on the forward strand.
GTACAGTTCAAACCTCAAATTTTTCATTGAGACCGTAAAGATCTCTTTTTTTTGCTGCGGCTCGCTCCCGCGGGCACTTTGTTCTTACGGCGATCGGCCTCGACGGTGTGCTCTCCGCGTTCCTCGCCGGCGCGGGAAATGAGCCTTGAAATTTCCTGCTGAAAGTTTGAAATATCGGTGAACTCGCGGTACACCGAGGCGAAACGCACGTAGGCCACTTTGTTCACCTCGGCCAGTTCTTTCATCGCCAATTCGCCGATGGTGATGCTGGAGACCTCATCGCCGCTCTCGCGCAGAGATCGGAAGAGCACACGTCTGA
>CABTYW010000043.1 GCA_902489135.1 uncultured Synergistaceae bacterium
CATGCTAAAAAATCGACTTCAAAAATACTCACTTTCCGTGAAAATAGCCAGTAAAACGAAAATGCCGACGCTCATCGCTCTAGGGGCGGATCCGCTTTTTTCGACCTTTTCACAACTTTCACCTGTCGAAACGTTCTTTTTAGATTCGCTCCACTCTGCTTGTATTAGTTTCGTAAGATGGGTGCAGGGCCATATAACTCAAAAGGCAATAGGCCGTTTGAGTTCATGTACATCGACACTTCACTTCCATAGAATTTTTATGGCGAGGGTCAAAAGGAGTGATGTGGATTACACAGGGATCGGAGAAAGGATCAGAATTCTCTGCCGGAGCTTCAAAAGACGCCAATAAAACACATCGGACGATGGTCTCAATGAAGATGACCATCGTCCGATGTGTTATTCAATCTTTTTATTTTCTTCGATGCCCGCAGCCGTTGACGTTTTTAATATCTCAGCGAATAGACGGGGTAATAGAGCCGTTCGTCACGGAGAATTCTGCTCTGCTCTCCCAGAGCTTTCAGCGCGGCATCTCCCATATTCACCGAAAGTTTCGACGTGAGAACGTGAATCAGAAATAGCGGGCCGATGAGGCTGCTGCCGAAGGTGGGGCTGTTGTCGCTCACGTAAAAAGAGAGATCGGAAGAGCCGCACACCGGCGCGGCGGGGCTGTCGGTGACGGTAATCACTTTGGCGCCGCGTTCATGGGCGCTCTGAACGGCTTCAGTGAGCAGCACCGAATAGCTGGGCAGATCGAAAGCCACCACCAGGTCGCCGCCTCGAATGCTTCGAGCCTGCTCAATCAGCGTCAGGCAGCCCGAACCGGGGTACATCTGGTGGGCGGGCAATCCCAGCTCTCGCAGGCGGCTGTGAAGGCACTCGGCCATCATTCCCGAAATGCTCCAGCCGGCACAGTATATGCCATGGGCATTTTTGACGCTGCTGCAGAAGGACCGGACATCTTCACTGCGGAGACTTTTCCAGGTATCTTCGAGGTTGGCGTGTTCCATACGGCGGATGCGCTCCGCCAGATCGCCCTCTTCGCTCATGGCCCGCTCCAGCATGGCCGCGGGATTGACTTGTTCCAGCACCGCCTTTTTCAGCTCCCGCTTCAGATCGGCGTAGCCGTTAAAGCCCAGCAGACGGGCCACCCGAACAATTTGAGCCTTTGAAACGTCAAGCTGATCCGCCACTTCGCCGATGGATATGAAGGGCGCTTCGCGCATGTGGGTCAGAAGGTACTCCACCACTCGACGCGCCTTTGACGGCATGGACTTGAGGCTGTCGCGCAGCAGTTCCTGCAGGTGATTGGCTTCCATCGGAGATCCCTTCTTTTCATCGAAAATAAACAAAAGTACATTAATATTTTACAAAATACGCAGCGGCACGTCAACGGCAAAGTGCTCTCCAACGCCCGGCCGCCGCAATGCATATAAATGGGGAACGCCGAAGAATTTCCGGCGTTCCCCCGGTTCTGTTTGCCGGACAGCCGCGCATGACAGCCGGCAGTTCAAGCGCCTCGCAGGCAGCCTGAAAAGCGGCGCGCTCCATGGGGCGCCCCCGTGGAACAACGTCTATAAAGCGTGGGAAGGTTATTGGGCCGCGTCCTTTTGCCCTTGAAGCCAGCGTTCATAGATGGCCTTGATCTCGGCGGCGTACTTTTTCGACCCGGCGACGGTGTAATATTCGCACGCCTCGGCCGACGTGTAGGTATATCCTTTTATGCCGGGTTTCATCGGCACCGACTTGACGATGGCTCCGCCGGCGTGATCGCACTCGCCGGGGAGGGGACGATAGACGATCATCACAAGGCCTTCGTCATAGAGGGCCGCCTTGACTCTTTCGGAAACCTTGGAAAGCACCTCTTTGTAAGAGGGGTTCAAAAAGTCGAAAACCGTCCAGTCCTTGCCCGCGAAGGTGATCATAAAATCCCCAAGCTGCAGTCCGGCGGCGATGGCCTGTCCGTCGGGTACCAGTTTCGTAATGCGGATCAGACAGACGGCGTTCGCTTTCTTTTGCTGTATCAGGTATCTTTCAAGGGGAATGGGGCGCAGGGGCAGCGTGTCGGTATCGGCTTTGCCGATGGGGAGATTGTTGCCGGCGCGATATTCGGTCCGGGGGCCAAGGGGAACGGCGTAACCGATGACACTGCCTTTGGCGCTCTTGTAGGTATGGCTTCCGCCTATCTCTTCCACTTTGGCAATGGTGACATTGCGGGGGTCGCGGTATTCCCATGTATTGCCGAGCTTGCGCACGGAACCGAGAATGTTATTTCGGGGATCGGTATAGGTCCACGATCCGCCGAAATCTTTGGCGTAGCCGACAACGCTACCGTTCACGCGGTATTCAACGCCGTTGCCGAAGGTGCGCCCGGTGTAGCTGACGCCATCGACTTTGACGTCGATGGTATAGGCAAAACCGGCGGCGGCTGAAAGCGCCAACACCAACGTACAAAGGAACACCATGATTTTTTTCATAAAAAACACCTCCATCGATTTTATTTGTTCTGCGGTAAATCACCCGCTAAACGTCTCGTCTTCGCCGTTGCACCACTGAGACATCAGCACCGCCCAGGCGAACTGATCGGCCTGATACTCGAAACCGTTCATGTTGGCGGCCGTCTGCGACCAAAAATAGCAGCCGCGGCTGTCGTGCAAAAGATGGTGGATCTCGTGAAACAGGGCGAAGCTCTGCCAGAAGCGGGGCAGGCGGCTGTTGAGATGAATGCGGCAGCGGCGCAGCTCGCGGTTGGTGTAAGTGAAGCCCCACATCTGCGCGCTCATGGGAACGCGCACCGTTTCCGCCTCCAGCGAGATAAGGCTTTCCAGCTTCACCAGCACGTCAAATTCGCTCAGTTTCCGCCACGGTTCGGCTTCCTTGCGTATGGAAGGCTCGATGTAGCTGGGCGGCGGGGGAAACAGAAACTCGAGGCTTTCCTCAGTCTTGAGAGAATTTGTCTTTGCCACGCTTGGGCTCACTCTCCCAATCGGCCAGGGCCGCATCGATCAGGCGTTGCACCATGCACACGTCGCGCTCTGTCAATTTGTGGCTGCGGTACCAGATTTCCATGGGTTTGGGGCTGTCGAAGAGCGCTTCAAGCTGAAGGCGGCCGCCCCTGTCGCGAGGAAAGTCCTCCAGCAGATCGGAAGGCTCGACGCCCAACTTTTCGGCGAGGCGATGAAGCAGTTTCATCGAAGGGTTGCGCCGGTTGCTTTCCAGTGCCTGTATGTAAATTCGGCTTACGTCGGTCACATCGGCAAGCTGCTGCTGTGTCATTTTGCGAGATTTCCGAAGCGTTCGGATGCGAAGACCAAGTGTCATCAAGATAACCTCCCAACATGTTAGCGTACTATAAATATACTACATGATTTTTCTGTTGACAAGTGCCTTTTTTTTAATTTTCATGTATAATGTGCGTAACGCTTCATTCTTTTTATTTATAGATGAACGTCCGGTGTTGGACGTTCTAAAGGAGTTGAACCCATGGATTTCAAGGAACTGGAAACCTTTGTTTCCATCGTTGAAAAAGGAAGCATATCCGCCGCAGCGGCAACGCTGGGCATTTCTCAGCCGGCGGTCAGCAAACGGGTCGCCCGCATTGAAGCCGAAATGGGAGCGTCCATGTTCGCCAACGGCCATAAACACTCCACTTTGACTTCCGAGGGCACCGTCCTGTACAAAGCCGCTTTGAAAATGCTGGATACGCGGAAAAAAGCGCGCATTCAGATCGCCGAGATCTCTCAGGAGCTGTATGGCACGGTAAAAATCAGCTCCAGTTCCATTCCCGGCGATTTTATCCTGCCGGAACTTCTCGTGGAGTTCACCGAAAAGCATCCGGGAGTCAGCGTACAGGTCACTCAGGGAGATTCTCAGTCGGCACTGGAGGATCTGACGGACAAAAAGACGGACCTGGCCGTGGTGGGCACCGACAGAAGCCTTCCGGGATTTACCAGTGTCCCCTTCTTTCACGATGAGCTTGTCCTGATTGTCAACCGCAATCACCCGCTGGGCTCAAAAAAGTACATCACCATGGAGGAAATCGGCGGCCTGAAACTGGTGGGGCGCACCTCGGGTTCGGGCAGCCGGCAAACGTGGGAACGGGTTTACAAAAGCCGCACGGGCGCGCTGAAAGAACCGGACTTGCAGTTCGGACACACCATGGGCGTGGTCAACGCCGTGGCCAGCGGAGCCGAAGCGGGCATCGTTTCGCGCTTCGCCGCGCAGATATCCCACAGCGTGATCCTTCTGCCCTTTAAACCCGCGGTTTACCGCTCCTTCCGCCTCGTTTACGGCCTCTGCGAGACCAAGGCCGTGGAAGTGCTTGTCTCCTATCTCATTCAGCAGGCCGAACACCGGGGCGCCGACGCATAACTCTCAAAAAAACAGCTGCAACAAAAAGCCGGTTTGCCTTTTCATGCCTCCTCCGGCGAAGCTTCCAAGGGATCTCTCGGGGCTTTCGCCGGAAAGGGGCTGAAGGGCGCCGGCTTTTTTCAACGGCTGCCCAGAGGGCAGACAATTTTCAGCAAACTCTCGATGATCTCATGAAGCGCGCAGGCCGCCTCGGTGGCGGCAGCGCGATAATACACTTCTTTCCCCTCGCGGCGGCTCACAATGAGCCCCGCGTTTTTCAAAATTCTCAGATGGTGGGATACCGCGGGGCTGGACATCTCCGTGAGCGCGGAGATATTGATCACGCACTCTTCGCCGTGACACAGCGCCCAGAAAATCCTCAGTCTGTTGGGATCGCTGAGGTGCTTGAAGACGTCGGCCAGCGGCGCGAAATCTCCGGCGTTGGGAAAGACGCCGGTCATCTTCTCTATGGCCTGACCGTGGTGATGGGGCAGTTCAGTGGACATTGACATGAAAACACTCCCTTCGCTCGGCTTTATTTTTACCACAAATCCGCCGATACGTCAGTCTTTTTCGTCTCACCCGTTTAAAGGCAAAAAAAACTCTTGACAGCCCCGAAAACCTATGGTAGATTTTTATCAACGATTAAGCAATTGTTTAATCGTTGTTCCTCACTTTTCACTAAGAAGGAGAATTTCCATGAAAAAAAGCTACCGAATCGACGTGGACTGCGCCAACTGCGCCAACAAAATGGAACAGGCGGCGCGCAGAACCGCCGGCGTAAAGGACGCCGCTGTCAACTTTATGGCGTTGAAGATGAACGTCGAGTTTGAAGACGGCACCGTCCCCGCCGAGGTCATGAAACGTGTGCGCGAAAACTGTAAAAAGGTGGAGGACGACTGCGAGGTTTATCTGTAAACGAAGCACGGCCGCCGGCTTGAGGCGCCTCGCTTGGAAGGCGCAAGGCCCCATCCTTCCCCGCCGGGAAAGGAAAAGGCAGGCGCTCCTCCAGGCACAGGCCTTCTTTGGGATGAAGTCCGGCGGGCGCTGTTTTTCAGGTAGCGAAAATTTTTCGTCCTGTTCGCTGAAAAAAGCTGCAACGGGAGAGCAAATGTTCCCGATCTCGCGTGAAAACGCCGTGTGCGTCCCTCCGCCACGGCCGTCGTGAAGGGAAAAACATCCGACCAGGAGGCACCGCAATGAACAAAAAACAGAAGAACGCGCTTTTCCGCATTGTCGCCGCTTCGGCAATGATGGTCGCGCTTCACTTCGCGCAGCCGCAGGGCGCGGCGCGCTTTCTGCTGTATCTTCTGCCCTATCTGACGGTGGGCTACGACATTCTGTTGAAAGCCGGAAAAGGCATCGCCCGCCGGCAGGTGTTCGACGAAAACTTTCTGATGGCCGCGGCCACCCTCGGCGCCCTCACCTTGGCCGTCACCGAAAGCGGTGATTATACCGAGGCCATCGCCGTCATGTTGTTTTATCAGATCGGCGAGCTGTTTCAAAGCGTCGCCGTGGGACGCAGCCGAAAAGACATCAGCGCTCTCATGGACATTCGTCCCGACTATGCCAACATTGAACGCGACGGGCGCCTGGAGCGCGTCGATCCCGATGAAGTGGCGCCGGGAACGACCATCGTCGTCCAGCCCGGAGAAAAGATTCCCATTGACGGCATCGTCGCCGAGGGGACGTCGACGCTGAACACCGCGGCGCTGACGGGTGAAAGCGCCCCGCGCGGCGTCGTAACGGGCAGCGAAGTCCTTTCGGGCTGCATCAACATGACCGGCGTCCTCAAGATCAGAACGACCCGCGAATTCAGCGCGTCAACGGCCTCAAAAATTCTCGACCTCGTTGAAAACGCCAGCTCCCGCAAATCCCGCTCCGAAGAATTTATCAGCAAGTTCGCCCGTTTTTACACTCCTGCAGTGTGCTGCGGCGCCCTGGCGCTGGCGGCGCTGCCTCCCCTGACGCGGCTGTTTTTTATGAACGCGGCGCCTCAATGGAGCCTTTGGATTTACCGCGCTCTGATCTTTCTTGTCATCAGCTGCCCATGCGCTCTGGTGGTGAGCATTCCCCTCAGTTTCTTCGCAGGAATCGGCGGTGCCAGCCGCCGGGGAATTCTCGTCAAAGGCGCAAACTTTTTCGAGGCGCTGGCTCAGACCAAGTGTGTGGTCTTTGACAAGACGGGAACGCTGACTCAGGGTGTTTTCGAGGTGGCGGCCGTCCATCACTGCCCCATTGACCCGAAAAAGCTCCTTGAGTATGCGGCGCTCGCCGAAAGCGCCTCCTCCCATCCCATCAGCAAAAGCCTGAAAAAAGCCTACGGTCTGCCTTTGGATCGAAAGCGCGTCAGCGACATTCGCGAGTACGGCGGCGAGGGCGTGACCGCCCGCGTTGACGGGACGGAGGTCGCCGCCGGCAACGCCAAGCTCATGGAGCGCTTCGGCATTGCCCTTGTAGCCTGCCGCAGCGCCGGCTCCATCGTCCACATGGCCATCGACGGCGCTTACGCCGGCCACGTGGTCATCAGCGACGTCCTGAAGCCCCACGCCAAAGAAGCCGTGGCGGCGCTGCGGCAGGCGGGCGTCAGAAAAACAGTCATGCTCACGGGAGACCGCCGTGCCGTCGCCGAAAAAGTCGCCCGGGAAACGGGCGTCGACGAATTTCGCGCCGAACTGCTGCCCGCCGACAAAGTGACTGAAGTGGAGGCGCTACTGACGCGCTGCGGACGCGGCGAAAAACTGGCCTTCGTGGGAGACGGCATCAACGACGCGCCCGTGCTTTCCCGCGCCGACGTGGGCATCGCCATGGGAGCCATGGGCAGCGACGCGGCCATTGAGGCCGCCGACGTGGTGCTCATGGACGACGATCCTCTGAAAATCGCCAAGGCCATCGCCATTGCCCGCCGATGCCTGCGCATTGTCAAAGAAAACATCTGGTTCGCCATCGGCGTCAAGGCGGTTTGCCTCCTGACGGGCGCCCTGGGGCTGACGGGCATGGGATTTGCCATTTTCGCCGACGTGGGCGTTATGGTCTTGGCGGTGCTCAACGCCGTCAGAGCGCTTTTCGTCAAAAATCTTTAGCGGTGTTTTTTAAAGAAGCGCGGTTTCCGGAATGCTTTTCCGAAAACCGCGCTTTTTGCATGGACTGTGAGTTTTAACGGTCAAGCAGATATTTTTGAAGCTCCTGGTCCTTAAGTCCCGCGCCCAGTCCGACAGCCAGCTTAATTCGGGCCTGAAGGGGCGTCAAAAAACCGGCGCTCATGACGCCGAATTCCTTGAGCTTGCTGAAGGAACCCTCAAAATCTTCGTCTTCGGTAATGCCCCCCTGCTGACAGCGCGACGCGGCCACCACGGGGACGCCGTTTCGCACCAACGTTTTGAGATGGGGGACCCAGGCGGGATAGACGTTTCCGCCGCCAAAGCCGGCAATGACCAGCCCGTCGGGCGCACTGCTCTCTTCGTCGGTCAGCGCCTGGAGAAACCGCTCGCCGGCGCCCAGAGAGGCCTCCAGCAGCTCCACGTTGCGCGCGGGAACGAAAATTCTGTCGAATATTTTGCTCCGCCGGGGCATCTGCCAGAAGGACACGGTACCGTTGGAAACGCATCCCGCGGCCTCGCTGAAGTTGCCGCGGTAAACGCTGCGTCCGTAATTGGAAGTTTCCACAAGATCGGAGGCCGAATAGATACGTCCGTTGGCGCAGAGGAGCACTCCCCTTCCCCAGGCTTCACGGGCACCGGCCACCGTCAAGGCCTCGCGAAGCACCAGCAGCGCGTCGCTTCCCGCTTCTCCGGGAGCACTGCGCACCACGGCGAAGACCAAAGGCTGCGGATAAATCCACATGAGGTCGGCAAAATAGGCCATTTCCTCCACGGCATCGGAGCCGCAGAACGCCACCACGGCATGGGCCCCTGCCGTGACCTGCTGCGCCAGAAGGGACATGAGATCGCCGGTCATGTTCAGCGAATAATGACTGCCGGGCTGATGGCTCCAGTCGATAACGTTCACAAGATCCGCCGTTTCCTCGGGGATCCACGATCGGATGGTTTCAACGTTGGCATCCCCGCCGGCGTTTCCCGGCACGTTTTGCAGCGGGCGGGCGATTTCACCGCCGGCAATGACAAGAGATATGGTCTGAGAGGACATGTTCAATACCCCAGGGGTTCTCCTACGAGAATCACATATGATTTTTTGCCTTCCGGCATGGTCGGCGCCTGAGCTGTGACGAGCAGCAGGCGGCACAGACTGTCCGGTCCTATACAGCCGTTCTCGGCGTGACAGCCCGAGACTGCGCAGGGGGTCCTGCAGCCCAGGCGCAGCGCGTTGGGCGGCACCGCAAAGTTCTGCACTCGCGCCACGGCCTGTTCCACGCCGGGACATACTTTGTTCATGCTGATCACAAAAATGCGATCGCCTCGGCTCCAGCACATGGCCGCCAGGCGGTTGCCGCTGCCGTCGATGTTCACCAGAATTCCTTCGGTGGTGATGGCATTGGAGCCGGTCAACAGCACATCGCACTGCGATTCCCCAAATCGGGCTTCGAGGTTTTCAGACGGCGACGCCTGGGGATCCCAGTGCTCCACCACGGTGTTACCCCGCGCTCTCAGCGCTTCGGGAGCTCCCATCTCGCGAATGCTCACCGACCCCGGAATTCCCACGCTGGCGCCCGGAGGAATGAGCTGAAGAACTTTCTCCAGCGCCTCGTGTGCCGTGGCGGCGTAAAAAGGCACGTGTCCGCGCTCCGAAAGCCGCTTTGACAGCGTCGACGCCAGTCTGCAAAAGCCGGCTTCCTTCGCAGAACTCATAGATACCGCTTTCTTCATGTTTTCTCCGTTTCTTTTCAAAAAAGAAAATACATCCCGTCACAGAAACTTCTCGCCTTCTGCATTTTGAAAAAACGCGGGGCGAAGGCCATAATTTTTTATCATTTTATCATACCGCGGAGAAAAATAAAATTCCGACGGTGTCAACCAAAAATACTTGACACCGCAAACTCCAGCGGATATAATTCTCACGTCTGAAAGGAGTGGACGCGGTGAGCGAAAAGGAGCTTCTGAAGCGCCGCGTACGTTTTTCGCGGCTGTACGATCTCTACGGGCCGCTTCTGACTGAGCGGCAGCGCCGTATTTACGAAATGCACGAACTTGACGACTTCTCCCTTTCCGAAATTTCCGAGACACTTCACATCAGCCGTCAGGGCGTTTCCGATCAGCTGTCAAAGGTGCGCGGACGACTGGCCGAAATGGAAAACCTTCTCGGCTTCGACGCAACGTTGAACCGCATTGAAAAGAGCGCTCAGGCCATCCTGTCAGGCAAAAACATTGACGTTCACGCCCGTGCCATCGTCGAGGCGTGCGGCGGAAGGATCACAGACCATGTTTGACACATTGAAAGCACGACTGGAAAACATCTTCAACGGCCTCCGCGGCCGCGGAAAACTGTCGGAGGACGACGTCGGGCAGGCGCTTCGCGAAATCAGGCGGGCTTTGCTGGAAGCCGACGTGAACTACAAAGTCGTCAAGCAGCTGATGGAGAACATCCGCACCCGCGCCGTGGGAGCCGACGTGCTGGAGTCCATCGTGCCGGCGCAGCAGGTCACCGCCGTCGTCTACGAAGAAATTGCCAAGATCATGGGGGAAGGCAGCAAGGGCATCGCCATCGCCCCGAAGCCGCCGACGCTGGTCATGATGGTAGGCCTTCAGGGCGGCGGAAAGACCACGAGCAGCGCCAAACTGGCCAAAAAACTTTCCAAAAATCACAAACCCCTGCTGGTGGCCTGCGACCTTCGCCGTCCCGCCGCGGTTCGGCAGCTGAAAGTCCTTGCCGAGCAAGCGGGCGTGGAATTCTTCGGGCCTCAGGACGAAGAAACCGATATCACGTCGCTTTCAAAGCGCGCTCTGGAGTATGCCGCATCTCGCCTTTTGGACGTACTCATTTTCGACACCGCCGGACGGCTGGCCGTCGACGAAGAGATGATGGCCGAACTGGACCGCATGAAAGCGACCCTTCATCCGCAGGAAATCCTTCTCGTGGTGGACGCCATGTCGGGGCAGGAAGCCCTCAACGTCGCCGAAGCCTTTCATCGTCGTCTCGGCATCACCGGCGTCGTCCTGAGTAAACTCGACGGCGACGCCAGAGGCGGCGCGGCGCTGGCCGTTCTTGCAGCCACAGGCGTTCCCGTGAAATTCGCCGGCGTCGGCGAAGGCCTCGATGCCATGGAGCGCTTCGATCCGCGCCGCATGGCGGAACGCATCATGGGCATGGGCGATATGGCGGGGCTGGTGGAAAAGATCAAAGAAGCCACCACGGAAACCGACGTGCGCCTAATGGCTCAAAGCTTTCAAAAGGCGCGCTTTTCCATGGATGATCTGCTGGCCCAGTTTGAACAAATCGAGAAAATGGGACCTCTCGACAAGGTGATGGACATGCTTCCCGGCGCCGTCACCGACAAAATGAAAAATCTTCCGCCCGAAGCGCTGGACGCCAAACGACTGCTCCGCATGAAAGCCGTAATCCAGTCCATGACGAAAGAAGAACGGCGCAATCCCGCGGTGATCAAGGGAAGCCGGCGGCGCCGCATCGCCCAGGGCTCCGGCACCACCGTCCAGATGGTCAATCAGTTGTTAAAGCAGTACGACCAGATGAGCGAACTCTGGAAACGCTTCGGGAAAATGGGCAAAAAGCGCGGCATGTTCTCCCGCCTCGGCGGTATGTTCCGCCGTTAAACCATGCGAAAATTCCTCACAGGGATTTTTCATATACAATATGCTTTCAGGAGGTGTAACTGAAAAATGGCAGTAAGAATTCGTCTTTCACGTCACGGCCGCAAAAAAGTTCCGTTCTATCGTCTCGTCGTGGCAGATTCGCGTTGCCCCCGCGACGGCCGTTTCATCGAGCAGCTCGGCACGTACGATCCCATGAAGGATCCCGCCGAGATCAAGATCAACGAAGAATCCGCCGTGAAGTGGCTCCGCAACGGCGCCCTTCCTTCCGACACAGCGCGCGCCCTTCTCAAGAAGGCCGGCGTCTGGGCAAAGTTCACTGAAAAGGCAGAGTGATTTTTATGGATTATCAGGAATTGGTCAGAACCATCGCTGTTTCGCTTGTCACCAAGCCCGAAGCTGTTGAGATTACCGCAGAAAAAGACGCCGAAGAAGTTCTCCGCGTCCTGATCCACGTCGCCGAAGAGGACACGGGGCGCGTCATCGGCCGCCGCGGCGCCACCATCAACGCCATTCGCCAGATCGTCCGCGTTTCCTCCGTCAAAGGCGGAGACAAAGTGGAAGTGGACGTCGCCGAAACGGCCAAGAAAGACGCCGAGTAAAAAGTTCCATGTCCTGCGTCAGAGTCATTATCGGTCAGGTGCAGGGCTCCCACGGCGTGCACGGCGAACTCAAAATACGGCCCCTTACCGATTTTCCCGAGAGATTTCTTTCCATGACGGAGCTCTCGCTCTATCGAAATGGAGAATGGGCGGGGAACTATGCCGTTCGCCGCGTCCGCAACGTTCTTGATCGAGGATATTTTCTGGTGCTGCTGCAGGACGTGGAGGATCGCGATCATGCCGATGCCCTTCGCGGCTGCACCGTGGAAATTTTGCCCGAAGAGCGCGTTCCGCTGGCGCCGGGAGAATTCTGGATCAGTGACCTCATCGGCCTTGACGCCTTTGACGACGGCGGCACCCGTCTCGGCACCGTCAGAGACATGGCGGCCAACGGATCGTCGGACCTGATGATCGTCCGCGACGACTTCGGGAAAGACCATCTCATCCCCGCCACGCCGCAGTTCTTGCTGAACGCCGACCTCCGGAAAGGCCGCGTTACGCTCCACCTCATCGAAGGACTGTGGGAACTGTGAAAATCACCGTCATAACCGCTTTCCCGGATTTTTTGGACAGTTTTCTCCACACCAGCATCATCGGACGCGCCGTAGAGCGCGGCCTGCTGACAGTCCGCACCGTCAATCTCCGCGATTTCTCCAAAGGCGCCTATCACCAGATTGACGATTACAGCTTCGGCGGCAAAGGCGGAATGACCCTCATGCCCCAAGTGCTGGAAGACGCGCTCAATTCCGTCGCAACGAAGCCAATGAAAACCCTCTTTCCCACGCCTGCCGGAGCCGTGCTCACTCAGGATCTTGTAGAATCTTTGGCCAAAGAGGATCATCTGGTGATTCTCTGCGGACACTATGAAGGCCTTGACGAGCGCTTCGTGCAAAAGTACGTCGATCTGGAATATTCCATCGGCGATTTCGTCCTGACAGGCGGAGAAATTCCCGCCATGACACTGATTGACGCGCTTTCACGCCTCATTCCCGGCGTTGTCGGCAAAGAAAGCTCCGTCACCGACGATTCGTTTTATAACGGCATGCTCGACACGCCGCATTTTACGCGCCCCGCCGTTTGGCAGGACATGAAAGTTCCGGCCGTGCTGACGTCGGGCAACGACGCTCTCATCGAAAAATGGCGCCGCCGCACCGCCGCATCCCGAACGCTGGCTCGCCGCCCCGATCTGCTGAGCCGCGCCAACGTCATGGAATACCTGGAAGACGAAGTCTATCTCGGCCTCTGCCTTTCAAGCAGCGACGCCGGCCTGACGGCAGACCTTCCGCGGCTTCTCGAAACCGCCAAAGCCTATGGAATCAGTCGCGTTGCGGCATCGCCCGAAGATTTTGCGGACTTCGACGCTTTGCGCCAAAAGCTGGGCGCCTTTTCGGAAATCAAAGTCGTCCCCACCGTGCGCCGCATGAGTGCTTGGGCGGAGCGAAAAAAACACGGCCCACTTCTCACCGTCGCCGCGGAGTTTCCCGGGGGAATTCCCTGGATGGAAGCCAAACGGCAGATGGTCGAGCACGACGGCCCCGTGCTCATCCTCTTCGGCACGCCCGCCGCAGGAGGAAAAGTCACCTATATGCGCCCGCAGGAAACCACCGGTGGAGCATTGCCTCGCACCGCTCTCGTTTCCGTCACACTGGATCGATTTTTCGGTTCCAGATAAACATTTGCAAGCAGGGAGGTTACCATTATGGATCCCAGAGTCAAACTGGTAGAACAGAAATACCTGAAAAATGACATTCCGGAGTTCCGCCCCGGCGACACCGTCCGCGTCTCCGTCAAGGTCACCGAAGGTGCTCACGAGCGTCTTCAGGCCTTCGAAGGCGTCGTCATCGCCCGCAAACACGGCGGAATCAGCGAAAGCTTCACCGTCCGCAAGATCAGCAACGGCATCGGCGTCGAGAGAATTTTCCCTCTTCACTGCCCCACCGTCGCCAAAATCGAAGTCAAACGCCTCGGCCGCGTCCGCCGCGCCAAGCTGTACTATCTGCGCAAGCTCAGCGGAAAAAGTGCCCGCATCAAAGAGCGCCGCGCTTAATTCCGTCACCGAAAACATCCCGTTTCAGCACGTGGCATTCACATTCGTGCTGAAACGGGATGTTTTTATCTTCCTCCGGCCGAGCCGTCTGCAAAAATTTCTTTAGACAAAAAATGCCCCGCCGCACCAATTGACGGTTGACAGATCTCCCGAAAGGATGTATTGTGATTTCAGTCTCAAGCATGTGAATATTATCACTTTAAGGAGAGGGATGGGGTATTATGTGGGAAAAAAATATTAACATCCGCGAGGTCAAAGAAATTTTGACTTGCACCAAGTGCTACTTCGGCGTCGGCGCCATCAGCAAAGTGGACGACATCTGCAAAGCGCTGGCCGCCCAAGGCGTCAAAAATGTGCTGGTAGTCACGGGACGCGGTTCCTATAAAGCCACGGGCGCGTGGGATTTCGTGCTCAAAGCTTTCAAGAACCACAACATCAACTACGTCCACTACGACAAGATCACGCCCAATCCGACGGTCGACGGCATCGACGAAGCCGTAGCCCTCGGCAAGACCATCGGCGCCACCGCCGTGTTCGGCATCGGCGGCGGCAGCCCCATCGACTCGGCCAAAAGCGCGGCCATCCTGCTGGAATACACCGACAAAGATGCCCGTGACCTCTACGAATATCGCTTCACTCCCGAAAAAGCCAAGCCCATCGTGGCCATCAACCTCACCCACGGCACCGGCACCGAAGTGGACCGCTTTGCCGTTGCCACCATCCTCGAAAAAGATTTTAAACCGGCCATCGCCTACGACTGCATTTATCCCACCTATGCCATCGACGATCCCGCGCTGATGACCGGGCTCGGTGCCAACCAGACCCGTTACGTCTCCATCGACGCCGTCAACCACGTCATCGAAGCGGCCACCTCAAAAATCTTCTCGTCGCCCTACACCATTCTGTTTGCCGAAGAAACCGTGCGGCTCGTGGACAAATACCTTCCGCGCGCCGTCGCCAATCCCGACGACCTCGAAGCCCGCTATTACCTGCTTTACGCCTCGATGATCGCCGGCATTTCCTTTGACAACGGCATGCTGCATTTCACTCACGCCTTGGAGCATCCCCTTTCGGCCATCAAGCCCACACTCACCCACGGCCTCGGGTTGGCCATGATTTTGCCTTCCGTCGTCGAGACCTGCTGGCCCGCCGTCTCGGAAACTCTGATCGACGTGCTGCGTCCCATGCTGCCCGGCGGCATCACCGCCGACCCCGCCAACGCATCGGCGGCTGCCGACGCCGTCGAGCAGTGGCTCTTCAAGATGGGCGTAACGGAGAAACTGTCAGACCTGGGCTACACCGAAGCCGACGTGGAAAAACTCGTCCGCCTCACCCGCGAAACGCCGTCGCTGGGCGGTCTGCTCGATATCGCACCTGTACCCGCCACCAGCGAAGCCGTGGCGAAAATCTACCGCGATTCCCTCAAGCCCCGGCATTAAACCATCCCGGAACGTCAGTTTTTGAGGCATTCCGTCAGCAGCTTTTCCACAAGGAAAAGCTGCTTTTTTTGTAGTGCTTTTTACAATGGCAATGGCCCGTTTGATGGATCGCCCGTTCAAAAAGATCACGTTCGTCCACAGGCAGCCCAACCGAAAGACAGGGAGAAACAAGAAGCCATCACATAAAATAAAGCCGCTGGAGCAAAAGCCCCGCCCGCCGAAAGTCCCCGCAGCAGCCCCGCAAGAACACATCGCCACCTCGGATAAGCCGCACACCACGACGCATCGCTCCAACGGGGCGTCCTAATATGTTGCATTACATGAGCGGCACATTCCGCCTCCCCGAGAAACAACCCGTCGCATCCCTCTATGAGCGATACATGTCAAATCCGATTTACGCGCCCCGCCTGCAAAAAACTAAAAAGAGAGACCGCGAACAGAGAGAAAGCCTTGCGTTCCGCCCTTGTCCACAGTCTCGTCGCGTTTCTTCCCGTCAAATAAGCTACAATCATCGGATCACAGCCAACGGCATTGTAGAAATCTTTCGGCCACGGGGAAAAACCCCGCCCGTCGAAAAGTTCCGCCAGCAGCCCCGCTCCCACTGTCGCCGCCGTCAGATCACTGGCGCAGTGGCGTGCAGCGGCGCCACTACGCCGCGAAACCTTCGGGTCGCCGGCGCCGCGTAATCGGCCTTCCCCGACGACGGCGCCACCAGCACATCGGCGCAAGGCAAAAAGCAACAGGACCAATCCATCTGGACAGATCAGTTCCCAAAGGCGCCGGGAATTGGCCAAACAACAGAAAACTTCGTGCCCCTCAACTTCGGCAACACCTGCGAAGGGGTTGGAACGGTCTGCGAAATGGCATGAGAAATAACCGCTCGTCCGCAAAATAACCTCGCTCAGCGCGGCTTTTCATCTATCTTTGAAGAAAATGTGAATGGCGAACGTTTTTTTGCGGTGCGGGTGTCAGCCTGCTCTATCTTAACCTGTTGGAGTGATTTCGGATAAAAGCAAAAATCTTGCTCCAGCCGCTGTGAAAGAGCCTCGGGCAAATAGGCGGCGCACCCCGCAACAAGCGTACAGCATTTGATCTCGGCGTACAGTGTCTTTTCGTCTTCCTGAAGCAGGAAGTTCAAGCAGATTTCTCCCACCGTCACTTCGCGCCGAAGCAGCCGTGCGCCGCTCCCCTGGCATAGCCGGGTTTTTTCACTTTTTAGTATGTATGCGTCAAACCGGGACAGATCGAACACTTTAATGCCGACACCGATTAATCTGTTGGAATGATTTCGGATAAAAGCAATAATCTTTACTCCATCCGTTGTGAAAGAGCCTCGGGCAAATAGGCGCAGCCCGCAACAAGCGTACAGCATTTGACCTCGGCGTACAGTGTCTTTTCGTTTTCCTGAA
>CABTYW010000044.1 GCA_902489135.1 uncultured Synergistaceae bacterium
ATGCGACCGATGAAGTGACAACTGCTCATATGAAAAGCGCCGTCGGGAAGAAACCGTCTTCCCGGCGGCGCTTCTTTGTTAAGCGACCCGGCGAAAAGAGTGTTCATCTGTTCATCGCGCTCGCCCCGGCTATGCCAGGGGAGCGGCGCACGGCTGCTTCGGCGCGAAGTGACGGTGGGAGAAATCTGCTTGAACTTCCTGCTTCAGGAAAACGAAAAGACACTGTACGCCGAGGTCACATGCTGTACGCTTGTTGCGGGGTGCGGCGCCTATTTGCCCGAGGCTCTTTCACAGCGGATGGAGCAAGATTTTTGCTTTTATCCGAAATCACTCCAACAGGTTAATCGGTGTCGGCTTTGAAGTGTTCGATCTGTTTCAGTTATGACGCATGCAGACTTAAAAGAGAGTTGCTTTGAAAGTGATTTTTTTGATGCGAAAAAACATCTGAGACGGGTCATGGATATTAAAATTTATAGAAAAACAATGCGCTTGTTTTAATTTAGTGGTATTATAATTATACCTTAGAAGAATGTATTTATGGATGCATGCTCTGCAAAGTGACCTTGCATGGGTGCCCAAAAAGATAAAATATTTTTATTTTTTTCGCATTATTTTACGACGCATACGATACGTATTATTTTAATATTTTTAAATTCTATTAAAGGAGAAGAACTGCATAATCAATGAAATTTCGTGTTGTGTGAAAGGATCTCTTCATGATCAAAATTCGCGGCATTCAGAAAAGATTTGGTTCGCTACAAGTTCTAAAGTGCATTGATTTGGATATAAATTCTGGCGAAGTGATCTCTATTATTGGACCTTCAGGAACAGGTAAGTCGACTTTTTTAAGATGCATTAACTATCTTGAAAAAGCTGACCATGGCTCGATTTCTTTTGAGAACGGCACGGTATTTAATTTTTCTGGACTAGATAAAAATTTGGTGCGTGAACTGCGTTCCCATACTTCAATGGTATTCCAAAACTTTTCCTTATTCTCAAATCTGACTGCGGCTGAAAACATCGCTTTGCATTTGCAAAAAGTTAAAAGATGGAAACCGACGCGTGTAAAACATCGAGTCAATGAGCTTTTACACATTGTCGGGCTCGAAGATAAGAGAGACAGTTACCCCAGACAGCTATCAGGGGGGCAGCAACAACGCATTGCTATTGCCCGAGCTATGGCGGTTGAATCGGAACTTATGCTCTTTGATGAGCCGACTTCTTCGTTAGATCCTGAACTAGTTAAGTACGTTTTGGGAATTATCCGTGGTTTGGCGCAGAGTAAGCAAACCATGCTTGTGGTCACTCACGAGATGAACTTTGCCAGAGAGGTTTCTGATCGAGTTGTTTTTATGGAAGGAGGAGAGATTTTGGAACAAGGTACAGCCGAAGAGATTTTTCAACGTCCGAAACATAAGAGGATAAAAGAATTCTTTGATTTGCTAAGGGAGAGTTAAAATTATGAAAAAAACGATGCTTTGTTTTTGTGCGTTCTTGGCCGTACTTTTTGCTTCATGTGCTTTTGGAGCGGAGAAAAAAATTGTAAGAGTTGGTATGGACGGTTCAACTGCTGGCTTTACTGTACTTAATGACAAAGGAGAACTTGAAGGTTTTGAAGTTGATGTCTGGGAAGAGATAGCAAGAAGAAACAACTGGACGGTGAAATTTGAACAGATGCCTTTTTCGAGTCTACTGGGGATGATAACAGACGGTCGTCTCGACACTGTCGCCAACTGTCTTGCCCCCACTGAAACGCGCAGAGAGGTATACAATTTTAGCGATGCCTATCTTTATGACGAGCAAAATCTCATGTCACGCCCTGCGATCAATGCGAAAACCTTTAAAGATCTTGATGGCTTAAGTATTGGCATGGTTCCCGGATCTGTCGATGAGGAATTTATCAATCGGATCGAAAAGGAAAACAACATAAAGATTAAGCGAGTCTACTTTGACGATACGGCCATGCAGGATGTCATTATGGGGAAAATCGATGCCTGTATCCAATCTCAGACGATTGCTATTGAAGCGCTCCAGCGTTTTGGCGCAGATAAAATTAAAGTGTTAATTGGAAGCGGCGTTTATTCCGAAAGTGCTTATCCTTTTGCTAAGTCGTCTGAAGGCGATGCTCTGCGTGAGGCGACAAATAAAAGCCTAAAGGCCATGAAAGAGGATGGAACGTTGCGGAGCATTTCAGAAAAATGGTTTAACTTTGACTTTACTGTGACACATTAAGCAGGAGGCAAAGGTACGTTCATGGATCTGGATTTCGTTGTGCGGGTTTTTGTTAAAATGTTGCCTGCTTTGCCACGAACCATGGCTATCACCGTTCTGCCTTTTGCGGCATCGCTTTTTCTGGGACTTATGGTGACACTCCCAATTATCTTTAAAACTCCGCTTTTGAATTTTCTTTGTAAAGCTTACGTTTCTTTTTTTCGAGGCACACCCTTCATTGGGCAGCTTTTTATGATCTATTTTGGTTTGCCGCGATTAGTCTCAAGTTTGGCGTCTATGGGGAAGATTGAAGGGTTTATGCTGACGCTTGCGCTGAACAGCGGCGCGTACATGAGCGAAATTATTCGCGGTGCTTTTATGGCAGTGGATCGCGGGCAGATTGAAGCGGCTAAATCTATTAACCTGACAAGAATGCAGACCATGAAACTGATCGTAATTCCACAAGCTATCCCAGTAGCTGTTCCGGGTATCGTTAACAATTTGATCGACGCCATCAAGGGTTCCTCCCTTGCATTCACCATAGGTATTCTCGACATTACCGCTGTTGCTAAAATACAGGCTGGTATTACCTTTCGCTATTTCGAGGCCTACATGTCAATGGTGATGATGTATTGGCTTATTGTCCTCGCGCTGGAGCAGCTGCAGCGCCGTTATGAAAAGAGACTGAAAAGGATTTGCAGTTAAGTTCCTTTTTGGAAAAAATTTTGTATGTACCTTCGCGCCGAAACAAAAGGAGCGAGGGTGCACCTTTTGAGGCGTAGCTGTTTATTTTTTCGATGGATTGATTGAAAAATAATTTGCGCTCCGTTGGGAAGCACGGAAATATCGTGATCTTCAATTTGTGATGTTGACTTTCTCGTTTTCAGAAAATGAAGTAATTCAAGGTTCACGCGACCGATCTTTTTGTCTGTGCCTTTGTCACTGAGCGGATTTTCCTTTCCATGGCGGGGCAATGATGAAACTGCGGCGGCAGAGTGTGTGGAATGTATGGAAGGTGGCGCCTGTGTATATTTTCCCCGGACCGGGCTTGCCAGTGAAAGCATTCTCCAACTGTTGAGAATGGGTAATAAATGAAGTATCTGAAGCGCCGGCGACCTGTGATTTTGTGCAGTCTTCGTATTTGACAGGGTCCTTTGCGGCACTTATAATATAGATACAAATTTAACGTTGCCGGGTGTCGGAAGCAGGTGAAAATCCTGCGCGGCCCCGCCACTGTAACCCCTGACGAAACGGTATGACGCTCACTGAGGGCCTGTAACCTTTGGGAAGAGCTCCGCGCTAGGATGAGGGGGAGTCAGGATACGCGCCGGGTGACGAGGAGAAAGGTTTTTGCGCGGGCGAAATCTTTTCGGGACAGAGGATGGACACCACTGTCTTTCAAAAGCACGGCCGCGGGCCGTGTTTTTTTATGCCTGCGTTTTTTATAGAGACGAACTGACAACCGGTTCGAACTTGTTCAATGCAGGAGGTTTGTCACGATGAAGAAAGTTTTTCGTAATTTTTCAGCGGCGCTGGCAGCGGCGCTGGCTTTGTTGGTCATGGCCGGGGCATCCTTTGCGGCGGAGAGCGTTTACCCCGTAACGATTGACAATGGCAATCGCCAGGTCGTTTTCGAAAAAGCGCCTGAGCGCGTCGTCACCAACGGTGACAGCAACATCATCGAACTGATGTTCGCATTGGGACTTGACGGCCGCGTCATCGGCCACGCCGGTTTCAATCCCTCGCGAATGACGGTTTCCGACAAGTACGTCGAGCGCTTGTCGAAACTCAGGATGATCTCCGACGATTACATCACGCTGGAGCAGCTGGTGGGAGCCAATCCCGACATGTTCCTGTCGGGCTACTTCTACGGTCTGGACATTCCCGGTGACACGTCGGGCAGCGCCATTACTCCCGACGAGCTCGATAAATACGGCATCAAGAGCTATGCCATCACCGAATCGCTCATTCGCGTCATGAAAAAGGCGCCTGTCAGCCTTGAAGACACCTACACCGATCTGCGGAATCTGGGCATGATTTTCAACGTTCAGGACGAAGCCGCGAAGGTGATCGACTCCATGAAGGCCCGTGCGACGGCGGTGACGGACAAAACGTCAGCGGTTCAGGAACCGTTGAACGTCTTTATTCTGCGCGTGGTCACCGATGGGGACGTTGCCATCGGATCCGCCCCGAAAACGGTGGGAGGGCAGGCTATGCCCAGCGCGTTGACGGCTCTGGCCGGCGGACGAAACATTTTCGCCAACATCGACGACAGTTGGATCAAGGTGACCTGGGAGGATGTAATCGGCCGCGACCCCGACGTTATTGTCATTCTCGCCTACGGGGTCGCCATTGACTGCGACAAGGTCGCCGAAACGTTGCGGCATATGCCCGAGCTGTCGGGCGTGAAGGCCGTGAAGAATAATCGCATCTATGGGACGCGCGTGGAAAACACCTATCCCGGGCCTCGCGCCGTCGACGGTCTGGAAATTCTCGCGAAGTTTTATCATCCCGAGCTGTTCTGAAAAAAAATCCATGCGTCTCTTTTCAATTCGGCAGAGGATAGGGCTGCTTGCCCTGATCCTCTGCATTCTTTTATTTTTCTCCATCACGTTGGGCGTATCCATGGGGTCTGTGCATATTCCCTTTGGTCGAGTATGGGGCATTATTATGCATCGCATTTTTCCCCAGTGGCGAACGTTCGCCCGCGATTGGCCGAAAAACGAGGTGGGCATCGTATGGCACCTTCGCTTGCCCCGCGTGTTGCTGGGGGCGCTGGTCGGTTCAGGGTTGGCGATGACCGGAGCGACTATTCAGTCGTTGGTGCGCAATTCACTGGCCGACCCCTATGTGCTGGGTATTTCTTCAGGCGCCTGCGCCGGGGCGGTGACAGCGATTTTGTTTGCGGGCAAATGGGCGGCCATGGATTTTTGGGCCATGCCCATGGTATCGTCCTTTGCTTTTTTCGGCGCTCTGACGGCCTTTGCGCTGGTGTTTCTCATCGCCGGCCGCGGCAGCGGCCTGATGCCCTGGCGAATGGTTCTTTCGGGATTGGCCGTGAATTACATCTTTGCGGGGCTGACCAATTTCCTTGTTTACCTCAATCAACGCAGCGGTGCGGAGACGGCCATGTTCTGGATGCTCGGCGGGCTCGGCGGCGCAAGATGGGAACGGTTGCCCATTCCTTTTTTCATTGTCGCCTTCTGTCTTGTCCTCCTTGTAATTCAGTCACGGTCGCTCAACGCTTTGCTGCTGGGCGACGAAAGTGCCGTCGCCTTGGGCGTAGATGTGCAGAAGTTCCGCCGTTTTCTTTTCGTCATCACGTCGGTGCTTACGGGGGGACTTGTGGCTGTCAGCGGTTCCATCGGTTTTGTGGGCTTGATGGTGCCTCACATGGTGCGTATGATGGTCGGAGCGGACCATCGCCGCGTGCTGCCGCTGGGTGCGTTTCTCGGGGCCATTTTTCTGATTTGGGCGGATGTGTTCTCGCGCACCGTTATGGCGCCGCGTGAATTGCCGCTGGGCATTGTCACCGGCTTGGTCGGCGCGCCGTTTTTTATTGGGATGCTGCGCCGGGGAGGGCGTCAATGAGTGAAAAGCTCAGCGCTTCCGGACTGCAATGGCAGGCGGGGGGGCGCTGCATTATTGACGGCATCGACGTAACGGTGAACCGGGGGGAATTGGTGGGCGTCATCGGCCCCAACGGCAGCGGCAAGTCGAGTTTTCTTCGCTGCGTGTACCGCGTCAACAGGCCCGACTGCGGCAAGCTCATCCTTGACGGCGAAGATCTGTGGAAAATGTCGGCTTCGGAGGCGGCGCGCCGCTGTGCCGCCGTGCCTCAGGAGATGCCGTCGCAGTTTGACTTCACGGTGGCCGAGATTGTCGCCATGGGACGCTATCCCTACAAAAAGGGCGCAGAGCGCGACACGGCGCTGGATCGACGTCGTGTCGCCCGGGCCCTGGATTACGCGGGGCTGTCGCAGAAAGCGAACCGACTTTTTTCAAGCCTTTCCGGCGGCGAAAAGCAGCGCACGCTCATCGCTCGCGCCGTCGCGCAGGATACGGATTTCATGGTTCTCGACGAACCGACCAATCATCTGGACATTTATTATCAGCTGGAGATTATGGATTTAATACGGCGTCTGGGGGTCGCTTCGCTGGTGGTCATGCACGACCTGAACCTCGCTTCACAATACTGCGACCGCCTTTATGTGCTCTTTCAGGGTCGTGTCGCTGCGGCAGGGCGGCCTCAGGATGTGATCACGCCCGAGCTTATTGCGCGGATTTACCGCGTGAAAACGCGCATCGTGCCCCATCCTGAGACGGGGCGGCCGCAGGTCAGCTTTTTGCATCGCCTGAATGTGGAAAAAAGCGGTCGCTGAAATTGCCGCTCCGAGGGGCGCCGGCTCTCCGAGGATAAAAAGCGCTGTCAGAAGAGCCAAAAACACGGGGCGGTGATTTTGAAGCCGCTGGACGTCTTTTTAAGCTGACCGACCTTTCGCGGCGCTTTATCGGACGTTGCGTCTTTCGGTGGCAACAGGTCCGACATTCCGCTGCGATTTATTTTTTCGAAAACGCGGCAGTTCGCTCCCGTTTTGTGAACGACGTTCCTGCCCAGTGATCTTTTTTTTTCGAAGGCCGGAGACGGCTTGACCACCAAAGGACGACAGAAAAATTTTCCGGGATAGGCGCTGAACGATGAAGTATGCTATAATAAGGGCGAAAATACAGTATACATTTTTGTTTCTTCGGCGCCGTCAAAAAACTGAGGGGCTTGGCGAGCCTGCGGGAGTGTTTTTCTTTTTTTCTTTCGTGGTAAAATAGACGAAGTCGGATTGTGAAATTCTGGTCATCGCTGTTGAACATGAACGTGTTTTAGGGCTTCGCGCATTGAGGATCAGGCGGTTTCACCCGCCTTGGCCGATTTGCTGCAAGAAAAATTAAATTCCAAGGGGGAATTTTACAAATGGCAAAGCATTGGAAGACTATGGACGGCAATATGGCCGCCGCACATGTCAGCTACGCTTTTACTGAGGTCGCCGCGATCTACCCGATCACGCCTTCTTCGCCCATGGCCGAAGACTGCGACGAGTGGGCCGCACAGGGCCGAAAGAACATTTTCGGCCGCGTGGTTGAAATTCACGAGATGCAGGCCGAAGGCGGCGCCGCGGGAGCCGTTCACGGTTCGCTGAGCGCCGGATCGCTGACGACCACCTTTACCGCTTCCCAGGGACTGCTTCTCATGGTTCCCAACATGTACAAAATCGCCGGCGAGCGTCTCCCCGCAGTTTTTGACGTGAGCGCGCGCACCCTGGCCACCCACGCCCTTTCGATTTTCGGCGACCACAGCGACGTAATGGCGTGCCGCAGCACGGGCTTTGCCATGCTGGCCTCTTCAAGCGTTCAGGAAGTCATGGATCTGACGGCGGTTTCGCACCTTTCCGCCATCAAGGCGCGCATTCCGTTCCTGAATTTCTTCGACGGCTTCCGTACGTCCCATGAAGTCCAGAAAATTGAAGTTCTTGAGTACGAAGATCTGGCCAAGTTGGTGGACTATGACGCCATCGCCGAGTTCAAGGCCGATTCTCTCAATCCCGAGCACCCCTACATCAAGGGCACGGCTCAGAACCCCGATATCTTCTTCCAGACCATGGAATCCCGCAATTCCTTCTACGACGAGCTGCCCGAGACGGTCGTTCATTACATGGACGAGCTCAGCAAGCTGACGGGCCGCGAGTACCATCCCTTCAACTACTACGGCGATCCCGAGGCCGAGCGCGTGGTGGTCTGCATGGGTTCGGCCTGCCAGGCGGCCGAAGAAACGGTGGATTATCTGAGAGCCCGCGGCGAAAAGGTGGGATTGATTGTTGTCCACCTCTTCCGTCCCTTCAGCCCCAAGTATTTCTTCAAGGTTCTGCCTTCTACGGTGAAAAAGATCGCCGTGCTTGACCGCTGCAAAGAGCCCGGTGCGCTGGGAGAGCCTCTGTACAGCGACGTGTGCTCTCTCTTCGAGGAATACGGCGAAGCCGACCGTCCTCTGATCGTGGGCGGGCGTTACGGTCTCGGCTCCAAGGACACTACGCCCACGGAAATTAAGGCGGTTTATGACAACCTGAAGAGCTACAAACCCATGAACCACTTCACCGTGGGCATTGTGGACGATGTGACCTTCCGCTCCCTGCCTCTCGGCGAAGAGATCAACGCCGCTCCCGAAGGAACCATTCGCTGCAAGTTCTGGGGAATCGGTTCCGACGGCACGGTGGGCGCCAACAAGAACGCCATCAAGATCATCGGCGACAACACCGACCTGTACGCCCAGGGCTATTTCTCCTACGACTCCAAGAAATCCGGCGGCGTCACCGTGTCGCATCTCCGCTTCGGCAAGAAGCCCATTAAGTCCACCTATCTCATTCACAGTGCCGATTTCGTGGCCTGCCACAAGCAGGAATATCTGCGCCAGTACGATGTGACGGCCGGCCTGAAGAAGGGCGGCACCTTCCTTCTGAACACCCAGTGGCTCAGCGACGAAGCTCTTGAGGCCCATATTCCCGCCAAAGTGAAGCGCTATCTGGCGAAGAACGACATCTCGCTTTACATCATCGACGCCACCGACATTGCCCAGAAGATCGGCCTCGGCAACCGCACCAACATGGTGATGATGTCGGCGTTCTTCAAGCTCGCCAACGTGATCCCCATGGAAGACGCCGTCAAGTACATGAAGAGCGCCATTCAGAAGTCCTACGGCCGCAAGGGCGAAGACATCGTGAAGATGAACAACGCCGCCGTGGATCAGGGCAGCGGTGCACTGAAGAAAGTCAACATCCCCGCGTCGTGGGCCGACGCCATCGACGCCCCCTGCGACGAGAAGACGGGTTGCTGCGACGAGCGCCCCGATTTTGTCCGTGAGATCGTGGATCCCATGAACGCCATGGAGGGTGACAAGCTTCCCGTCAGCACCTTCCTGGGCATTGAAGACGGCCGGTTCCCCAACGGCACCTCCGCCTTCGAGAAGCGCGGCGTCGCCGTGTTTGTCCCCCATTGGAACAAGGACAAGTGCATCCAGTGCAACCAGTGCGCCATGGTCTGTCCCCACGCCACCATTCGTCCCGTGTTGCTTGACGAGACTGAAATGGCCTGCAAGCCCGAGGGCTTTGAGACCATCGACGTCAAACAGCCCAAGGAACTCGCCGGACTTCACTTCCGTATGCAGGTCAGCCCGCTTGACTGCCTGGGCTGCGGCAACTGCGCCGACATCTGCCCCGTGAAGGCTCTTGACATGAAACCGCTGGGCACGCAGCTGGATCAGAAGGAAAACTGGCATTTTGCCGCCGAACACGTCAGCGACAAATCCGATCGCGTCAACATCCACAACGTGAAGAACAGCCAGTTCGCCATGCCGTACTTTGAGTTCTCCGGCGCCTGCGCCGGCTGCGGTGAGACGCCTTATGCCAAACTGGTGACCCAGCTCTTCGGCGACCGCATGATGATCGCCAATGCCACGGGATGCTCCTCCATTTGGGGCGCGTCCGCTCCCAGCATGCCCTACACCACCAACGCCCTCGGACAGGGCCCGACCTGGGCGAACTCTCTGTTTGAGGACAACGCCGAGTTCGGTTACGGCATGGCCATGTCGGTGAAGAACAGCCGCAGAGACCTGACGGACAATGTGGAAGCGCTTTTGGCTTCCGATAAACTGCCCGAAGAAGTTCGCACCGCCCTTCAGAAGTGGCTGGACGGCCGCGATGACGCCGCGGCCAGCAAGACGGCCGCCGAAGGCGTTTACGAGATCCTCGACACCGACCTGGGCGACGACGAACTCAACGCCAAGCTTTCCCGCGTAGCCGATCTCAGCGATTACCTGGTGAAGAAATCCGTCTGGATCTTCGGCGGAGACGGATGGGCTTACGACATCGGATTCGGCGGTTTGGATCACGTCCTGGCCAGCGGCGAGAATGTCAACGTTCTGGTCTTCGACACCGAAGTCTATTCAAATACCGGCGGTCAGTCCTCGAAGGCCACCCCGGCTTCCGCAGTGGCGAAGTTCGCTGCGGCGGGCAAGAAGGTCGCCAAGAAGGATCTGGGCCGCATCGCCATGACGTACGGCTACGTTTATGTGGCTCAGTGCGCCATGGGCGCCGACAAAAACCAGTTGGTCAAGGTTCTTACCGAGGCCGAAGCCTATGACGGACCTTCGCTGATCATTTGCTATTCCCCCTGCATCAACCACGGCCTCAAGTCCGGCATGGGCAAGAGCCAGGAGCAGGAGAAGAAGGCCGTTGCGGCGGGATACTGGCACCTGTATCACTACAATCCCGAGCTCGAGGCGCAGGGCAAGAACCCCTTCGTCCTCGATTCCAAGGCGCCCACGGCTTCCTTCCGCGACTTCCTGATGAGCGAGAACCGCTACACGTCGCTGATGAAGACCAACCCCGCAGTGGCCGAGGAGCTCTATGCCAAGGCCGAGCGCGACGCCAGAAGACGGTATCTGATCTATAAGAGTTTGGCTGAGGCGGCGCCCATCACCCTTGACGACGCACCCGAAAAGTAAAATCTCAGGATAAAAAAACGGGAGAAGTCGAAAGACTTCTTCCGTTTTTTGTAACGGACGGAGACAATTCCCCGTAAAGCGAATACATCTCAAGGAGCGAAAATGTCCGAGCGAGATTTTAAGGGCGCCGGGCGGCAAGGAACTTTTGCTTGACAAGGCCGCCATGGGAGAGAATAATAAAAACAGTCAATATAATATAAAGATACAAAGCTTGACTCATGGCGCTTCAAAAGAGATTTTCACGTTTTTTCCTCGGCGGGGAAGACGGTCTGAGGGGCGCTTACGGGGCGTTGAGGAGCGTTTTCGGTGCGTCATTGAAGGGGCGGAGGCGAAAGAAGTTCCGCTTTGCCTGAATTTTACATTTCAATGACCAATTATTTTACGGAGATCGCCTATTCTGGGCAGAGATTGAGAGGCCTCCGAGGCCTTTCAGAGCAAACTGAATTTTGTGGCGATGAAAATTGGTGAGGAGGACATCGGATGACCATTGTTGCGCGTTGGGAATGGCGGACTTTCGGAAAGGGCGATTTCGGCGAGGCCGAGAAGGCGCTTTCCGCATTGCCCATGGATTCCTGCAAAAAAACGGAAGAAGAGTACATTCTTTCCAGAAACAGCGGCGAAAACGTAAAAATCCGCTTTGATCTTATTGACGTCAAATCCCTTCAGAACGTCAATGCCGACGGGCTCGAACAGTGGAAACCCGTGCTGAAAACGGGTTTTCCCGTTTCAAAGGACACGCTGAACGAGCTGGCGGAGATATTGAAAGTGCAGCTTCCGAAACTTCATCGGGAAACCTATTCCCATGATCAGTTTATCGACGAGGTCGTCAAGCCCTGCGCGGAGCTTGAGCTTGTTAAAGTCAGCAAGAACCGCAGCATTTATAAGCTTGAAGGCACCACGGCTGAAATCGCCGAAGCGCAGTTTAACGGCATCCCCTGGCGGACCATGTGCATCGAGCACGAAGATCCCGCGGTGATCATGAAGGTCGTCAAGGATCTTGGCATGAAGGGCGCCGCCAATATGAACTACATTCAGGCCATGAAGAAATCGGTGGGGATGGCGTAAAATGGCGCAGAAAAAAGCAGTTGTCGATGTGGGGACCAACTCCGTTAAATTCTGCCTCGCCGAGGGAGACGGGTCGGAAGGCTGGAAAGTTATCAAGGACGCCAACGACATCGCCCGTCTGGGAGAGGGGCTGAAGGACAGCGGCCGCATCAGCGCCGAGGCCCTTGAGCGAAACGCGCAGTCCGTCGCGGCCTTCGTGAAAGAGGCCCGATCGGCGGGCGCCGATGACATCCGCATTGTGGGAACCATGGCGCTTCGTACGGCGCACAACGCCGAAGCCTTCATCGCCCGTGTCAAAGAGCTTTGCGGCCTCACGCTCCGCGTTCTGCCGGGCGAAGAGGAAGCCCAGCTTTCCTATGTGGCGGTGCTGTCGGGCATTGCAGGAGCTTCTCAAGCCGATCTGGTGACCATGGACGCCGGCGGCGGCAGCACGGAATTCGTGTTCGGCCGCGCCGGGAAGATCACGAAAAAATTCAGTCTGAACGTGGGCGCCGTGCGCTTTACGGAAGACTACCTGTCGCAGATGCCCGTTCCCGTCGATAAACTGGCGGCAGCCCGTGCCGCCATTAAAAAAGAGCTCAGCGAGGGCGGCGTCGTCGGCCCGGTGAAATTCCTTGTGGGCATGGGCGGCACCGTCACCAGCATGGCGGCGGTGAAGCACAAAATGACCGTCTATGACCCTTCGGTCATTCAGGGTTCCGTGCTGACTCTTGACGACGTGAGAGCGCAGATTGCCCATTATGCGGCGAAAACGCTGGAGCAGCGCCGCGAAATCCCGGGACTTCAGCCTAAACGCGCCGACGTGATCCTCGCCGGTGCCTGCATTGTGGAAGCCGTCATGGAGCTGACGGCCTCCGACGAACTGACGGTGAGCGATCGGAGCCTTCGACACGGACTGCTTGAACGTCTGTTCAAGGCATAGGACGGAAAAAAGTGTTTTTGCGATAAAATCTGCACGAAAAAAAGGAGCGAGTGAAGATGAATTTGAAAAAATCGGTTTGCGGTGCGGCAACGGCAATTTTGCTGGGGGTCGCTTCCACCGCTTTCGCCGCCTATCCTGAAAAGCCCATTCATATCGTCAATTACGTGGCTCCCGGCGGATTGATGGACGTGACGAGCCGCAAGTTCGTGGCCGTGGCTCAGAAGTATGTGCCCGAGGTCACTTTCGTCGTTGAAAACGTTACAGGGGCCGGCGGACTGATCGCTCTCGGCCAGGTGCTCCAGCTGCCTGCCGACGGCTATACGGTCTTTGCGCCGACCACTGCCGTGGTGGACAAAGTGCTGTCTGCCGGAAAGAGCGAAGACGATCTGATTTGGAGCATGGAGTGGGTGGCCATGCTGATGCGTGATCCCGAGTGCGTCATCGGCGCAGCCGACGGCGACTTCAACACCTTTGAAAAAGTGCTGGCCGATGCCAAGGCCAAAGACGGCTCTCAGCTCTGGAGCGGCCCCGCTCCCGGAGGCAACGACCACCTTCTGGCGGTGAAGATTTGGAACACCGTGGGCATCAAGGCCAAGTGGGTGCCCTACAAGAGCGGGCCTCTGGCCATGGCCGGAACGCTGAGCGGCCAGAGCGTCGCCTACGTGGGAAATCCCGCCGACATGGCCGGACGCCCGGGCTATAAAATTTTGGCTCTGTGCCGCAAAGAGCGTCTGCCGCAGTTTCCCGACGCGCCCACCTTTGCGGAACTGGGCTACGAAGGCCTGGACAACGAAATTATGTGGCGCGGCTTTGCGATCCGCAAGGGCGCTCCCGAAGAGGTTTATCAGTGGTGGGAGAATTTGAACAGGAAAGTCGCTCAGGATCCTGAATGGACAGAATATCTGACCAAGGACGGCATCGACGTCGTTGACTGGGGCCGCAAGGAATTTACCCTGCAGGTGAAAACGGACGTCGAAAACGCAAAAGCTGCGCTGCGCGCCGCGGGAATGATCAAGTAAGACGCCAAGGCCGAAATAAAGACCTGAGAAACAAAAGACGGTTCCTGTTTCTGCGAACAGAGAAACAGGAACTTTTTTTTAAAGAAAGTGGGGGTGTGGATGCAGAAATTCGTGCAGTCGCTGGATTCTTCATCGGGACTTCTGGTCATTCTCGGCCTGTGTGCCGCGGGGCTGGCGGCAGGAGCCGTGATCTTTTGCGTCTGCGGCAAAAAAGACCGTCTTGCGCCGCTGCTTGTGGCGCTTGCTTTTGCCGAACTGGCCTGCGTCTTCCTGGTTCTTGTGCAGGGCGTCGAGGAGATGGAGGGGGCCGACAGCAGTTCCCGGCTCATGCCGCGTCTGTGGGCGTGGCCCCTGCTTTTGACCTCGGGCGTGCAAATCGGCCGAATTTGGCGCGCTGAAAAGGCGCCTTCTCCGCAGGGAGGAAAGATCGGACGCGTTTTTTTGACCTTTTTGGCGGCGGCGCTGGCCGTCTCTCAGTTTAAGACGCTGGGTTTTTTTCTCAGCACCTCGGTCATGCTGGTCGTCCTGATGCTGTTTTTCGGCGAGAGACGGTTTTCGGTGGTTGTCGGATCGGCGGCTTTCTGGCTGTTGTTCTCGTGGCTGGTGTTTTATAAACTTCTGATGATCAACCTGCCCACGGGAACGCTTTTTTCGGGGCTGCTCGCCTAGAGGAGAATGCACGATGAATATACTGTCCAATTTGATGGCGGGGCTACATAATCTCATGGGCTTCGTCCCGCTGACGGTGGTTGTCGCCGGTGTGGCGGTGGGCATTTTGGGCGGCGCCATGCCCGGCATTTCGCCTTCCATGGCGGTGGCCATCCTGCTTCCCTTTACGTTCGGCATGTCGCCCGCCATGGGCATGGTGATGCTCTGCGCCATTTACCTGGCGTCCAACTACGGCGGCTCCATCACGGCGGTGATGATCAACACGCCGGGAACGCCTTCGGCGGTGGTGACGGCCTTCGACGGCTATCCGCTGGCAAAAAGCGGAAAGCCGGGCTACGGCCTGGGCATTTCGCTGATTGCCTCGGTGTGGGGCGGTTTCGTGGGCATTGTGATTTTAATTCTCTTTTCAGCGCCTCTGGCGAAGATCGCGTTGAAATTTTGGCCCGCGGAGTACTTTGCTCTGGCGCTGCTGGGACTTTCCACGGTGTCGTCCATGGCGGGGAGCAAGTGGTCCGAGGCTCTGTCGGCGCTTCTTCTGGGACTGCTGCTGAACACCGTGGGACTGGATCACGTCAACGGCGTCAGCCGCTTTACGTTCAATGTTCTGAACCTGTATGACGGTTTCTCGTTTGTGCCCGCGCTCATCGGCCTTTTCGCCCTCAGCGAAGTGTTCAGCAGCGTCGAAGCCGGCAACTTTCATGTCTCTTCGGCGGCGGAGGCGAATCCAGTGGATCAGTGGCCCTCGATGAAAACGTACTGGAAGCTGAAATGGTCCATTTTGCGGTCCGGCGTTCTGGGAACGCTCATCGGCATCTTCCCCGGGGCGGGCGGCACCATCGCTTCATTTCTTGCCTACGATGTGGAAAAGCGGCTGTCGAAACACCCCGAAGATTTCGGTCGGGGTGCCTATGAAGGCGTGGCGGCCTCGGAAGCCGCCAACAGTTCGTCGGTGGGCGGCGCTCTGGTGCCGTTGCTGACTTTGGGAATTCCCGGCAGCGCCTCCACGGCGGTGCTCATCGGCGCGCTGATGATTCATGACCTGCGCCCCGGGCCGGAGCTGTTTACAAAGCAGCCTGAACTGGTGTATACCCTTTTCTCCAGTTTGCTGGCGGCCAACGCGGTGTTGTACTGTATGGGCCTTTGGGGCGCCCGTCTGTGGATTAAAGTGACGCGCGTGCCGAAAACGGTGCTCTATCCCATGATTTTCGCCTTTTCCATGGTGGGCAGCTTTGCCGTGCGTTCGTCGGTTTTCGACGTGGGCGTGTGCCTGGCTTTCGGAGTTGTGGGCTGGGTGCTCAAAAAATTCCGTTACCCTCTTTCGCCGGTGGTGCTGGGGCTGGTGTTGGGCTCTCTGATCGAACAAAACCTTCAGATGACGCTCATCATGGGAGGGGTGTCGCTGCTTTGGTCGCGGCCTCTGTGCGCCGTTCTCCTCGGGCTGTCGGCGGTGCTCTTTGCGGCGCCGGTCTTGCATGAATGGAAGGAATGTCATAGAATATCAATTTAAAGTAATACGCCGCTTCCCTGCGAAGAGGCGGGGAGGGCTTGAGTCGATGAACTACTTTTTCAGTGCCGTCAACATTTTCGGCGGTCTCGCGCTGTTTCTGTTCGGCGTGGATCAGAGCGCTCTGTTTTTCCGACAAAACATGAATACCAGAGCGCGCGAGCTTATGGCGCGCTTCACCAAAAACAGATTTCCGGCCTTTTTGCTGGGCGTCGTCCTGTCGGCGCTCACTCAAAGCAGCACCATTGCCACGTCGTTTGCCGTGGGCTTCGTGGACGTAGGGCTGCTGGCTTTTTCAGGATCGCTGATCGTCATGATGGGCGCCAGCCTCGGAGGAACCTTCGTCTCCTTTCTGCTGAGCCTCAATCTCTTC
>CABTYW010000045.1 GCA_902489135.1 uncultured Synergistaceae bacterium
CAGCTTTCCGGCGGCGAGCAGCAGCGCGTTTGCATCGCCCGCGCGCTCATCAATTCGCCCCGCATTCTGCTGGGCGACGAGCCCACGGGCAACCTTGACGAGGAGAATGAACGTCTCGTTGTGGATATTTTCCGCCGTCTCCACGGCGAAGGCGTCACGCTGGTGGTCGTCACCCACGATCCCGAAGTGGGCGGCGCGGCGCAGCGCCGAATTGTGCTGGAGCACGGCAAAGTCGTTCAGGACATTGACCAGCGTGCCGATTTCATCGGCACGCCGAGAACGTAAAGGGAGCGAAGGCCTCATGAAAAAAATATTCATCGCTGCGGTTGTCCTTGCCGCCATCGGCGGCGGCCTTTTCGCGGCGAAAGACAAAATCTTCGGCGTCACCTATCGGGACGGCGTTTACGAGGGCGCACACCGATCGGCCCACGGCTCTGTCACCAAAGTGGTGCTTACGCTCAAGGACAATCGAATCGTGGATTGTGTGCTGGAAGCCCGTGACGCCCTGGGCGCCATCAAGGACGAAAATTACGGCAAAAACGGCTCCGACGAGGATTACCGTCGCGCCCAGCTTTCGGTCCGCGAGATGAAAAAATACCCCGCGTTGCTGGTGAAGGCTCAGGATATGGACAAAGTGGACAGCATCTCAGGAGCCACCGTCACCTACAGGGCCATGCAGGCGGCGGTGCACGAAGCTCTGAAAAAAGCGAGAAAATAGAGGCCGCCATGAATATTTCGCTTTCGGCGGTCAACGTTCTTTCGCACCGGAGGGCGGTGCCGTCGCCCATTGAGGTGAGATGGAGTTGTACGACGGCCGTTCCCGAGGTCGCCGTCGGGAACGGCTGCCGCTCCGGCATGTCTGCCGCTGCGGGCGCCCTGAGGGGGCTTTTTTCGCCGCCTGGCCGACAGGGCGAAACTGCCCTTTCGCTCTGCACCGCAGCGCGTCCGTCGGCACCCTGCCGCGTCGGTCTTCTGTCTCCGGGCCGCTTCCGTCGCGCCCTGTCCGTGCCCGCGGGCGTGGGCATCGCCGTCGCTTCTTCGGCCTTGACCTTCGTCGGAGGACGGCGCTGACATGGCGTCCTCCGCTCTGAGCACGGCGGCCATTGCACGCAAAAACATCGCCCGCTGTCCGTGGAGAAGCTTCTGCCTTATGCTCGCCGTGCTGGTTTTTTCCTTTGTCCTGTATGCGGGTACGGTCATGTGCGTCAGTCTGTCCGACGGCGCGCGCAGCGCCGCGGATCGTCTCGGCGCCGACATCATCGTCGTGCCCGCAGGGTACGATCCCCATATGGACAGCATCATTCTCACGGGCAAACCGTCGATGTTCTCTCTCCCCAAGGATATTCTCGACCGCCTGAAAAAGGTGGAATGCATCGACCGCATGTCGCCCCAGACCTTTCTGGCCACCCTTCGGGCCTCCTGCTGTTCCTATCCCGTGCAGATCGTCGGCATCGATTACGACAGCGACTTTATCGTTCGTCCGTGGCTGGAAGCGACGCTGGGGCGCGGCCTGCGGGACGGCGAGGTGATCGTCGGCTGTCGCGTCGGCGGCGATCCCGGCGAGCGGCTGCGCTTCTTCGGCTGCGATCTACCCATTGTGGGAAGATTGGAGCAGACGGGCATGGCGTTTGACTCCACCGTCTTTGTGACGCGCCAAACCGCCGCCGATCTGGCAAAGGCGGCGGAAAACATCTTCAAGCACCCTCTGAGCGACGACGGCAGCCTGGTGTCGACGGTGATGATCAAGCTCAAGCCGGGCTGCGATTCGGTGAAAGCGGCGCAGGAGATTAACCGCCGTTTCGGCGACGACGACATTTTCGCGCTGTTCAGCAAGAAGTTCGTCAACAACATCGCTTCCACGCTGGCGGTGGTGTCGTGGCTTATCCGCGGCGGCATCGCTCTGGTGTGGCTGTTGGCCGTGGTGATCATTGCGCTGCTCTTTCAGGTGACCATGAACGAGCGAAGAGGCGAGATCGGCGTGCTGCGCTCCATAGGCGCCAGCCGCGGCAAAATCCTGTGTCTGACGTTGACGGAAGCGCTGCTGGTCAGTCTCTACGGATCGGTGCCCGGAGCCGTTCTGGGCGCGGCCGCTGTG
The DNA here is from genome assembly GCA_902489135.1 of uncultured Synergistaceae bacterium. GTDB lineage: Bacteria > Synergistota > Synergistia > Synergistales > Dethiosulfovibrionaceae > Pyramidobacter. The sequence goes on from CABTYW010000045.1 coordinate 2,096, forward strand.
GCGGCTTTCAGTCCTCTGGCGGTGCAGATCCTGAAATTGCCCTTTCTGCTGCCTTCGTGGACCGTGCAGCTGCTGCTGGCCGTCGCCGCCGTGGCGGCATCGGTCCTCACGGGCGTGCTGAGCGCCCTGTTTTCCGCGCGCCGAGCCGGGCGCGCCGACATTTACCATGTGATGAGAAGTTAGGCAACGGAGAAATCACTGATTAACGTAAAAGAATAAAATTTATTTTGTATTATTATTTGATATTGGTTCGAAATGTTGTGGAAATCCATTTTTTCCCCTGATAAAATCGAACGTGGTCGAATATTCATGCAAGGGACGGCCAAAAATTTTGTCATTTTCGGCGAAGGCGAGGAATTTTGAGATGAAAAAAATTGTGCCAGCGGTCATTTTGGTTCTCGGCATCGTTCTTGCACTGACGCCTTTTGTGCTCTGGCCTGTATGCAGCACGCTCACTCCTGCGGGAAGCCACATGAAATGTTGGTATTCCGCGGTCTTCATCACGGCCATGGGAGCCGTGGCGGCCATGGCGGCGCTGGGCGCGCTGCGCGGGCGTCCGGCGTCGCTGTGGTACGCAGTTTCCGTTGCGGCCGCGGCTTTGAGTTGGCTCGTGCCCAAGGGCATTGTAAAGGTCGCCTGCGACGGCTGGGCCTGCGGTCTTTGCGGCAAAGCCATGATGGCCTGCAACAGCGTCACCATGCCGCACGTGGCTCTCGTGGCCGGCGCCATCGTCGTGTTGGGCGTCGTCGGCCTTCTGCTCTCCTTCGTGTCCGAGGGGCGGTAGCGTGACGCCGCTCTCGGCAGGAGCAATTGCTCTGAGAAACGTCAAAAGGTCTCCCCGGCGAAGCTTCTGCCTGATCCTTACGGTGCTGCTGCTTACGTTTTTTCTCTACGTCGGTACGGTGACGCTGCTGTCGTTGTCCGGCGGCACGAAAAGCGTTTCAAACCGCCTCGGAGCCGATTTGATGATTGTCCCCACGGGGCACGAGGGCGATGTGGAAAATCTGATTCTCACCGGCGCCCCCGGCGCTTTCTATCTGCCTCCCAATGCCCCGGAACTTCTGAAAAAATTCGACGGAATGTTTGAGGCGGCCACGCCGCAGACTTTTCTGGCGACTCTTGCCGAGTCGTGCTGTTCTTTGCCTCTGCAACTCCTGGGCATCGACGGCGAGACGGATTTTCTGATCAAACCATGGCTCCTCGCTTCTCTCAAGCGCGAGCTTGAGGACGGCGAGATCATCGTCGGGCATTTTGTGGGCGCCGAGGTCGGCGAAAACCTCAAGTTTTTCAACCGGCAGTACCCCGTGGTGGGCAAGCTGGAAAAAGCGGGCATGGGATTTGACAGCTCCGTATTCATGACGCGCAATACCCTTCGGCAGGCCGCTGTGGACGCCGATTTTCTGCTGAACTCGCCTTTGGCGAAAGACGGTTCCTTGGTATCGTCGATTATGGTCAGGCTCAAGCCCGGCATCGAGCCGGAAGATGCGGCGCGCAACATTAACAGGGCCTTGAACCGCGACGGACTTTACGCGATTTACAGCCAAAATTTCGTGAACAGCCTGGGGACGGCGCTTCGCCTGATGGCGAAGATCGTGGGATGGGGCGGCGCGCTGATGTGGCTTCTTGCCGCGGCGGTGATCTCGCTCCTGTTCTCCGTGACGCTCAACGAACGAAAGGCTGAAATGGCGGCGTTGCGCAGCATCGGCGCAAGCGCATCCATGCTGACGCGCATGATGTTGGCGGAAGTGCTGATCGTCTGTCTTTACGGTGCGGTCCTGGGCGCGGCCCTCGGCGTCGCGGCGGTGGCCGCCGTCGCTCCGGGAATGGCGGAAGCGCTGCGGCTGCCTTTCCTGCTGCCGTCGGCGGGGAAACTGGCTTTGCTGGCCGTCGCCGCTGCGGCGATTTCGTTGTTGACAGGACTGCTGGCGGCAGGGCGCGCGGCACGCCGCGTCGGTCAAGTGGATATTTACGAGGCGTTGAGGGGGAACTGAGATGACCGCCGTTCTGAATTTGAAAGATCTGTGCAAAGAGTACTCGCGCGGCGGCCAATCGTTTTTCGCCGTGGATCACGCATCGCTGACGGTGGAAAGCGGCGACTTCGTCAGCATCGTCGGCCGTTCCGGCAGCGGCAAATCGACGCTGCTGAACATGGCGGCGGGGATGCTGGCGCCCACGTCCGGTTCCGTGGAGCTGGACGGCGTCCATCTGGCCGGCAAAGGCGACGCCCAACTGTCGCGGTTGCGCTGCGACAGAATCGGCTTCATTCCCCAGGGCGCGGCGGCACTGCCCAATCTGACCGTGCTTGAGAACGTCATGCTGCCCTTCTGCCTCTATCCTCGCGGCGGCGACGGCGAAGGCGCCGCGCGCATGCTGCTGGAGCGCTTCGGCATCGCCAAAGCGGCCTCCGCCTATCCCCGGGAGCTGTCAGGCGGCGAACTTCGGCGCGCTCTCATTGCCCGGGCGTTGATAAACCGGCCTCGGCTTGTCATTGCCGACGAGCCCGTGTCCGATTTGGATGTGGAGAACACGCGCGGCATCATGGAAGAGTTCGTTCGCCTCAACGCCGCGGGCGTAACGGTGCTGATGGTCTCTCACGATCCGAGCACGCTGAAGTACGGCCGGCGCGTTCTGACCATGAAGGACGGTCGCCTGCTGGAGGGCAATCTCTTCGAAGAGGCGGACGGGCTCCGACGCGTGCCTGTTGCCGGCAACGCCTGCGGCGCCGTCGGTGACGGGCACTAAAAGCAAAAAACTTTTGCGCCCCCATTGGCGAAAATGGGATATATCGGGCTGTTTCGCCGGCAGGGGCTGAGGTTGCGCTGTTTTTTCCGTTCAAAGAGGCTTGAGGGCTTTGTCGGCATCGGTCACCATGCCGTACCGGGCTTCGCGGTCGGTGTTGATGGTCAGGTAGAGCGGAGCGTCTTGAATGCCCCCGTTGTGCCCAATGGTTCCCGAGGCGCCGAGTGGAATTTCAATCGCACGTCTGCGGCAGGATCGCAGTTGCAGCGCCCGGCGCGGAGTCCTGAACGGTGAGTGGGATCTGCGAAGGAATTTTTTTGACTTTGACGGCGTCTTTTGGTGGAGGGCGAAAAGGGTTGAAGGCGGCAGATCCGCGCCGCGGCACCGGTGTGTTCGGCAAAGCACCGTGAGCAGCTCCGGGCTCTCCGGCGATTTCGTTTCGGCCTCGGATGCTCGCTCGGCGACGGCGAACATTTCTTCGGCGTCGTCTCCCTATCGTCTCTCCGTCGGGGCGCTGCCTCCCTTTGGGCGGCAGTGAAGCGGCGGGCACACATTGCCGCCTTGCAAAAGGCTTTATTTTTGTTAAAATAATGATGAAGTCTTTCAGAGGAGACTCAGCCCCGTGCGGCGGAACGCCCCGAATCCCGTCAGGTCCGGAAGGAAGCAGCGGTAAGAGGATTGTTCCGGGCGCCACGGATCTCTGGGTCTCCTCTGGAAGACTTTTTTTCATTCCGTGCCGCCGCGAAAGTTTTCGCGGCGGCTTTTTGTCGGGCGAACCTCGAAGGGGCGTCGAAGTGCTTTCATGGCTTTGAGCGTCCGGGACACCTTCCCTCCGGCTTGACCGTCGCGTTTTGAGAGGCCTCGGAGGCGACGTCCCGTCGCTCCCTCGCGGCGCGTTTCCCATGGGGCCCGCGGCGCACTTCAGGAGCGGAAAAATTTGACGCGTTGCCGAAAAAGACGGGGCGCGGAGGCTGAAATCCGCGGGCGGCGCATTGGATAAAACTTCAGTCTCTTCTCTATGGAAAGTTTAAGTGATAAATTTCAGATGACAGCGTGCCCGAGGCGTTTTATAATCATGGTGTTCATTAAGATGACCGACGGTCATTTTGAAAAATGAAGCGGAGGAAGGGTCATGTCAAGAATTTCGGCGAAGGACAAAGAGGCGCTTACGGCGGAGGTGAGGGCCTTCGGCGGACAGTGCGCCGTTTCACTGCTGCGCCGTGACGGGTGGAATCGCTTCACCATGGAAAATCTGGCTTCGGAAATGGGCGTGGCCAAGGGGACGATCTACAATTATTTCAAGGACAAAGGCGACGTGGTGAGCTGCATCATTCAGTGCCGCGCCCGCCTCATGGCCGACGAAATCACCCTTATGGCGGATCGCGAGCCCGATACCTGTAAGCTTCTTCGCCAGCTTGTGGAAAAATACCTGCGGGGCAACGCCGAATTTCGCTTCCTGCACACCGCCGTTTTTGAGGTGGTGCATAAAAACAGCGTCAGCGAGGAGCAGGCGCTGTGCCGCCTCAAACAGCTTTTGAAGCCGCTGCGGGAGATCTTTACCGCGCTGGAGCCCATTTTCAGCCGCGGCATGGAAGAAGGCGTACTCCGCAGGATGGACGTTTCCCGCGCGGCCTCGCTCTTTCACGCCATGCTCAGCGGCGTGGGCATGTGCGGCACCTTCGATTCCCTGCTGGACGCCGTTGACCCGGCCGCCTGCGCCTCCGTGGCGGAGGCGCTGCTCAGGGGGTTTGTCAAGGAGGAAAAATGAAAATCATCGAGACTGCGCTGAGAAGGCCCGTCACGGTCATCATCCTGACCGCCGCGCTGGTTTATTTCGGCCTTTTTTCTTACAGCCGCATGGGAGTGCAGCAAATTCCCGACGTCGATCTTCCCGTAGTCATGGTGGCCACCTCCATGCGCGGCGCCACGGCCCAGGCCATGGACAACGACGTCACCGACGTGCTGGAGGAGAAGATCAACACCATCTCGGGCATCGAGAGCCTCAACTCGTCGAGTTACATGGGCTCGGCCGTCACCGTCGTCCAATTCAACCTGAACCGCGACATCGACGCCGCAGCGGCCGACGTGCGCGACAAGGTCAACGCCGCGGCGGCCAACCTTCCCGACGAGGCGGACACGCCCATTATCTCCAAGTTCGATGTGGGCGATTCGGCGCTGGTGCTTATCACTCTTACGGGCGACGCCCCCTATAAGGACAAAGTTTACTTTGCCGACAAGGTGGTCAAGGTGAAATTCGAGTCCATCGACGGCGTGGGACAGGTGGAACTGCCGGGAATGCGCGACCGCGAAATTCGCGTGTGGATTGATCCCGTGCGCCTCCGTTCCCGCGGCCTTGTGGTGGAAGACCTTTCCCGGGCCATTTCTTCAAAACACGTGGAGCTTCCCGCCGGCAGCATCACCATGGATCGATTGAAAATGGACCTGCGCATCGCCGGCGAGTACACCTCCGTGGACGAGCTCAAAAGCCTGCCCATCACCACACGCAACGGCGTGGTCATCCGCCTGGGGGACGTGGCCGACGTGGAGGACGGCTTTGAGGAGCGCCGCAGCGCTGCCGCCGTAAACGGCGAGCCCGCCATTATGATCTCGCTGAAAAAGCAGCGCGGCGCCAACGAAGTGGAAGTCTGCGACGCCATCGTCAGGCGCTTTGACGAGATGAAAGACTCCGTGCCCGACGGCATGAAATTGACGCTGACCTACAACAAGGCGGACTTCATCAAGCGCTCCATGCGGGGCGTCAGCCGCGACGTCATTCAGGCTGTCGTGCTCTGTTCGCTGCTGATGCTGTTTTTCATGCAGACGGTCCGGGCCACCTTTGTGACGGTTATCTCCATGCCCGTCTGCCTGATCGGCAGTTTCTGCGTTCTGTCGGCGCTGGGCGTTTCCATCAACAATATGTCCATGATGGGCATTTCGCTGGCGGTGGGCATGGTGGTGGATGCCACCACCGTGGTGCTTGAAAACGTTCACACCTATATGGAAAAGGGGCTGCTGCCCTACGACGCGGCCCTTCAAGGAAGCCGTGAAGTGGCGTTCGCCGTCGTGGGCGGCGCTCTGACCACCGTCGGCGTCTTCGCTCCCATTGCCACCATGGGCGGCATTATCGGCCGCTTCTTCTATGCCTTCGGAATTACCATCGTGGTGACCGTTTCCATTTCGCTGATCCTTTCCATGACGCTGACGCCCTTTCTGTGCTCGCGGCTGCTTCGCCTTGCACCTTCGGGGCGCATCGCCCGCTTCTGCGACGGCGTCCTGACGGCCCTGGAAAATCTCTATCGCAAAGTCCTGACGGCCGCCGTGCATCACAAGTTCATCACTCTCTGTGCCGCCGCGGCGTTTTTCGTTTTCGGCATTTTCGTGCAGAAGCGTGTGGGAACCACCTTTATGACCAATGACGACATGGGCGTTTTTATGATCAACTGCGAACTGCCCTCGGGGACCGACATCGACGAAACCGCCCGCGTGATGGAGCAGATTGCCGCCGTGGTGCGGCACAATCCCGGCGTGCTGCGCACGTTGTCCAACGTGGGAACGGGCAGAAGCAGCGGCCAAAGCAACAAGGGCAATGTCGTCGTCCAGCTCATTCCGCGCTCCGACCGTCTGGAGCAGACCGCCGTCATGGCGCAGGTGCGCCGGTCCGTGCAGGGCTTCCGCGACGTTGCCATGAACTTTACCGCCTTCAGCGGCAAGGATGTGGAGGTGGTGCTTTCCGGCGCTTCCACCCAACGGCTTTTGGAGATTGCCGAAAAGATCATCGACGACATCAACGCTTCCGGCACCATGCACGACGCCGAGACCGACGTGCGTCTCGACAAACCGCAGCTCAGCATCGACATCGACCGCGGGGTCACCGATGCCATGAACGTCAACATCCGTTCGCTGTCGGCGGAAATTCAGGCCTACTTCGGCGGCGCCAAGGTGGGCGTTTACAAAGAGGGCGGTTACCGCTACAACATCCGCCTGATGGCGCGCCCCGGTCAGCGCAGCAGCGTCGAGGATCTGTCCATGCTGTCTTTCAAGAACGGCGACGGCGAGATTGTTCAGGCTCCCGGCCTCATCACCGTCAAAAAAGTCATGAGCCCCAGCGTCATCAAGCGCTACGGGCGCAAGACGGCCATCACCATTTCGGCCAACACCGTGGGCAAGTACTCCACCGGCGAGGCCATTGAGTTCATCACGCAGTCGGCGAGCCGCCACATTCCCAAGGGGTCGGACATTACCGTTCAGCCTTACGGCAGGGCCAAGAACATGAACACCGAGTTCGCCCGCCTGCTCTACGCGCTGATCATCGCCGTTTCGCTGGTGTACATCATTATGGCCGTACAGTTTGAGTCCTTCATTTATCCCTTTGCCGTCATGTTCTCTCTGCCGCTCATGACGCCCGGAACCTTCTGCATGATGTACCTTCTGAACGTCAAAATGGACGTTATGGCCTACATGGGCATCATCCTTCTGGTGGGCATCGTCGTCAACAACGGCATCATTCTGGTGGACTTCATCAACGCCAACCGCCTCCGCGGCATGGACAAAACGGCCGCCGTCATCGACGCCGGGCCGCGCCGGCTGCGCGCCATCCTCATAACGTCGCTGTCAACGCTGATGGGCGCCGTCCCCGCGGCCTTCAAGCTCAGCGAGGGATCGGAATCCCGTCAGCCCATGTCCGCGGCTCTGGCGGGCGGACTGTTCACCTCCACGCTGCTGACCCTTTTGGTGGTCCCCGTGGTCTACCTCGTGCTGGACAACCTGAAGGAGCGCTTCGGCAGAAAGCTCATCCAGAACAGACTTCCCTGAAAATGCGGACGGAGGAGGCTTTACCATGAATAAGCGCAAAGTGTTTTCCCTGCTGGCGATTTTTTGCCTGACGGCCCTGCCGGCCGCATCGGGCGAATCGGTGATCCTCACCATGGAAGGGGCCCTGCGCCGCGCCCTTGAGAGCAACCTCACGGTTCTCAAGTCGGAGCAGGCTCTGGAAGGCGCCAGAGGAGCCCGCAAAGCCGCCGGCGCCGCGCTCAATCCCCGTCTCAGTCTCTCCGGCGAGGTCAATGCCTATGACGGCATTCCCGGGCGCCCCGACAGCGAATTTCTGAGCCGCGCGGAGCTGAGCCAGAGTCTCTATTCCGGCGGAAAAAACCGCGCCGCCGCTGAACAGGCAAAGCTCAACGTCAAAAGCGCCGAATACAGTCTGAAAGATGCCCGCGAGAGCGTGGCGCTCACCGTCTGGAACGCCTACTGCGAGGTGCTCTGCCGTCGCGAAGTGCTGCGCAACGCGCGCAACGCCCTTGAGTATTACACCAACGCCGAAAAAGAGCTGGAAAGCCGCGTCCGCTTCGGTCTGTCCACCAATCTTGACCTGACTCGGGTTCGCCAGCAGAAAGAAAACGCCCGCGCCGCCGCCATTTTGGCGGATAACACCCTGGAGTCGTCGCGCATAGAGCTGTGCCGTCTTCTGCGCCTGCCGCCCGACACCAAAATCGAGCTGTCCGGCAGCCTCGAAGACGGCCTTCCCTCCCTTGGCGGGGCGGAGCGAACTCCCGGGAATGAAGACGAAAAGATGCCTCAAATCCTCAGCGAGCGCGGAGACTATCAGGCCCTGCGCTTCGCCGCGAAAGCCCGAAAAAAGCAGATCCACATCGCTCAAAGCGGCATGAGGCCGTCGCTGACAGCCGCCGCGGGCTGTCGTTTCGCCTACAAACAGAACGGTCTGACGGGCGCCGGCGACGACAACCAGTGGATCGCGGGGCTGAAGCTGAGCGTGCCCCTTTACGACGGAGGCCTGACGGCCGGGCAGGTGCGGTCCGCCCGCGCGGCCTTTGAACTGGCTCAGCAGGACGTGCTGGAAAAGGAAGAGCGGATCCGCGCCGATCTTGCCGACAGCCGCCTGAACCTTCAAAATGCGCTGGAAACCGTCATTGCCGGCCGATCCAACGTCAAACTGGCGCGTGAAAGTCTGGCTTATGCCGAAACGGGCTACGCCGAAGGCGTCAACACCCAAATCGACGTGATCCAGGCCCGCAGCGAGCTGACCCAGGCCAATCAGCTGCTGGCGCAGTACCTCCGCGACAGCCGCAAAGCCCAGGCCAATCTCTGGCGGGTTCAGGGAATTCTCGTGGAGCGGGCGCTGCGTCGGGAAAACTTGCGCGACGCCGCGTCGCCTGACGCGAAGCTCCCTCGCGCCGCCAAAAAGAACGCCGCCGCCCCGGCTCCGACAAAGAAAAGCAAATGAGGTGAAGCCCGTGAAGCCTTTACAAGTGAAAAAACCGGTCCTTTGGATGCTTTCGGCGTTGACCGTTGCCCTTGCCGCCGGTGCACCGTCCTCGTCCGCCGCCTTGGGGACGGCCGAAAAGGGCGCCCGCGCCGCCGAAATCGCCGAAGCCGCTCAGGAGGCGCGGAAAAACCGTCTTCCCCGCGTTGAAGTGGCCGTCGTCAGCCGCCTCACCCGAGCCGAGCAGGGCATCAGCACCACTTCCACGCTCAAGCCCTATGAAGAAGTCATCGTGATCCCCAAAGTCACGGGACGCATCGCCCGGCGGGCCGCCGCCACAGGCGACGTCCTGAAAAGCGGCGATCTGCTCATGGTGCTGGACAGCCGCAGTCAAAAAGCGGAATACGCCTCGCTTCAGGCGCAGGTCGCCGTGAAGAAGGCCGAACTGGAACAGTCCAAGGTCACTTTGGCCGACGCCAAACGCGAACTGGATCGCTACAGCCGCCTTCGCAAGTCCGGCTACGCCACCCAGCAGGAATACGACACCCGCAGCACCGCCTACCGTTCGGCTCTGGCCGCTGAGGCCAAGGCCGCTGCGCAGGTGAAGCAGGCTCAGGCCGGTTTGGACGCCCAGAACGTTCTGCTGGGCGAGTACGAACTGAGATCGCCCATCGACGGCGTCGTTCTCGACGATTACGACCTTGCCGTCGGCGCCCTGCTGACGCCCTCCGCCAAGGCGCTACGCATCGGCCGCGTGGACCGGTTGAAAGCCGACGTGGACATCGCCGAGCGCGACATGGGGCGACTGCGTCGCGACATGGACGCCGTCCTCACCTTCGAGGCCCTTCCCGGTCAGACCTTTTACGGCACCGTGACACTCATCGCTCCCTACATCAACACCAGCACCCGCACCGTCGGCGCCGAAATTACCGTGGACAATCAGGCCACGGGCTGTAAACTGCGCCCCGGCATGTTTGCGCGCGTGCTGCTGGTGGAATCCAGCGAAGAAAATCCCCTGGCCATTCCCGGCGAAGCCCTGCGCCGCGACGGCACCGTGGCCGTCATCCGCGAGGGCAAAGCCGTCATTCAACCCGTGACGGTCGGCGTCGCTTCGGGAGGCCTCATCACCGTTTCCCGCGGGCTCAAGGTGGGCGAAGCCGTGGTCACGTCCGGCGGCATGACGCTCAAAGACGGCGACGAAGTGAACGTCGTTTCCGGCGAGAGCGCGGAGACGGCACCCCGTCGGTAAGGCCGCGAACGCCCGCCGTCAAAAAAAACGCCGCCCCCGGGGGCGGCGCGGTTTTCATCCATGGCGGAACCCTGCATGAAAGAGAAAATGCTCGTGCGGCGCGTTCACTTTGGAAAAACTTCACTGCGGTGCAATTTCAGCGGCTCAATCTCCAACGCGGCGCCTGAAAGGAGATCACGGCGTTACGGCTTGCAAAGATCCCATACAGCGGAGAAAATAGGCGGCGCCTGCGCCAAAATGCAGTGCCGCACGTTGGCCGCGGTGCAAAGGGGTTCTGTTCTGAGCGGGGTCCATTTTTTGAATAAACGAGCGCCCGCGAGGAGCGTTCCGTTCCTTGACGGGCTTTCGTCCTCGTGGGGGCCTTTGTGTGGCTGCCGGCGATTGGGCGGGGAGTGAACGCTCAAAAAATTCGCTGCAAAATCCGCCGCCCCGAAATGGGCGGTCTTGCAGGCGCGGCCAATATTTTTCAAAGAGCGGCGGGAGCTTTGACAACGGCGGAGCTCCGAAGACGGGCCCCCGGTGCGGGAAGGGGCCTGACGAAGAACGGCCCATGACGAAAAAGCGCGTTGCCCCCTTTGGAGGAACGTCGTATAAGAAAGCAGGCGCATGGAGCCTGCGTGGCTGAGGCCTTCAATCCTTCAAGCGCCCGCCATGTTTATCGCAAAAGCAGGTGCATGGAGCCCGCGCGGCTGAGGGGGTGTTCCTTCGCCCCCGGGGCAAAAGAACCATGCCGGGGGGGCGATTTTACGGCGTTTTATGGCCGGTTGCGCCGGTTTTGCCGCGCCGGCGGGGAATATGCGCCCGGTCAAAGAGGCGCCGGCGCCGCGAAAATTTCGCGCGCGCCCTGAGGAGAGGAGTGATGGCGTGGACGCACGAAGTCTTTTATACTGTCTTTCCGGCGTGCTGTGCTGGGGCATGGCGCCCGTGCTGTATCGCTTTGTGGGATCGAACATGGCGCCGCAGAAAATGCAGGCCGTGCGTTCCGTGGGATTTTTCCTTTCGGCTCTGGCCGTGCTGTGTTTGGCCTCCGGCGGCGACTTCTGGCCGGGGCCCCTTCCGCTGGCCGTGCTGATGATCTGCACCGTCATGGATCTGGGCGTGGGCGATACGCTGTACTTCCTGTGCGTCACCCGCGTGGGGGCCGGCCGCGCCTCGGCGCTGACCAACACCTATCCGTTGTACGTGGTGCTGTTTTCCTGGCTCATTTTGGGCGAAGGCCTTTCCTCGCTTGCGCTGTTGGGCGTGCTGGCCGTGGTGGCGGGACTGCTTCTGCTGTGTCTGTTCAGGGAAGAGGGCACTGAAAACGCCTATGCCCGCCGCCCCATTGCCGCGGGACTGTTGCCGGGCATCCTCGCCGGGTTGTGCTGGAGCAGCGGTCAGGTGATGATGCGCTGGATTTACGCTCACACCGCCATGGGCGCCTCGGCCCTGATGTTTTGGCGCTCCGCGGCGCTGCTGATTTACGCGTGGGCGGTTTTTCTGCCGTGGCGGCGCAGGAGCGGCGACGCTGCACCCCTTTTGCCGCTGCGCAGCTCCGGAGGGCTGATCATGCTGGCCTCGGGGGCGCTGATTTTGACGCTGCCCGGCTGGCTCGTCGCTCTGGCGCTGAAGAGCATCCCCGCGTCCGCCGTGGCCCCCGTGACGGGAGCCAGTCCCGCCGTGGCCGCCCTTTTGGGACGGCTGCTCTATCACGAGACCATCACGCCCTTTCAGTGGCTGGGGATTTTGATGATCATTTCAGGCGGCGCCGTCGTCAATCTGTTTTAGCCCTCCCTGCGGCGAAAGAAGGCGTCCCCTGGGCCACCGCCGGCGGCGTCACAGAAAATGAACGTTTTCTATCAGCGGAACGCGGCTGCTGCGAAACTGCGCCAGCGGCGCGCTTTCGTCGGGATAGCCCAGAGCCGCGGTGATGAGGATTTTCCGTTCATCGGGAAGAGCGAGAAAACGCCGTATCGCCGGCTCCGCCAGCAGGGGGTATCCCAGAATGCAGCTGCCCAGGCCGTAGGCCGTGGCGGCCAGACAGAGACTTTGAGTGTACATGCCGATATCCAGATCATGGAAGGGGCGCAGAGGCTCGTCGGCGCAGATGACCGCGGCGACCGGAGCGTCAAAAAAGCGCAGACAGCGCCCAATGAAACTGCCGTCCTCCCAGCCCTGGCGCATCAGAAGCGGCGTCATGGCCGCTCCCAGCTCGCGGGCGCGCTCCCGGCGGTTTTCGCCCTCCTGACGGCCCTGCAGCGACGCCGTTTCACCGCGGGAAAGCGCGCCGTCGATTTCACGGCGCAGCCCCGCCAGCGCCTCTCCCGTGACAACATAGCTCTCCCACGGCTGGGCGTTTTTTGCCGAGGGCGCCGCTGACGCGGCGCGAAAGACGGCCCTGAGCAGCTCCGCGGGAATGGGATCGCCCCTGAAAACGCGGCAGGAACGCCGCGCCGCCAGACCTTCAAGAAGAGACAATTTTTCAGGTTCCATGGGACATTCTCCTTTGCTTTTGCAATTCGTACTTCAACAGTGCAAAAAAGCTCCGCGTCAAGAATAGCATAACTTCGTGCCGTCCCGCAAGGCAAAGCGTCCTGCGCCGCCGCCCGGCCCGTGACGTTTTTCATTGCCGACCGCACAGTCGCCGAAATGGAAAAGTTTCCGCCGGCGGTTATGGCCCTATGGCGTCTCGTCGGCGGAACGCGCCCGACGCCTGCGACCGTACGGCCTGCCTTTGCAGTTTTTCAGGGGGCGGTTCAGTCGCATGTTGCGCACGCCCGGCTGCCTGGAGAAAAGATTGAAAAAAATTGCGGAACTCGCCGCGTTTTCTATGGGCGACGGCGTCGCATGTTTCCGCCATAAAATACCGCCAATCGGCGGCAATGACACCGCGGCGCCGAAAAGGTGATTTTTGGGGCTCCGACAGAACGGGCTTGCAGAACGACCCCAAGGAGAGGTGATCATCGTGAAATCCGTTAAAGTCCTTTTGGCCGCCGCGGTTCTGACAGCGCTTGCGGCTTGTGCGTCCGCCGCGTTGCCGCAGCGTCCCGACCCTAACCGGTGGGAAGAGCTGAGCCGCCGCGCCGATCTTCGACGGGCGGAACAGGCTCAGGCGCGGGCGCTGGCGGCGCAGCTTGACGCGGAGGCCGTTGACGCGCCCCTGTACCGCCAGTGGAAGACCATGACCGAAAACCCGTCTCGGCGCCTCGACGCGGCGTGGAGCATCCTTCACCGCTGCGTCCCCCGGGGCGACGTCAGCCGCTGGGCCGAAGTGAAGGGATTTGAGCTGCCCTCCGAGACCCCCCGCGCCCTGATGGTGATCGACGCGCTCTACGCCGCCGTCACGGAGCTTCCCGGGCGCGAAGGCGGCGCGTGGCTGGCCCGCGATTTGCTGCTTCAATTTTCCCGCTCGTCGTCGGGGCGCTATGATTTCCTCGGAGAATGCCCCGCTCCCGTGGCCGAGGCGCTGGCTCGGATCAAAGCGCAAACCGGCCTGCCCGGCGCCTGGACGCCCCGTCGGGTTTTGGGCGAACTGCCGCTGGCGCGCCCCGTCAGAGGCATCGTGACAACATCGCGGGCGCAGAACGGTGACATGCAGTTTCTCGACGGCGACGGACTTCCTTCGGGCAGCGGCTTCTACGCGTGGGACCGCAGAACGGGAAAAATCTACAATGTCGCCATG
>CABTYW010000046.1 GCA_902489135.1 uncultured Synergistaceae bacterium
AGACGTGTGCTCTTCCGATCTAAATAGACATTCCCCAATTTGAAGTTCTCGTCATGGACGAAATCGGCAAAAACATTTCGGGAACGGGCTTCGACACCAACGTCGTCGGCCGCTACAATTCCGACTGCGCCTTCGGCGGCCCGAAAATCAAGCGCGTGGCCGCTTTGGACATTACCGACGTTTCCCACGGCAACGGCAACGGCATCGGGATGCTGGACATGACCACGCGCCGCGCCTATGAAAAGTTCAGCATGGAACAGACCTACCCCAACTGCATCACTTCCACCGTGCCGCTCACCGTAAAAATTCCCATGGTGCTGAAAAACGACCTCCAGGTTTTTCAGTGCTGCATCAAAACCTGTAACGTGTCGGCCCCCTCGAAAATCAGAATTGTGCGCATCAAAAACACCCTGTCGCTCGATGAGATCGAAGTTTCAACGTCGCTGATCCCCGAGGTTCAGGCCCATCCCCGCATGGAAATTCTCAGCGCTCCCTATGCCCTGAACTTCGACGCCTGCGGCAATCTCTTTTAGCCCGACGCCCGCGGCGATACGCCGACAGCCGGGCAGGAAAGCGGGCGCCGCTTCGCAAAACGCAACAGACGGTCCCAGAAGTTCCGATCGAAAATCCGCGGCGTTCAGGCGCGAGCGTCCGCCGCAACCTGTTCCCCACACGCGAAAATCCGCCTTCTTCAAACCGTCGAAAACCCCATTGAAGGTAAGCGGCGCCGCAAACTCCAGGCAAAAACTTCATGAAAGGCCAAGGCCCCTTTTTCCCGAAAGATGCGGGAAAAAGGGGCCTTGGCCAATCAAAGGAAGCTGCCGAAATTCAATACGTTTCGAAAGTTCTCTTCGCCGTTCACTCGCGCCTCCGCGTGAACAGCGCGTAGCCCGACAACGACAAAATGATCACCAGACCGTGGACAAACCGCGTCCAGAGTCCCGTCAGTCCGGCGCTGACAATTCCCGCCTCGATGATGCCGATGATGATTAAAGGTGCCGTAAATCGTTCCCTTTTCACCCTCAGCTTCCTCTGCAGCGCGCCCGACGGCGTTTCGTGATATGATATTTGTGAACGTCGTTCGTTGGTTTTAGAGCACCATGACGAACAAATCCGCCAAGAACGAGGACTTATAAAATGCCCTATTTCCCATGGAACTCCACTGAAAAACTCCTTCGAAAAATTCTTCAATCGCCCGAGGTGAAATCGGCGGCAGTCTTTTTGAAAAAGGAGGCCGTCAGACTGCGCGACGCCGACGAGAGCAAAAAAGCGGTCCGCCGCCTGGCCTCCGCCGTAAAAAACGGTCTTCTCGAGGCAAAATATCGGATCTCTCAGTCTCCCCTCACGGCTGAGGTCAAAAAGAACGCCCATTCCGCCCTGATCCATTCGCTCAGGACTGTAGGCTCTCTATGTGCCGCCGGCGCCGTCCGGCTGGAACAGGGAGCTTCCGTCGGAACGCTTCCTCCCGCCGTAGAGCCCGAAAGCCCCTTAAAACCGACGGTGAGCCGTTTCTCGCCGCAGCGCCCCCTTTTCAGCCGATCTGCGCCGAGCTCTCGCCGTTTTATCCGCACCTCCAACAGCATTCACCGCTCCCGCCGGAGGTTTTCATTCGCGTCGTGGATTCTTGCGCTGGCCCTTGTCGGCGGTGTGGCCGGAGGCGCCTATTATTATTTCAACGGCAGAACCGCCCCTCTGCCCGACGGCAGCGGCGCGGCCATCGCCGTCCTGAAGCGCATGAACTCGGCGCCTCAGGATAAAACGCCCGCCGACGAAAAGCCCGCCGCGGCGAAATCCTGCAGACAGGTCCGCCTCACCCGAAGCGGCGTCAATCTTCGCGACGATCATGCCACAACGGGAACAAAAATTCTTGACCGGCTTGACGCCGAAAGGGTGCCTCTTTTGGAGCGCTGGCAGGACGCCAAAAGCGGTCAGCTCTGGTTTAAAGTGCAGTCCTCGAAGGGGACGGGCTGGGTTTCGGCCCAAAATGCCGTGGAAGTTCAGATCCACGAACAGAAAAGCTCCGGCGGCGCTTCGGGATTTCTCAAGGGAACGGGCGTCAACGTGCGCGACGGCCATTCCGTCAAAGGCACAAAGGTTTTGGCGCAGGTGAGCAACCGTTCCGTCACCGTGCTTGAGCGCTGGCAGGGCACGGGCGAAGCCTTTCCGTGGTACAGAATTCAACTGGGAAAGGGTGACGGCTGGGTTTACGGCCGTTATATCGAGATCCTCTAAAAAGCACCGAAGCCGCCGCACGCCCCTTTTACGGGGCACAACGAAAGCTACGCCGCATGGGGGGCGAAGAAAGCGGCGATCGCCGCCGCCACGCCGAACAACGAGACGTTGACGGAGTTCTGTTGTCTTCCCATCCCCTGTAAGGCGTCACGATGACGCTTCCCATGGCGTCAATCGGCTTGTTCCTCCCGGAGCGGCTTTTTCATGAATGTCCGGGCCGGCACCCGCCTCAGCGCAAAGTATCTTTCGCGCTTTGGGCACGGCAAAGCCCCACGTCGCGGCCCGGCACTGAAAAACCCGGCGTGTCGTCAAAATCCATCTTTTCGGCGTCGAGAAAAACAACGCGATGACGCAATCCACGAGCCTCGCCTCAAGGGAGTTCTCTGCGTTTCCATTGTATCGCCGAACCCGAAAGGGCTCTTCTCGCCGCGGCGTTCAACGGGCTCCGCTGACTGCGGGTTTTGCCCGACGGCTTTTGCAGCTGCAGGAAAGGACAACCGAAATGAAAAAACCGGAACTGCTGGCTCCCGCCGGCACCTTTGAGGCCCTTGAAGCCGC
Organism: uncultured Synergistaceae bacterium; assembly: GCA_902489135.1. Taxonomy (GTDB): domain Bacteria; phylum Synergistota; class Synergistia; order Synergistales; family Dethiosulfovibrionaceae; genus Pyramidobacter. The sequence goes on from CABTYW010000046.1 coordinate 2,791, forward strand.
CGTAGGCGCCGGCGCCGACGCCGTTTACCTCGGCGGCTCCAATTTCGGCGCACGGGCGTTCGCCGGAAATTTCGACCATGACGAACTTCAGCGTGCGCTGCTTTTCGCCCATCGCCGGGGCGTACGCATTTACGTTACCGTCAACACTCTTTTCGACGACAGCGAAACCCGAGAGTTGGCGGAAGAGCTGCTGTTTTTGAACAACGCCGGCGCCGACGGTCTCATCGTTCAGGATTTCGGCGTCATTGGTCTGGCGCGCCGACTTATTCCTCAAATGCCCCTTCATGCCAGCACGCAGATGACGGTGATGAACTCGCCGGCGGCGCGCTTCGCCCGCAGCGCGGGAATGTGCCGCATCGTCCCGGCCCGCGAGCTGTCGCTGGAGGCCTGGAAGTCCATCAGCGCGCAGGGCGTTGAAACCGAGGCCTTTATCCACGGCGCTCTGTGCATCTGCTGCTCGGGACAGTGTCTCATGAGCAGCTTCATCGGAGGCAGAAGCGGCAATCGGGGCCGCTGCGCCCAGCCCTGCCGCATGCCCTACCGCCTCGTCGACCATGAGGGCAAAACCCTTTCCGTCAACGCGGGAGCCTATCTGCTGAGTCCCAAAGACATGAACACGCTGCCGCTTCTCCCCGAACTTCTTGAGACGGGGGTGACGTCTTTTAAAATCGAGGGGCGCATGAAACGGCCGGAATACGTCGCCGTCGTCACCGACGTCTACCGGCGCGCCTTCGACAGCCGACGGGAGGGGCGGTACGGCTTTTCCGCCGGGGACTCTGCGCGCGTTGAACAGATCTTCAACCGCGGATTTACCACGGCATACCTGAAGGGCTGTCCCGGCAAAAACATGATCAGCCATGAGCGTCCCGACAACCGCGGCGTGCCCGTCGGCACCGTCGTAGCCCGCCGCGGAACTCAGGCGGCCGTCGCGCTGGAAAAGGAGCTGCGCTGCGGAGACGGGCTGGAATTCACTTCCGGCGGACGTTCCTGGGGCACGACGCTCAGCGCCATGACGCTGCAGGGGAAAGCGGTCAAAAGCGCGCCCGCGGGTTCGCAGCCCGAAATGGCCGTTCCGCAGGCAGTGCGTCGGGGAGCCGTCGTCCGCCGCACGTTGGACAGCGCGCTGATGGAGGATGCCGCCCGTTTTTTCGGAGGAGGAAAAAAACGCCTCATTCCCGTTGACGCCAAAGTTACCGCCGCGGCGGGAACGCCCCTTGAAGTTCTCTTCACCGACGACGAAGGACACTGCGGCCGCGGCGTCACTCAGTTTGTCGCCGAAGCGGCCCGCAGCCGCCCTCTTGACGACGCCATGCTGCGCAAACAGCTGGGACGGCTGGGCGACACCGACTACGCTTTGAGAAATCTGGATCTGCACCTCAGCGGCAATGTTATGGTTCCTCTGAGCCGGCTGAACGAAGCCCGCCGAAGCGCCATCGCCCAACTTGACGCCGCCCGCATTGAAGCCTTCGCGCCCGCCCGCCCCACAGTCACGAAAGAGAAAATCGCCGCCGTCTTTGAAGAAGACCTGAAGGCGCGAAAGGATCGAAAACAGGGGCCCGACCTCGCTCGCCCGACGGTTTCGGTGTGGGTTGACACCGTGGAAAAAGCTCAGGCCGCTCTCGAGGGCGGCGCCGACTGGATTATTTTCGGCGGCGACCGTTTTTCTTCAAAGGACCGTTCCTTCAGAGATTACGCCGAAGTCATCGCCCGAACGCGCCGCGCCGGAAAGAAAATCGCCGTGAGCACGTCGCGACTCATTTTAGAAGAGCAGCTGGAGTATTATGGCGGCTTTCTCGCAGAAGCCGATCGGGCAAAACCCGACATGATCTGCATCCACAATCTCGGCGCGTGGCAAATGGCCCGCGAGCTTGCCGTGAAAACGCCGCTGTGGGCCGACATGAGCCTCAACATCGCCAACGGTCAGAGCCTGGCCTTCTGGGCGGAGCAGGGAGCGGCAGGCGCCACACCTTCGGCCGAGCTCAGCCTCGGACAGATCAAAGTGCTGGCGCAGAACAGCCCGCTGCCCCTTGAGTGTCTCGTTCAGGGGCGCATCGAAATGATGGTGTCCCAGTACTGTATCGCCGGCAGCTTTTTGGGCGGCATCGACAAAGGCCCCTGCACCTTCCGCTGCAAAGAGCCGCTCTTTTTGCGCGACCGCACCGGCGCCGACTTTCCCCTTGTGGGAGACCAATTCTGCCGCATGCACGTGCTCAATTCGCAGGATCTCTGCGTGCTGACGCTGGCGCCGCAGCTTCTCCGGTGGGGCATCCGCCTGAGAGTGGACGCGCGATTCTACACCGCGGAGCAAACCCGCAGGGTGACGAAGCTTTGGCACGGCATCCTTCGGGGCGAAATCGCCGACAACATGCCGAACACCACTCGGGGACATTACCGGCGCAGTGCCTTTTGAGCGCCGCGCGGCAAGCACGACGCAGACATAAAAAAACGTCGGGGAGGGAAGACGGCAGAACGGTCTGTCGCTTTCCCTCCCCGACGCATCTTTGACGGCCGCGCTCCGCCGCCGGCCACTTCCGTGGAGACTTCCGCGAGCGGGAACTCCACGCTCAAGGAATTTCAAAACCTCATTTCGGCGCCGAACACCGCCGGAGCGCACCAAACCACGCAGGATGGAGTTCCGGGGCACAATGATTTTCACCCTTCCCCGCGGCACGTGCTCGTGCCTTCCCCGCGAAAGGCCGCCGCACAGGCTTCAATTCCGACGGAGAGATCGTTGTAATTTGGAGCGACAAGTCCTTTCAATCGGCGGGATCTTTTTTGAAGCAGGTTTCGGACGGAAGCCAAGCCGGCGAAGGGCGCCAACTCCGACAGCAGGCGATGAACCGTCTGAGCGATTTCCGCCGGCCGAGAGGGGGAGGGAAGCCGAGAGATCCCCGTTGAGCGGACCCATGGATTTCATCGAAGCGCCCCGCGGGCGCCCCATCTCCGCCAAATCTTCCGAAAGCTGAACCCTAGGAAAAGCGCAAAAGAGCGCTCGGTCGTACATGAAACAGAACGCGCATTTATTGTAAGAACAGCCCGATGACACCGGAAGCCGCGGAAAAAATCGCCCGAAGAGAACGGCAAATCCGCCCGGCGTCATGCCTGTCGCTTCATTCTTCGGCGAAAATTCCGCCGCGGCGCCGATCGGAGAGAAAAAACAAGCATGGAAATGTTCCACTGCCTTCCGTTCGCCGATGAAAATACAGCGGCCGCCGGGAGCTCACGCCGGACACCGGGGAAAAATTATTTGACGGGGATGACGCGGTTTGCGGGACTGCGGGCGATTTCCCGTCCCCCATCGTCCAGCTCGGCATAATAAAGAGCGTCGTAGCGGAAGCCCCACTCGTCGGCATAATAGCCGTCGGCATGACGGACCAGGAGCCGATCGACCTCGTCGACGAAGGTGCAGATGTGCCGACTGTCGTCGCTCATCACTGAAAGGATCTCTCGCGACAGGCGATTGAACTGATCAAGAGAAAAGGAAACTTTATGCTCCGACAGAATGACAATCAACGAAAATTCGCTCCTTTCGGCGGAAGAAACCGGTGGTTCCCTCGATGAACACTCTGGCGGCTTCTCTCCTCGTTTTCTTTCTGCATCCATTATAACGGGCAGGTTCATAAAACGCTACGAGCCGAGGGGCGCTTGTCGCCTCAATTGTCCCGCGGCGGCGCCGCGCGAAAACTTCCATCGGTCCGGCAGATCGCCGCGAAAATCGCCATAACCTCGCTCGCCGTCACCGGGAAAATCACCATGGCGGCCCCTGCTCCGCCGGAAGCCCCGACGAAAATTCCGATCAGGACAGCCCGCTGAAACCGACGGCGCGCGAAGGTCCTGCAAGGGCCTTTTTTGAGGCACCCCGCGGGCTCTGAAAAACCGACCGCTTACCGCCGTTCCACCGCCGTACGGCCCCCTTAAAGGGGATTTCACTGCTTGTTTTCCTGTGCCGACGCTGTAACCGGGGCCTCCGGCTCTTTCGCAGGCGACGAATCTGTCAACGGGGCCTCATTCAGCGGGTCGCGAATATGTATCGCCGTCTTCTTTTCGTGACACCCCGCCGGATCAACGTGGCAGCCTCCACACTCAAACCTGCCATGGCCGAAGTGGCATTTCCAATGGGGCAATCGGTCAAACATCACGAGAGATCCCTTTTCCGCGAGCTAACCCCTCACATTTGCCGAGCTGTATGTGAGAAATTTTTCAACGGCGAAAAGGTCAGGCTTCCATCACATCGGCGTGCCGACTTCGGACGGCAGGCGCGGCAACATGTGAACACAACTTGAGCAACAGAGGGACGTTTTGGGTATTCCGATGCCTTTACGGCCCCCCGTCAAGTTCTTGAAATCTTGCCTGTATCCGTTGTGATTGGACATGAGATGCCCTGACGTCAAAATTTCGGTGCAAACATTTTATGATATTTTAATTTTCCTGTGGAATGGGCTGCTGATGGTATCGGCCGTATTCGCCGTCGCCAACTTTCTCTCGGGTTTTTGCGGTGCGGTTGTCGGTCGGCGTTGGCTCAACCCGTCGGGGCGGCTTGGCATGAAAAGCAAAAAACGTCCTCCAGCGCTTCAAGGGCTTTGCCGCTTCATTGCCCGGAACAATGGACAAAAGAGCGGCACCCTCTCTCACGTAAAGAAGGTGCCGTTCTTTTTTCTTCCGCGCTTCAACGCGGCAATTGGCCATGGGGCAGCACAAAGGAAAAGCGCACTTCCTGCCCCGCACGGGCATTCGGTTCCGACGCGCTGGGCAAGGCCGCCTGAAGCCGTTGTCCTTCCCATTGAATGACCCAATGGACGGCGGCGCCCAGAAAATTTCGCCGGAGCAGCACGCCGCGGCGATCGCCGTTGTCGGCAATTCTGATCTGGTCGGAACGCAGGAGAAGCCGCTTTCCGTCCACCGAGACGGGAAAGGCGTTGCCGATAAAATCGGCGACGAATTCATTTGTCGGCTCAAAATAGACCTCTTCGGGCGTGCCGACCTGCACAATCTTCCCGGCGTTCATCACCGCCACCCGATCGGAGATGGACAAAGCTTCTTCCTGATCGTGGGTCACATACAGCGCCGTAATGCCGAAGGACTGCTGAAGGCCCCGGATTTCAGCGCGCATTTTCACGCGAAGTCGGGCGTCGAGGCTGGAAAGAGGTTCGTCCAGCAGCAGCACCTGAGGTTCCAGAATGAGTGCCCGGGCCAGGGCGACTCGCTGCTGTTGTCCGCCCGACAGTTCCTGAACGCGGGAGTTCTCATAGCCTGCAAGTCCCACGCGTCCCAGAATTTCGGCGGCTTTGGCGCGGCGCGCGGCTTTGGGAACGCGACGCACCGTCAGGCCGTAGGCGACGTTTTCGATCACCGTCATGTGCGGAAACAGCGCGTGGCTCTGAAAAACCGTAGCCGTCGGGCGTTTTTCCGGCGGCACCGCCGTGACGTCGCGCCCGTCGATGATCACGCGTCCGCCGTCAGGCCGGAGAAAACCGCCGGCGATCTGCAGCGTCGTGGTTTTTCCGCAACCCGACGGCCCCAGCAGCGTCAGCAGCTCTCCTTTGACAAGGGAAAGGCTGAACCCTTTCAGAGCTTCTTTTTCGCCGTAGCTGAAGCGCAGTTTTTCAAAGGCCAGCATGTTCCGTTCTCCTTTCGCTGAGCTTCCACGCCAGAGCGTTGACGCCGAGAATGGTCACAATGAGCAGCGACGCCATGGCCGAGGCGTCACCGTATCTTCCGCTGTTGATCGACTCGAAGAGCTCCACCGACGCCACCCGCGCGTAGGGACTGACGAGAAAAATCACGGGCCCCGTGCTGGTCATGGCGGCGCTGAAAGCGTTGATGAAAGCCACGCGCATAAAGGGCGTCAGCTGCGGCAGCAGCATGTCGGTCAGCACTCGGCGCTGAGAGCCGCCTAAATCCCGCACCGCCAGCTCAAGTTCGGGGTTGATCTGCGCCAGCCCCGCCTGAGCCGACCACAGCGACGGCGACAGCTGACGGAACAGACAGTTCATGGCGATGAGAAACCCCGCCGGGATTTCCCAGGGCAGCGATGACGCCACCAGAAGATAGCCCACGCCGAAAAAAGTTCCCGGCATCAAATAGGGCAGCTCCGACAAAACCTCGGAAACCCGCCGCAGCGGCACAGCCGCGCGGGACATAAGACGCGCCATCAGGGCCCCCAGCACCGCACCGCCGAGGCCGGCCGCCACTGAACAATAGAGGCTTCGGGCAAAGCCGTTGCCGCTGAAATTCCGGAGACTGTGCAGATGGGAAACGCTGATCGTGAAATCGGCGCCCCACGTACGCGTCACGCTGCCCAGGAAGATCAGACCGTAAACCAGTCCTTGGATGAGCACGAAAATTCCCGCCGCCGCCTCGGGGAACAGCGCGGGAAGTCCGCTGATCCGCAGAGATCGGGCGCCCGAGAGCCGCAGAGAAAAACGGCTTTCTCCGTGCCGGCGCACCGCCAGAAGCAGCAGCGACGGAAGGAGCAGAAGCGCGTTCATCGCGCAGGCCAGAGGAAAATCGCCGACGCCGATGAGGGTGTTATAGGCCCGCGACGCCAGCACCTGAAAGGAACCTCCCACAAAAAGCGGCGTGCCGAAATCCGACAGCGAACGAACAAAAACCATCAGAGCCGCCGCGCCGATGCCGGAACGCGCCATGGGAATGCTGACGCGCCGCAGCGTCGCGGCGGGCGAAGCCCCAAGATCCTGCGACGCCCGCTCCAAAGCGCCGTCCACCCGGCTGAACGACGCGGCCGTCAGCATGGCCGCCACACCCAGCTGAGAAAGGCATTCCATCATGACGATGCCGTGAAAGCCGTAGGGATTCCACTCAATGCCCAAAAGCCGCCACGTCACAAGCCCGCGGCGGCCGAAAAGCATCAGATAGGCCATGGACCCCACAAAGGGCGGCGAGACGGTGGACAGAACCAGCATGAACAAAAGCGACGATCTGCCCCGAGGAGCGCAGTACAGCAGCTTCAGCGCCAGCAGCACCGCCAAAGGCACCGTGACGGCCGTCACCGCGCCGGCGACGGCAAAACTGTGCGCCGCCACTCTCCAGTTGTCCGTCAGAAGACCGCGCCACGCCGAAAGCGAAAAAGCCCCGTCCACCATGACGCTTTCGCGCAGCACCGCTCCCACGGGCCAAAGCACAAAAAGGAGGACGCCGCCTCCCGCAAGGAACCAAAGAAGCCATTCCGTGCCGAAAAGCGGACGTCCTCTTTTCCGCGCTGAATTATTTCGCGCCAAAACGCTCCTGCCAGGCTTTCAACACGCGCTTGCGCTCCTGCCCGCCCTTGACCACATCGGTCTTGACGAGGTTGGAATCGCGCATGGCCTGAACGGCGGGGGCCAGCTTCACGCCGGGACGGATGGGCGCCTGAGTGGTGTATTTGCTCAGCGTCACCTGTCCGCGTTCGGACAGAACCCAATCAATCAGGGCCTTGCCGGCTTCGGGGTTTTTCGCGCCCTTGAAAAGAGCCACGGGCGCAATGTACCACGGCACGCCGTCGGTCGGGAACGCGCTCGCCACGTTGTAGCCTTCGGATTTGATGCGTTCTCCCGTATCGAAGGGCGCCACGGCAATGGCCGCTTCGCCGGTGCTGACCTTGTTGGCCGGCTCGGCGCCGCGCTTGGAGTAATAGGGAACGTTTTTGTCCATGGCCTCGAGAAGTTTCCATCCCTCTTCCTCACCCTTGGCGGAAAGAATGGCCCACACCATGGCGTAGAACGTTCCGCTCACCGCAGGCGTAGCCATGAGAACTTCGCCCTTGTAAACGGGCTTGGTCAGATCTTCCCAGCTGGCGGGCATGGGGAGTTTTTTCTTCTCCATGATCTCCCGGTTAACCACGAAATCGACGGCGCCGAGAGAAATGCCGCTCCAGTAGCCGTCGGCATTATAGAACATGGGATCGTAGACCGATCGCTCGGAAGACACATAGGGCTCCAAAAATCCCTCGCCGGCCGCCGCCACAAAACTGTCGAGGCCGCCGCCGAACCACACGTCCGCCTGCGTCTTGCCCTTGGCCGCGCGCAGACGGGTCAGCACTTCTCCCGAAGACATGGCAAGGTATTCCACCTCAATGCCCGTGTCCTCGGTGAACTGTTTGAGAATGCCGTCAACGCCCGTATAGGCAATGTAGATGCTGACTTTCTTCCGCTCCGCCGCCGCGACGGGCATGGCCGCAAGAGCCAGGGCCGCCAGCAGCACTCCGATTTTTTTGAACATGCAATCTCCTCCTTTGATATGGACGCCCTCAAGGGGCACCGTTACCGCCGCGCGGCGGCCTCTTGTTCCTTCAGCTGCGCACGGCAGAACTCCTCCGCGGAAACAAATTCATGGCCGTTCCATGCCAGCGGACGGCACCTTCCCGACCGAACGGCGACGATGAGATCCTCTTCGTCGCGCAGTTCGTCGTCAAATTCCGTGACAAAAAGCCCCAGCCGGCGGCGGTAATGGGCGTCGGCCGCTCCCAGCAACGCCCGGCCGCTTTTTTTCGCCAGATCCAACGCATGAAGATTGGCCTGCGGATCGGTACTGCCGTTAAAGCATTCCACACCGTCCAAACCTTCCACGGTGGAAATCAGGTCCTCCAGACCGCGGTTGTTGTTTCTGAAGGGATGCGCGGCCACGGTGCATCCGCCGCAATCGCGAACCCGTTTTATCAGCTCCGGCGCCGAAAGAGCGGCCGGTTCCGGCGCACGGTCCAGACCGAAACAGACAATATCGCCGTCGGAAGTGAGCACCTCGCAGCCCAAAAAGAGCGGAAAATCCAGATCCTTCCGCCACTTTTCGATGACGGCCCGCGCGCCCATGCTGTCATGATCGGTAACGCAGAGACCGTCAATGCCCATTTCGCGCGCCCGCGCCACGGCTTCGGCGATGGGCAAAAAACTGTCGGGCGAATATTCCGCCGTGTGCATGTGCGTATCCACTTTCATGAAACGCGTCTCCTCTATATAACACTTATTTATAATTACATTCATTTTACGTGTTTATTATGGACGATGACCCATCAAAGGTCAAGCCCGTTTCATCGCCTGAAATGGACGGGAGCGTCGTCTCCGGCTCATCACAATATCTCAAGAAACTCTTATTTTTCAAAAAATATTTCACCATTTTTAACAAAGCTCGCCAAAAATGCCGTTCGCCTCTTTGAAAGCCTTCCGATTAGAGTACAATAGAATTGAATAATGCCCTGAAAATTTTTAAGGAGGAGATTTTTCGATGAATATGCAGCAGATTCGCGACGTCATTGACCGCGACAAAGATCAGCTCATCGCCAACATCCGCGAGCTCGTGGCCGTGCCCAGCGTCGGAGGCCCCGCCGAGGCGGGAGCCCCCTTCGGCAAAGGCCCCCGCGCCGCTCTCGACAAGTTCGTGGAGATGGGAAAACGCATGAATTTCCGCACGTGGGCTTTCGACGACCAAGTGGGCATTGCCGAAATGGGAGACGAAGACCTTCCCGAGATGATCGCCGCTCTGTGCCACGTGGACGTGGTCCCTGCCGGCGACGGCTGGACCTGCGATCCCTGGAAAGGGAAAATTGAAAACGGAATGCTCTACGGACGGGGCGTGGCCGACGACAAAGGCCCGGCCGTTTCGGTGCTCTACGCCATGAAGGCTCTGAGAGAGTGCGGCGTCACGCTGAAACGCCGGTTCCGCCTGATCGTGGGCACCAACGAGGAGCTGGGCAGCCGCGCCATCGACCATTACGTCAAGTCCGGAGAGGAACTGCCCGTCATGGGATTTACGCCCGACGCGGAATACCCGCTCATTAACGGCGAAAAGGGCATTTTCACCGTCCGCTGCCGCGCCCCCTTCAAGGCCGACGGCGGCAGCGTGCAGGTGCTGTCCATCGACGCCGGCGTGGCCGCCAACGCCGTTCCTTCCAGCGCCGTGGCCGTGCTGAAGGTTTCTCCCGACGCCCGGCCCCGTCTGAATCGCGTTCTCGGCGACTTCGCCGCGCCCCGCAGCGCCAAACTGACCTGCGAAAAAATCGCCGACGACCAGTTCCGCCTCACCATGGAAGGCCTTTCGTTCCACGGATCGACGCCGCAGTTCGGCTCCAACGCCGCCGCCAACCTCGTGAAGGTGCTGCGCCTGCTGGGCATCGGCGGCGAGCAGGGCGCGTTCTTCGACACCATCGACGGGGTGATCGGCGACCAGACTCGCGGCGAAAACCTGGGCTTGATGCTCTACGACGACATTTCCGGCTTCACGTCGCTGTGCTGGGGACTGCTGAAATCCGAACCCGACGGACGGATTATGTTCTCAGTGAACTACCGCTATCCCGTCACCTTCGACCGCGATGAAGTGCTTGACCGCTTTGTGAAGGCTCTGCGCGCCCACGGCTTTGAGTTCGACGTGCCCACGGGCGGACATCCGCTCTATATCCCCGAAGACGATCCGTTGGTACAAAAGCTCATGTCCGTTTACCGGCAGGAGACGGGCGACACCGACTCCAAGCCCTTTGCCATCGGCGGAGGCACCTACGCCAAGGAAATGCCCAACATGGTGGCCTTCGGCAACGCCATGCCCGGCGAGCAGACCCACATTCACGAGCTTGACGAGCGCTGGAGCATGGAAAGCATCGTGAAAAATACCAAGATCATGGCGGCGGCCATCGCCGCCCTCGCGGGAGTGGAAGAGTAGCCCCGCGCCGAAAGGTAAAACTGAACGTAAAGGGACGGCGGAAAAGCGCGCGCTTTTCCGCCGTCCCCTGTTTTTGTTCGAAAGCCCCTCGGCCGTACCCGTGGCAGAAAACTTCAAGCTCCGGGGAAGTATTCCGTTTTTGATGGAAATAAAGGAAATGCTCCCTCAAATTCTGACAGCCGCATCGGAAATAATCAAAGGGAGACCGGAAATGAAACCGCCGATGAAACTTTATCCACCACGATGGGAAACGGCACATATCAGGTCATCTTCGCCCTCGATGCAACCGTCGTTTCACATATGGCACATTCGGGGCGAAAATCGGCACAATGCGAAGAACGCTGCGTGAACGCAAGGAAGTGGCAATACCGGCGACACACGCCCGACCCGATTCTTTCCCCACGCTGCGGCAAGTGCCGCCTGAATGACCGGTATCGCACGTTTGTGGATTTTTGAAAGGCAAAATTTCACTTGACATTGAATGGATTTACAAAGCTGAAAGCGGGGCATGGGAACCGGAAATTGTGGCGCCGCGGAGATGGTGCCGATCCGGCAAAGCGCCATGAAAAGGACCATGAAAAGGAAACGGCGAAAGGCATTCGCCGTCAACTGCGGGAGGACAGGCTGACAGATCATCGCGCTCCGAAATAGCCGTTTTCAGGAGAGGCGGCGCCGGGGCTGGTGAAAAGCCGCGGGAGCGCCTTGTCTGTGATAGCGGCGCCATGGGCGGACTTTTCAGCGCTCGAGAGAGGAGCCGACAAGTGGCCCCTCCGGGGCCGGAGCCATCCGCCGGCTCAGCCGACGGTCCTGACAGCCATCCCTTTCGCGCAGGCAACGACCCCCCCCCAAGTGTCGGCGAAGCCAAGCGTCTCTTTTTTTCGACCGCGGACTCTGCATTCACGAGAACGGGAAATCGGGCTTTTAAGGCGCCAATCGTGCCGCTTGAAATGCCTTTCCCTTCTTCCGTCTCCGCCCCCCCGTAAGAAAAAAACAGGCCCCGCGGCATACTGTGCCCGCGAGGCCTCAATGGCGCCGCCAAAACGGCCTTATTTCTTTTCGGAAGGAACGTCGTCTTTCATGGCGTCGTCGGAAATGTCCAGCTCAATGACCTCGCTGTCCAGATCCACGCCGCTGTCATTTTCTTCCCCCGCTCCGTCATCGCTTTCGCTCTCGGGCGCGGTGTAGAACCCCAATCCGGCGGCGGCTTCGTCGAGGACAGTCTGACGGATTTCCGCCAAAAGTTCGGGATTTTTATCGAGGAATTCCGTCAGGCGGTCTTTGCCCTGCGCCAGCGTTTCTCCCTTGTAGGTCAGCCACGACCCCTTGCGCTTCAACACGTTGGCATCAATGGCCATGTCGACGATGGACATGGTCAAAGGAATGCCCTTGCCGTAGACCAGCGAGCAGTGAGCGCTGCGGAAAGGGGGCGCCTGCTTGTTTTTCACCACTTTGATGAACAGTTCGTGTCCCACGGCTTCGTCGCCGCGGTTAATGGCCTTGCCTCGGCGAACCTCAATGCGCACCGAGGTGTAGAACTTGAGCGCGCGGCCGCCCGTCGTCGTCTCCGTGGGGCCCTTGGAATACCCCTGCGGAATGGTGGCGCGCAGCTGGTTGATGAAAATAACCACGCAGTTGCTGCGGGAAATGGACGCCGTCAGGCGGCGCAGTCCATAGGACATGAGACGCGCCTGGAGCCCCACCTGGCTCTCGCCGATGGTGCCGTCGATTTCGGCCTGAGGCGTCAGAGCCGCCACGGAATCCACCACCACAATGTCCACGGCGCCGCTGCGCACCAGCGTCTCGAGGATGAAGAGCGCCTGCTCGCCGCTGTCGGGCTGCGAGAGGTAGAGCGACTCGACGTTGACGCCCAGAGCTTGAGCCAACCGGGGGTCGAGAGCGTGCTCGGCGTCGATAAAGGCGGCCACGCCTCCGGCTTTCTGCGCCTCGGCGATG
>CABTYW010000047.1 GCA_902489135.1 uncultured Synergistaceae bacterium
ATGGTGTGACGGGCGGTGTGTACAAGGCCCGGGAACGTATTCACCGCGGCTTGGCTGATCCGCGATTACTAGCGATTCCAACTTCATGCAGTCGAGTTGCAGACTGCAATCCGAACTGGGACTGGCTTTGATGGGATCTGCTCGGCCTCTCGGCTTCGCTTCTCTCTGTACCAGCCATTGTAGCATGTGTGTCGCCCTGGACATAGGGGCCATGATGACTTGACGTCGTCCCCACCTTCCTCCATCTTGTCGATGGCAGTCTCGCCGGAGTGCTCGCCTTTGCGCGTTAGCAACCGGCAACAGGGGTTGCGCTCGTTGCGGGACTTAACCCAACATCTCACGACACGAGCTGACGACAGCCATGCAGCACCTGTTCACGCTGGCATCCCGAAGGATGCCTCGCTCCTCTTTCGATTCGCTACTACGTGTATGTCAAGTCCAGGTAAGGTTCTTCGGTTTGCATCGAATTAAACCACGTGCTCCACCGCTTGTGCGGGCCCCCGTCAATTCCTTTGAGTTTCAATCTTGCGACCGTACTCCCCAGGCGGTATGCTTATCGCGTTAACTTCGGCACGGCTGTATCGCTACGGCCACACCCAGCATACATCGTTTACTGCCGGGACTACCGGGGTATCTAATCCCGTTCGCTCCCCCGGCTTTCGCGCTTCAGCGTCAGATCACATCCAGCAAACCGCCTTCGCCACCGGTATTCTTCCTGATATCTACGCATTTCACCGCTACACCAGGAATTCTGTTTGCCTCTCTGTGTCTCCAGTGTCTCAGTTTCGGCCGCTCCTTGAGGTTAAGCCTCAATATTTAACGAACGACTTGAAACACCGCCTACGCGCCCTTTACGCCCAGTAATTCCGGATAACGCTCGCTCCCTACGTATTACCGCGGCTGCTGGCACGTAGTTAGCCGGAGCTTCCTCGCAGGGTACCGTCACGTCCTTCTTCCCCTGCAACAGAGGTTTACAACCCGAAGGCTGTCTTCCCTCACGCGGCGTCGCTGGGTCAGGGTTGCCCCCATTGCCCAATATTCCCCACTGCTGCCTCCCGTAGGAGTCTGGACCGTCTCTCAGTTCCAATGTGGCCGTACAACCTCTCAGTCCGGCTACCCGTCTTCGGTTTGGTGAGCTCTTACCTCACCAACTGCCTGATAGGACACAAGTCGCTCCTCTTGCGCGCTCGCGCGCTTTCACCTCTCGGCTTATGGGCTATTAGCTCCGGTTTCCCGCAGTTGTCCCCCTCAAAAGGATACGTCCTTGTGCTTTACTCACCCGTCCGCTGCTGATCGTTTCCAATTCCAACCGAAGTCTTCTTCGAAAACTCTCCGCTCAACTTGCATGTGTTAGGCACGCCGCCAGCGTTCATCCTGAGCCAGGATCAAACTCTCCGTAAAAATTGATCGAGTCTATACACTAGCGCTTCTTCTTCGCCATATTCACTTTTCAAGGTGCGATGCCGTGCCTTTCGGACGCGGCAGGATGTAATATACCACGGGTCTTTTGATAAAGCAAGCCCTTTTTTTCATTTTTCTCGAATTTCTTTTACGAAAATTTTTCAGTCACGGGATTTGCGCGGTCGCCGACGCTGAATGAGAGCCGGGGGCCTCTTTTTTTTTGATTTGACGGGCGGACTTTTTGGGATAGAATGAGGGAGCATCTTTTAATCTGTTATTGCGGAGGCGGTTTGATGGGTACGGGAAGGAACGGCAATTCTCCTCGATATAATAAAAAGAAGCATTCTGTTCTGAAGTTTTTCCTTAAGGCTTTTCTGCTGGTCGTCCTTCTCGTTTCGGCGGCTCTGTCGGTGATGACGGCGGTCTATGTGTCCCGCATATCGAAATCTCTGCCGTCCGATGAAGAGATTATCAGTTATCAGGCCAATGAGGCGAGCATCGTTTATGACAGAAAAAATCGGGTCATCGCTGAGCTTTTTACGGAAAACCGCCGGCCCATGCAGCTCAAGGACGTCTCCAACTGGATGGTCATGTCCATTTTGGCGGCGGAGGACTCGGAATTTTATTCTCATCACGGAATTCGACCTTTGGCCATTGTTCGGTCTTTGCTGACGGGCGATCGGGGGCAGGGAGCAAGCACCATCACTCAGCAGCTTGCCAGAAATCTTTTTTTAAGCAGTGAGAAAACTTTGGAGCGCAAGGCCAAAGAGGCGCTGATTTCGCTGCGGCTTGAAAAGCTCTACTCCAAAGACAAGCTTATAGAAACGTATCTGAACGCCATTTACTTCGGACACGGTGCCTTCGGCATTGACGCCGCGGCGCACAGTTATTTTTTAAAGAGCGCCTCCCGTTTGACGCTGGGAGAGGCCTCCATGCTCGCCGGTCTCGTGGCGGCGCCTGAAAAGTATTCGCCGCTGCGCCATCTCGATTTGGCACGATCCCGCCAGAACTATGTGCTGAAGCGCATGGTTCACCTGGGCTGGGCGACGGAAGAACAGGCACAGGCCGCTGCGGCGGAGAAACTGAAATTCAACGAAAAAACTCTGGAGAGCCGGCAATCTTTCGACAAGGCGCCCTACTTCGTCAGCCACATTCTGTTCAAGGAGCTTATTCCCAAGTACGGCAGCGACCGCGTTTATAAAAGCGGCATGAAGATTTACACCACTTTGGATCTGGATTTGCAGGCTGCCGCCGAGGAAGCCATGAAAAAATTGAAAAGCGAGGGCGCTCTGGTGGCCGTCGATCCTTCTCTGGGCGCCGTGCTGGCCATGGTGGGCGGTAGGGATTACGAAAAGACGAAATTCAACAGAGCCACGCAGGCCTATCGCCAGGTGGGATCGGCCTTCAAGCCCATTGTCTATGTGACGGCGCTGGAGGCGGGACTTCGTCCCATCGACCATATTATGGATATGCCCATAGCCTTTGAGGACAAGGGCGCGGATAAAATATGGGAACCTCATAATTTCAGCCCCGAATACGCCGGCGAGGAGACGCTTCTGACAGCTCTGGCGCGTTCGCACAACACGCCGGCGGCGCGCCTTACCGCCATGCTGGGGCCGCAGGAAGTGGTGAACACGGCACGGCGCATGGGCATCACTTCGCCCTATGTGCCCGCGGTGCTCTCCGTCGGCCTGGGCGTTGCCAGCGTGACGCCGCTGGAGGTCTCGTCGGTCTATTCGGTGTTCGCCAACGGCGGCGCCCGTATCACGCCCTACTGTATCTCCGAGATCAGAAACAGCGACGACCAGGTGATTTTTTCCGCTCTGCCCTCTCAGGAAGAGGCGATCAAACCGGAAATCGCTCTGATGGCGCGCGCCATGCTTGAAGAGGTGACCCGCGCCGGCACGGGGGCGCGGGCAAGGATGAGCGAGTGTGAAACCTTCGGCAAAACGGGAACGTCCAACGACTTTGCCGACGCGTGGTTTGCCGGCGGAATTCCGGGACTTGTCGCCGTGGTGTTCGCCGGCAATGACGATTTGAAACCCCTTGGCGCCAAAGGGGCCACCGGCAGCAAAATCGCTCTGCCCGTTTGGTCGGCCTTTATGAAGAAGGCCGTAAAAATTCTTCAGCCGCCTCGGGAGTTCCCTTTGATTGAAAATTCTTTGGCGTGCGTTACAGTCTGCGTGGAAAGCGGGTACCCCGCTTCGCCCGCCTGCGAGAAGACGACGACGGTGCTGCTGCCTCCCGAACGCGTCCCCACGGCACTGTGCCCTGTGCACGGAGCCTCCCCGGCTGACGATCCCAATGCGCCGCAGCTTTTCCTGCTGCCTCAGGACAAGGAAAAATGGGAGCTCGATCAGGAACGGAGCCCCGACATTCTGCCCGAACCGCCCGACACTGCCCATATTTCAGTGCCGGAAACTCAAATCTCCGGCGACACCAGCGTCAATATGCCCGAAGAACCGCCCGCCCCTTCCTCGGGATCGTGGCGCGAACTCATCAAAAAGGACAATCGCTCGGTGGACGAACGCTATCAGGAACTTCTTAAAAAGTACAACATTCAGTAGCTGAAACGCACGAAAATCCGCTCCGCCCTTTGGATGTTCCAAGGCGGAGCGGATTTTTTTCACGTCGCGCGGCGGCGAAAATCGACCGGCCTTTAAAGCCCGTGAAATATCGGGGCTGTGCAACTGTCATGAAAGAAGGCGCGCAGCGTCGATTTTCACCCGCTCCTTTCAAGGTTCGTTCTTTTCGCAAAGATCCCGGAGCTTCGGTGCTGCGGCACGTGTATTCAACCGTGCCGCTCCCGCTTTCGGGTAAAGAAAAATACCAGCCGAAAGGCGCGGCAGAGACAACCAAGCGACGGAGAGCGCTTGGAAGAGACTGTAAAAAGCTGCGTGCGGGCTCAGAACGGCCGACGTTTTTCTTTCCCTCTCACCTCACGGCAGCGGCGTACCTTCAGTGGGGCGCGTTCCCAGTCGCGCCGTCACGAAGAGACTGTCGGAAAAAAGCGGTCGGGTGAGGCGGAAAAACAGCTTCAGACTGCCGTGAAGGCGGCGCAGCAAACCGCTGTCGCCGTAATTCGTCACTTCAATGTCGCTGAGGACGGGAAACAGAGCCTTGACCTGCTCCGGGCGCGCGTTGTACTTGAACCCCCAACCGCCCAACATGCCCGCTTTGATGCCGCGCACGATGCGGTGGGCGTGACGGGCGAAAAAGGGCGTGGCCGTGTCAAAGAGAACCGCCGCCCCCGGGCTGTGCCGCGCCAGCCGCCCCAACAATTCGTTGAGCGCCTCCGCTTTAAGGTACATGAGAACGCCGCAGGCGTAAAAGAGGTCGACGCGCGGCGGCAGAAGCCGGACAAAATCGGCCTGCCGCACGTCGGCGGCGATGAAATGGTGTTTGGCATCCTCGGCGTAGATTCCTCGGCGGGCTGAAATCACGTCGGGCAGATCGCAGTCGTACCACTGAGCGGCCAGCGCGCTGAGACGATAAGGGCGGCTGTCCAGCCCTGCGCCCATATTGACGACGGTGCTTTCAGGCCTGCCGTGCAAAATTTCGGCGACAGCGTCGTCGAAGACCAGCTCCCGCACCAGAACGCCCGCGTTGACGCTTCCCGTTTCCACGTCTTTGATCTGTTGGGGCGTCAGGTTTCTCACGATTTCTTCCGCCCAGGGATCGCAGAAGTTCTCGCCGGGGTCCTGAGAGGCCCGCGCCCGGGCGACGACGGTGATCAGCGCCGTGCTTCCAAGCTCCTGAAGTTTTAAATTCATCCAGTGTCCTCCTCGTTTTTACTTTGAGTTAGTCTATTATAACTCAACGGAAAAGAGCTGAGAAGTCCTCCACGACACATCCGCAGCCTATGGCAAATTTGTTCTCTGTTGAACCCGTCGTTCATTTTTATTCCGAAAGTCCCGCGAAATTTTCACAGTGCCGCCTTCATGGGCGCTGAAAGGGAAACTCTCTACGGAAACGTCGCTGCGCCGATTTTACCTTCAGCGTCACAATTTCCGGGGGCGTGGGGACCTGCACAGACAAAAAAGCCCCTCGCCGGAAAACCGGCAAGGGGCCAGCGACAAGGCTTGCGGAAATGTTATTTGGAGGGACGGGTGACAGGGCCGTAGCCGATGAAGTCGTTCCACTCCTGAGGATAGGGCGTGGTTTTGAAGTTGACGTAGCCCAGAGCGTACTTGGCAAAGAGCACGTCGCCCAAAGTCAGCCAGCGCTGGTTGAAGTCCACGGCGTTGGAATAGGCGAAATCGGTGATGAGAGCAATGGCCTCGTCGCGCTTACCGGCTTTGATGAGCTCGGCGGCCTTGTCCTGCACCATGGGCGTCAGCACGTAAAGAGGCTGAAGTTTTTCGTCGCGGGCGGCGTGAATGTCCTTGCGGGCCTCCTGATAGTGAAGGCCGGCGATTTCCTGAACGCGGGTATTAACCCACCAGCCGGACTTGCTGTCGTAGGGATGGAAGCGGTCGCCGGTGTTATAGAAATCGGGCAGCTTTCTCATGATGGGCCACAGCGGCGTGATGTAGGTGGTGTCGGAAGCGCCGTAGCCGAACCAGCTGATTCCGCGGACCTCTTCGGGAAGATCGCCGCGGACCTGAGCGATGTGAACGTAACAGGTGCGCATCATGTTGATGGAACGCTCCCACGTGGAATCGGGCTTGGTTTTGCTGCTGTTGGCAAAGCGGATGGGATTGCCCCAGGGACCGGCCGCAGGGCCTTTGCTGAGGTCGTAGGGCGTGCCGGCATACCAGTCGCCGGTGATGGCGAAGATGTCCTGAACGCTGACTTTCTTTTCGGGAATCACCGACATGGGCAGTTCCATGGCGTTGGGATCAAAGTTTTTGCCGGGAGCAAGCAGCGAGAGCACGCGCCACTCGCGGCGGATGGCGTACAGCTCGGTGCTGGGATTGTACACGTCGGCGGGGCTGAAGTTCTTGCGGTCGACCGTCTTGGGGTCGAGGAAACCGTTCTTGACGGCGAAGTCCACGATGTCGGGGCAGGTCATGACGTTCTCTTTGTCGTCGAGGTTCAGATTGCGCAGGCGGGCGCGGTTGGCGGCGACGAAGATGTGATCGTCGGGCATGCGCCAGGCGGCCCAGATGCCGTTGCCGTAGACTTCGAAGATCCAAACTTCGTTGCCGTCGGTGATGGGCATGGTTTCGCCGGCATCGTAGAAGCCGTGCTTCTCCACCATTTCGCCCATGACCTTTACGGCTTCACGGGCGGTGGCGGCGCGCTCCAGGGCGATGTCCTGAAGGCTCCAGGCATCCAGCGAGCCGATGGCGTCCTTCTCCATGACCTGTTTGACCTTCTGGGCGCGCTCGTCGGTGGCGTCAACGCCGTTGGTGGCTTCGCTCATGGCGACGCCCTTCTCGTTCATGAAGGAATAGCGCGAGGCGAAGTAGCGGTAGGTGTGCTTGACCTGAGGCGTCTCGTCCAGCTTCTGCTGTTCTCCGGGATAACCGTGCTGCTCCTTGATGATGGGACGCATGGCCCCTTCGGGCCAGTCGGCTTCGGGCACGATGTACAGCCGTGAATTGGCGGTACGCGAGTCGTCATTGTGGGTGATCATGGCGCTGCCGTCAACGCTGGCTTTTTTGCCCACGGCGATGACCGTGCAGGCAAAGACCGTCTGAGCGGTCAAAGAAAGCGCAAGAAGGGTGCCGACGAAAACTTTGCGGTTCAGTTTCATAGGTAAATCTCCTCCCGTTGATTGTTTTTCCCTTCGGCAGTGGAAGGGGCGGTGCAGGGCGGCAAAAACGCGCCGCCCGTAAAGCCTTTGCGATCGACCGATTTAATTGAGGAACACCTTGGCGGGATCGGCCTTGGCGGGATCGTGCAAAAAGGCGCCGATCCCCTTCTCTTTCAGATCGGCATGGCGGGGAAACTCCACCACAAGTTCTTTTTCAGGCTCGTCAATCAGGAAATCGTTCATCTGATTGATCATTTCCATGGTGCCCGACAGGTGACGGCCCACGCGGTCCCACATGGGACAGCCGTCTTTGATGTCGTAATCGCAGTACAGCAGATCGTGCTCGGCCGCAGTCTGAAGGAACTCGTCCTTGCCGTCCATCATGAGCTTCTCGGTGATCTTGCCGGCCACGCGGTCAATAAAGGGCTCGGGCGTTTCCATAAGGATCACGTAAGAGTCGCAGTAATCGCCGGCATCGCGGTGACTCAGGCCGCGAAGACTCTTGGGCGAAGCTTCGCACTTCATGGGGAACTCCGTGGCCGTCAGCACCATGGAAGCCATCATGGCCATGTCCAGCGCGCGGTCGTGGGCCACATAGGTGGCCACCACGGGATACATGAGCGACGCCTCGTGGGAATCCACGAACAGCGTGATGTTCTCCTTGCGGTTGACCTCCATCAGGGCGTAAGCCAGCTGCTCCGTCAGGCTGCCGTCGGGACGGCCGGGATAGGTGCGGTTCAAATTGCGGGAGTCGGTGTAGTCGAGATTTTGCCCCGAAGGATAGTGCACATAGGTGAAGGGATCGGGCCACTGATCCACGGGAGCGGAGTTGCGGTCGCCGATGCGGTATTTCCGCGGGCCGTGATCGGTCTCCACGTGGAAAAACTTGGGATAGGCGTTGCCCAGCATGCCCACCGTGGAGGCGCTGTAATTGGCGTGAGGCGCAATGAGCACGCGCCCTTTTTTCACTTTGATGTTCTCCATCATGACGTAAGCCGACATTGACGTGGCGGGCTCGTAGGGATGAGTGCCGCCCAGATAGAACATGCTGCCGCCGGGTACGCCCGAGTCGAAGACGTACACAGGCGTATCGACGCCGGTGCCCTTAATGGGAGGGAACCAGTCGGAGAGCATTTTCTTCTCGGTAAAAGCGTCGGAGACCACCACTCGCTCCTTGTAATTGCGAAGCTCCAGAAACTCCCTGCCGCCCAGCCAGGCCAAACACCCGGCCACGGCGAGGAAAGCCAGTTTGCGCACCATGGCGCCTTTTTCATAGTTGAAAGCCATTTGCCCGCCCTCCTATTTGATGCGCAGCGCGCGAAGAATGAAGGGAATTAACGTGTAGGCGTAGACGATGTCGTAGACAATTGAGCGGCGCGTTTTTCTGAAAAAAAGTCCCCTCAGCAGGACGAGGCCGCAGACTCCCGCCATGCCGAAGTAAATGTAATGGATGATTTCATTGGCATTGCGCATAAATTCGTCCATGGTCAACCATCCTCCCTAATAGACGATAAGCCAGCTCAGCTTGTTGGCGTAAATCAGCATGAGCACGGCGACAACGGCCATGAAAATGCAGGGCACGAGAATGGAGCCCAGGAAAGACATGTACGTGCCCTTGTATTCCGACACGTCGATGGCGACGCGGCCGGAAATGCGCGAAGGCGGCAGACAGTCGCCCAGAGGATAGATCAGGCTCAGCGCCGTGGCGACGATGGTCACGTTGACGCCCACGGAGTTGAACAGGAAAATCAGCGGCGTGCCCAGAATAATGCCGCTGCTGTAGCTCAGTGAGCCCTGCGCCAGAGGCAGCACGAAGGGGGCGAACACGTAGATCAGCATCACGGGAAGCGTCACGAAGGTAATGGCAATGAGTCCGCGCACGCCCGTGGCCGTCATGATGTTGACCAGAACGCCCACGCTGATGACCGTGGCCAGCAGCGGAAAAACCTGTTCGGACGTCTCCGAAAGCACCTGGTACCAGCGCGCGAGGCCGCTCTTTTTGGGCGAAACCAGCATGGCCACCGCCGTGCTGATCAGGAAGATCAGCGGAATGCCCAGCGTGGGGATGGAAAACGCCGCGTACTTGGAGAGCAGCAGAAGCAAAATGAAAACGGCCAGCGGCGCGATAATGCGGAACCACGTCATGCCTTCGGGCACCTGAGGCAGCTCGGCCAGAATCTGTTCCTTCGCCTTGGGCTGGCCCCCGCGCAGCAGCCAGAACACCGTGAACACCGTGATGATCGCGATGGGCGCCAGCAGCGGCACGTCAAATCCCACGTAAGGCATATTGGCCTGAGCGCACATCAGCATGACCCACAGGTTGATGGGCGGCGCCACGGCGGCCAGCATGGATGTCACGTAGATGAAGGCGACGATTTTCCTGTCGCCGATGCCCATAAAACGAAGCACCGTGGCCACCATGCCGCCCACGACGAACATGGAAACGCTTCCCGCGCCCGTCAGAGCGCCGGGAATGAGCATAATGACCGCCAGCAGGAAGAAGAGCACCCATTTCGAGCTGTAAAAGCGCTCCACCATTTTTCGCACCAGCGTGTCCATGGCGCCCGTCTCGGAGTAAAAGTTAATGAAAATCGATGCCGTCAAAAAGGTGAAGGCCACGTCAAAATAGGTGAAGGTGCCTTCCACAAAAAGGCGGACGGGAAAACCCAGACCGCCGGCCAGCGCGCCCGCAACGGCCGTGATGACCATGGAGAGTTCCGGCGATTTCAGCTTCCAGCTGGCCAGGGCGAAGACGATCACCATGACCGCCAGAACCATAGCAGTTTCGGCGTACATTACGTACCTCCTGTCACAAAATGAGCGCTCAATGGGCGGTGCGGGAAAAAAACGAAAAATTTCTCACGCAGACGAGAATTCAGCGCTCAGCTTTATCGCACGATGCTTTTTATTTGGCGTACATCATCTTGGCGAACTCGCCCAGATCCATGGCGCTGTCAAGATAGGTAATGGGAATGTTCTTTTCCTTGGCAAGCGTCGTAAACCGGCCGTCCTCATCGCCGTCTTTGTTGACCACAATGTGATCGGCCAGAGGGACGATGGCGTCAATGGAACGCTCGCTGGCGCTGCCGGGCTTGCCGCGGCGCGCCTTGCCCTCGATGTGAGCGGCAATGACCTGAATGCCCAGTTCCTTCGCCTTGGCCATCATGGCGTCAAGGCGCTCAATCTCCTGATCAATGGTGATGCCCGAAGCGCCCAGCCCCTTGGCGGACGATCCGATGACCACGATCATGGTCTTGAAGCCGCCCGCGGCCAGATCTTCAGGCTTGGGCTCGGCGTTGTAAGTAAGCTCTTCAACGGCCTTGGCGCGGCGAATCAGCAGACGGCCCATCTTTCCTCCCGGCCCCTGGCCGGCGTTGGTGATCAGTAGCGGAAGATCGCCCTTAGGGGCCTCCGCTCCCGTTACCGCCGCAAAAGAACAGGCCGACAGCACAAGGCACAGCAGCATGACCATCAGCAGAGACAAAGAAATTCTTTTCATCAAAACAGCCTCCTTAAAAATAGAAAATGATCAGTTCCGAAATCCCGCCGGCGGCACGCCGCCGACAGGGCACTGCACTCTCCGTTGCCCATTATAAAGGGAACCCTTTTCACATCAAGAACAAATTCAAGTGTATACTGTATTTTCAAAAAGATGCACAATTCGTACAACTCATCAAAGAGCTCCCGCGCAACTTCCAGGAAGCCTTTCGCCCCGGTGAGCGGTTCAAGTTTTTCGCCCTTTCCCAAAAGGCGTCGGGCCCCCGCAGTGGGGCATAGAAGGCAAAAGCACCAATTCGACGGATTGTTTTCCCTCGCGGACCTCAGGGAGACATTGCCGCCCAACCCATCCCGAGAGTGTGCGCCGTTGAAAAAACCTGAAGCATCATGTGTCCGAAAGGCCATAACTCAGAGCCGCCGCCCGGAATGACGCCATATTGAACGAAAAACGAGAGGCGCCGCAACGCTCATCATCGACGTTGCGGCGCCTCCCATGTTCCTATCGGGATTGTGCGTCGCCGACTTTGTTTTCGAGTACGGAAGCGACCCACCGCTGCCCAGTGCGACGGCAGCAAAAGGCTTTCACGATCGCACAAAGGAAATACCTGACACCATTGAGCATTCACAAAAACACCGCACCCGGACGCTCGCCGTTTTCCGCGGCTTTCGTCCAAAGGCTTGTTTTTTTATGAAATGCCTTTTGCAGTACGAAAGAAGTTCCCGCGCGAAAAATCCGAAAAAAATCCTTGAACACTCCCCTATGAAAAGGATCACGTCACTGCCCCATTTTGCCGTAGCAGAAGCCTTCAGGCGCTCAGACGCCCGGTGCGCCGCCCATACAACGCGCCGCCCACTTGCAGGCCTCTCTTGTTTTTTTCCGATGGAAAGCGCACGTTACCTTTCGGCTCCCTGATGAACTTCGCTGCCGCGCCGGGCACAGCACCTGTTCGCGCGCGAAAAAGAAATTCGAAGGGAGGTGAAATCCATGACAGTGCCCGCTTCTTTGAAAGGGGCGCTCATCGCCGTCGCATTGGCGGCACTCACGGGACGGTGGGATCTGTTCTGCCCCGCCGTGCAGGCGCCGCTCGCTTTGCCCAGGCTGTCGATCCGGCAGGCGACGGCACTGAAGTGTCGTTGCTGCGGCAGAGGCGGCCTCGATGGGGCTTTTCTGCACCGCGTCTTGAGATTGCAACGCATGTGGGGACGCGAACTGGTCTTTACCAGCGGCTTCCGATGCCCCTCGCACAACGTCGGTGTGGGCGGCGCCGCGCACAGCAGACATATGCTGGGACTTGCGGCGGACGTGGCCGTGGCGCCCCGCCGACAGAAAGATTTCTGCAAAATGGCGCACAGGGCCGGCTTTGCAAAAGTTTTGCCCGATGCCGCGCGGGGATACGTCCACATCTCACTGTAACATCATCGCGTAAAAAACATCAAGTTGTAAACTTCGCCCATCAACCACACTCTTGATGGCGTAAGGGAAAGGAGGTGAACGAACAATGGCAAACGTCACTCTCAAGGACTGCAAACTTCAGATCCGCACCCGTGCGGGACTTCTCGCCGGCGGCAAGGACAAAGTCAAGAGCCTGTCCCTCAAGGGCATCAACCACGAAGCCGAAGCGCAGAAGCTGCTTGACGTCAGCAACGCTTTCGGCACCGTCATCAAAAACCCCGTTCTGGAAGTGCTCCGCGTGGACGAAAACCTTATTTCCGCGGAATAACCGGGCGTTTCAACTTTGAAAAACCGTGAAGGGAGGTGAAAACTTTGAAAACGCTGAACATGAAATTCGGTCTGGCCAGCGGCGAAACCCGCAGCGTCAACCTGGGCGAGCCCAAGGACGACTTGACCGCCCAGCAGGCGAAAAGCTGCATGGACTCAGTCGTCGCCGCGGGAAGCGCCTTCGCCGACGCCGTTCAGAGCGCCAAAACCGCCTCGGTGATCGAGCGCACCGTCACCGTCCTGGTGAACGAAGGCTAAAAAGGGATAAAAAAAGAGACAAGAAAGAAAATTAGAGCGGGGCGCCTCGCCCCGCCATGAACATAGATGAAACACGCGCACATCAGGGGGCATAAGAGCCTGTCCTGAAGCTCTCGATCGAGAGCCTCGGGACAGGCTCGTTTCGGCACTGTGCTGATTGAGGTGAGAATGAAGCCCATTGGATTTACGCAGCAAAGAATTAAGCAGTTTCGTCCTGCCGTTTTTTCAAAAAGTAGATGTAAGATCGGCTTCTGTTATACTTGCTGCGTCTGGCGCCATATTTGAGGGCGTACTTCACCTGAAATTGTCATCAATGCACGTCTTGTGCTCTGCGGTTACTCATGAGGGAAATGACCTTCTTTTTGGGGTAAACTTTAAGTGATGACTTCACTATAAAATCAACGTGGACATATCCATCATTTTTTTGCTTCAGTGTCCAATATGTATTGTAATCCCGCACATTGTAGTAATTTGACCTATTGTTCAGCTTGACAGATGTACGACCGACCAGTGGAGACGGCTATTTTCCACCCAACATATAATAGGTCCTTTTCAAGATTCCCCACAGGAACTTCGGACAATGGGCTTTTATTTTATGCTTAATTTGGAGCTTTAACGGCAAACATAACCCTTTGTATTGATGTAAGATCTGCAGCATTGTTACATAATCGGCAGGGTAATGCCCATTTTGGAACAGCACTGAATTTACCTGATTAAATATATACTGCAAATTGATTAACTCTGAACGGGCGTTGTCGGAGTTCAACACGTCGGCGTAAAAATATCCCGAATCTTGCGCAGCAAAGCCATAGATGCGTTCTATGGCGTGCAGCCATGTACCGTCTGGTCTGTATTTTATATTAAAATCGTCATAGGTAAACCCGTGGACGACAGCTTTTTTTAACGCCTTTGCACGGCACCAGAACATGTCGCCCCAAGGAGCGACGGGGATGATGTTCGGGTTAATATCAACGTGAAGTCCAAGCTTTTGCGCCAAATCGACGGTGTTTTGATAATTTCCAGGCCAACCCCGTAAAGCAGTCTGAAAATAGTCACCATGATAGGGACAGGGAACGCCGACTATCCCCATGCGAGGATTGGCTTCAAACAAGTTTATGATGTTCTTTGCAATCTCCGGCGTGCCGAACAGATTATCGTAGCAGCGAGTGGCAAACTCGTCACCATAAACCCTAAACTGTCCATACGGGGATTTCTTGTCATGAAAATAACAGACATATTCGTAATCGCCCTGAGTAATGACATCGGCGTAGGTTACCCAGAGTGTGGACATCGCCGCGCCTACATTCGGGCGAATTGTACACCGATAGTGCAGCTTTCGGCTCTCAAAGGCCTTAATGATACTTTGCTGCGTCTCTTTCGTCGTCGTCGTAACATAAAAGTCAGTCTGCGCGGGAAAATTGGCGCAATAATCCGCCATGCGCTCTACAAGGTCTTCATAGTAGATGTGAAGGATGACTGCAATGCGCTTGTTATATGTGAACGGTCTTTCCAAACTTGCGCTGGGAATCACGTATTCCAACTGAAGCTGGTCGTGAATATGCGTAAGGTTTTTCGTCCGAAGAATATAGTCCCAAATGAGATTGACGTCGTAATTGGTGTGTTTATCAATGTATTCCAGCGTTTCTCTGGGATCCTGTCCATAATTGATTTGTAAGCTTTGATCTTTCATATCGGTACAAAAGGGTCTGATTCTGGCAAAGGGGATCCCTTCGTCGCGAACTAATTTGACCATATTATGCGTCAGGTTATCAAAGAAATATCCTTTCAGTTTATCGCCCTGGTAGGCGTCAACTCTAAAGCCTGCGTCAACAACATGGTCATAAAACGAAATTTCAGCATAAAAATAAGTATCCCAATCTTCTTTAATCTCAGGACGGGTACTCCAATATCTTTTGAATTCTTCTGAATGCAGCAGTCTTGATTTGATGATGTAAAAATAACAAATCGAACCCCGAAAGTGCCCGTGCTGTAAAGGACGTCCGGCAATGGTTGTATAAGACTTTTCCTCAAAGTTTTTCATGGCTCCGTAAAAGTCGGCATCCGATTTTTCGGCCGCGTCCATCAATTCATCCAACGGGTAGAACGGACCAAAAAAACTATCGTTAAGCATGAGCAATTCGTCGTATTGAGCCAGTCTGTCCCAGCCGATATACGCAATGCCGTCAAGCCAGCTTCCGGCCAACAGTCCTTCGTTTTTGCGGACAAAGAATTCATCGGTGAGTTCTTCGAGCTCTGCCCTGCTTTCGGGCGTCAAGGTTCCGCTGACAACGCCGACGATACAATCCACAACTTTGCGAAGCTCTTTCAGGTAGTATTTGCGGTAGCCGTCAAGAATTCCGTCTTTATCGTATATCACATATATGGCTATGCGTTTGGGATGTGTAATTTTGACTTCGGGCAACATTTAATTATTTCCTCTCATTTTATCAACGTAATATTCTTTAATCTTATCAAAAGTTTCAAGTGCATGGAGAATACAGTCATCCATATTATAATAGCGGAACTCTGCCAGCCTGCCGCACAAAAACAAGCCTTCAAACATGGCTGAAGCGTTTTTATATTTTTGATATCTCGCCTTTGTCTTCTCATATAATCA
>CABTYW010000048.1 GCA_902489135.1 uncultured Synergistaceae bacterium
TCAGACGTGTGCTCTTCCGATCTCCCTCTTTCTCGATGAAGCCGTCGGAAAAAGAGCCCGCAGCGTCCGCTTTGCCGGAACATTCTGAGCCGGCGCTGCCGCCTGCCCCTCCGCGGGCTTTTTCGCGGGGAGCGCGCGGCGTCGAAACTTCAAAGGACCTTTCCGGCGCGCCGGCATCACGCGCTTCGGCGTCACATCCCGCTGCGGACCGTGCCGGTCCCCCCCCGAAGGAGCCGGCGCGCCTGAGGCTGTTGCGGATTTTTTTGGGAGTTGCGATTGCGGCGCTGGCCGCCGGTGTCTATCTGTATTGGGAAGAACAGGAACTCAGCGCCGTTGCGCCGCCCATGGTGATGCCGCAGCCTTATTTTTACGAAGAAGAGCAGCCCGTGAGCGCACTTCTTCTCTGGAACGAGGAGGTTGTGAAGTCTCCGGTGCCCGGCACGGTGCAGCTCACCTTCGGCGTTCAGCCCGCCGCCGTCGCCGCCAACGACGTGGTGGCCACGGTGCTTTCCCGCGGAAAGACGACGACGGTCAGATCCCCTTCCCGCGGGTATTTCCTTCCCGCCCTTGACGGCGCCGAGAGCCGTTGGAATTACGGCAGCCTGTGGCTCGGATCGGGACTGCTTCCTCAAGCGCCTCAGAACTCATGGATCGAAGATCTGGCCTCGCTGCGCGGGGATCGCATCGTCGGAAAGCTTGTCTTTCTGCCGCAAAATCCCAGAGCGGTGTTCTATGTCAATCTGACGGACAGACTGTCTCAAAGCCTTCAGCTGGGCGCCATTTTGATCCGCCGCGCCTCCAAGGGTCCCAAATGGACGGCGCACGTGAGGGTCTTCAAGAAGTATGACCAATCCCGCGCAAAGGTCGTCATTGACATGCCCTGCTTTCCCATGGACATGGTGCTGTCCCGTCAGGCGAATTTTCTGGTGTGCTCCGACGAGGATTCGGGATTGATTGTCCCGGGAACGGCGGTGGTGTTGCGCCGGGGCACCTATGGCGTCTTTGAGCTGGTGGGAGATCGAATTGAATTCCGAAAGGTGACGGGAAAGCCGGTCAGCGACGGCCGCTTCTTTGTGGCGTCGGGACTTCAGCCGGGAAACCCTGTCATCCTCAATGCGGCCAACGCCGAAGAAAAGAGGGTGCGTTTATGGTGAATTCAGAGATGGAGATGCGTATCCGCGGCATACTTGACCGCATTGCGGCGGCGGCAAGGCGCAGCGGACGCCGCGCCGAAGACGTGCGGCTTCTGGCCGTGAGCAAGACCAAGCCCATTGAACTGGTCGTTGAGGCGGCGAAAACGGGATTGGTCCGTCACTTCGGGGAAAACAGGGTACAGGAGTGTCAGGTGAAGATTCCGGCCTTTCCCGCCGACATGGCGCCGGTGTGCTGGCATCTCATCGGACATTTGCAGCGCAACAAAGCGCGTAAAGCCGCAGACCTGGTGGATGTGGTTGAGAGCGTTGACAGCCTGGAAATTGCGGCGGCTCTCGAGCGCCTCTGCGCCGAAAAGCAAAAGAAACTGGAAGTTCTTGTGGAAGTCAACAGCTCCGCCGAAGCCGCCAAAACGGGGCTACCCGCGAATCAGGTGCCCGCGCTTGCCGAGTACCTCAGAGAGAAGTGTCCGCACCTGGATTTCAAAGGACTCATGACCATCGGACCGTTGGGCGGAGACGAAAAAGCGGTGCGGAAAGCCTTTGCCGCCACGCGGGAACTTCGCGACAGGCTTCGCGTCGCTCCCGACGATCTTCCCTGCCTTTCCATGGGCATGAGCGGCGATTTCGAGCAGGCCGTTGAAGAGGGCAGCACCGAAGTCCGTGTGGGCACGGCCATATTCGGACAACGTTAGGAGGGATCCCGTTGAGCAGCAAAATACTTGAATTCCTTGGATTGGCAGACAGCAAAGACGGCGATGTGGTGGTGGAGTCCCATCGCAGACAGCGTTCCGATTATCTGAAAAAAATTCAGCGCCTTGTTGTCCCGCCCGAGGATCAGGACGCTTCGTCGCCGGTCAGCGGGGAGCCTCGTGCCGCTGCCCCCTATGTGGCCGTTAAAGACGATCCTCTGACGGAAGAAGCGCCGCAGGGCGCAGAGCCGCAGTCCGTTCCCATGGTCGAGCGCGTTTCCGGGACAGGCGAAGGCCGACGGGCGGCTGCCCGCAAAAGAGAGTCTCTGACGGACAAACTGCGCAGCTTCGGCCAGTCGCTGCGCCGCCCCGATGAGAAACAGCCGCCGCTGATTTTGATCAGGAAGAACATTCCGGCGATGATCGAGGACATTGAAGATGCCCTGGTGGGCGGTCAGACCGTGCTTCTCGATTTTGAAAGCGAAGATTCCGCCGTCGCCAGAGACGTCATATCCAAAGTCGTCGCGTTTGCCCGAATGCACGACGGCGTCTATTACACCGTGACGAGCACCAGCCTGCTCCTGGCGCTCGGCAGAAATGCCGTTGTGGAGTGGCTTCCCGATGAAAGCGGCGACAGGAGCGCTGAGAATGAGCGATGAAATGGACCTGATGAAGGTCGTTGACATCGAGAGCGTCGATTTTTCACGAAGCGTGAGAGGGTACGACCGCGACGAAGTCGATGACTTCCTGGACCGCGTGGCCGATACAATACAGCGTTACGCCGAGCTTCACAGCACCGATCAGATGCGCATACGGCAGCTGGAAACGGAAATTCAGGGCAACGCCCAACTCAAAGAGTCGCTGCAGAACGCCCTTGACATGGCTAAACGGACGTCCGACGATTTTCTCGCGTCATCGCACAAAGAAAGCGAAGCCGTGCTTGTGGCCGCCAAGGCCAAGTCCGAGGCCATTCTCGTTGACGCCACCACGCAGAAAGCGCGGCTGCTCAGCGAGATTGAAGAGTTGCGCCGGGCCAAAGAGCATTTCGTGGCCGACGCCAGGGCCGCCGTGTTGAGATACACCATGCTGCTGGACGGGCTTCAGGGGAAAGAAGATCAATGACGGAGCCGTCCCTGAGCCTTGAGGACAAAGTGACAGCCCTTCGCGGCGTCGGCGAAGCCAGGGCGCTTCTTTTGCAGCGCCTCGGAATTTTCACCGTGGAGGACCTGCTGTACTTTTTCCCTCGTCGCTATGAGGACCGGCGTCAGATCGTTCAAATCAGGGATCTCGTGCCCGGCGGGCCGCCGCAGGCCTTTCGCGCTCGCGTCGTCGCCGTCGAACAGAGGATTGCGCGGCGCAACCGCAAGCTTCACCTCATTCGCGCCTGTCTCAGCGACGGGAAAAACGTCGCCTGGGCCCTGTGGTTCAATCGGTGGAATTTGAAGAACCTGCTGCGCGAAGGCATGGAATTGGCGCTTTACGGCTCTCTTGAACCGCGCAGAAGCGTGCCGGAACTGCTCAATCCGGAGTTTGAGATTCTCGACGCCGACGACCCTCGAAGCGTGGGGCGCATCGTTCCCGTGTATGCCGCCACCGCGGGGCTCAACGAGAAATGGCTCCGCCGGGTTATCGACAGCCTGCTGGACGCCTTGCCCTCTGAGCCGCGGGAGATCCTTCCGGCGGCGATTGTCGAAAAATTTCATTTCATCGATGCCGCGACGGCCGTGCGCGAGATGCACCGTCCCACCGACGAAAAAAACTTTCGCGCCGCAAGGCAAAGACTTGTTTTTGAAGAGTTCTTTCTGCTCCAGACGGGACTGGCGCTTCGCCGCCGTCTCGGCAGCCGCGGAAAAGGAGCCGTGCCTCTTACGGGAAAAAACGATCTGACGGCGCGCTTTTTGCAGGGATTGAACTTTGAACTGACGGACGACCAAAAAAAAGTCATCGGTGAAATTTCGGCAGATCTGCGTCAGCCTGTGCCCATGAACCGCCTGCTTCAGGGCGACGTGGGATCGGGCAAAACGGTGGTGGCCGTCGCCGCTCTGCTTCAGGCTCTCGATTCCGGCGTTCAGGCGGCGCTCATGGCTCCCACGGCGGTGCTGGCTCAGCAGCATGCTCTGACGCTGCGCCGCTGGCTGGAGCCTCTGGGCGTCAGCGTCGGCCTGTTGACCGGCGGCCTTCCCCCGGCGGAGCGCAAAAAAGTTTACGACGGTCTCGCCTCGGGGGAACTTCGCGTCGTCGTGGGAACTCACGCCCTGATCCAGGAGGGCGTGAATTTTCATCGACTGGGTTTGGCCATCATTGACGAACAGCATCGTTTTGGTGTGCTTCAAAGGAAGGCTCTGAGCGGCAAAGCCGGTGCCGGCGCACCTCACACGCTTGTCATGACCGCCACGCCCATCCCGCGGACGCTGGCGCTTTCCGTCTACGGCGATCTGTCCATCTCGACGATCCGACAGATGCCCGCTCACCGCAAACCCATCCGAACGGTATGGATCGGCGACAACCGCGTGCCGCGCATGCTGGAGTTTCTCGACGCCGAAATGGCGTCGGGGCGGCAGGTCTACTGGGTCTGTCCCCTCATTGAAGAGAGCGGGAACTTCGACGCCGCGCCGCTGGAGTCCCGTTACGAAAAACTGTGCGCCGCCTTTCCCCATCGGCGGGCCGCTATGCTTCACGGCCAGATGAACGACCGAGAGAAAACGGAGATCATGAACAAGTTCGCCGCCGGAGAAATCGACATTCTGGCGGCCACGACCGTCATTGAAGTGGGCGTTGACGTGCCCAACGCGTCGGTCATGGTGGTGGAAAACGCCGAACGCTTCGGGCTGTCTCAGCTACATCAGCTGCGCGGACGAGTGGGGAGGGGGCCTTACCCGTCGTGGTGCATTCTCTGCGCCGATCCCAAAAATCCCGAAGCCATTCACCGCCTCGATCAGTTCTGCACGCTCAGCGACGGATTTGCCGTTGCCGAGGCCGACATGGAAATGCGGGGCCCCGGCGAATTCTGCGGAGTGCGCCAGCACGGACTGACGGATTTCCGCGTGGCCGATCTGATCCGCGACGGCGCCGTCATGGAAGTGGCGCGACGCGAAGCCTTCGATCTGATTGAGAAGGTCGATCTCTCCGTCGGCTGCCCGCAGCTCATGAAAGCCGTCATGGGACGATACGGCAGAATGCTCGACATCGCGAGGACCGCATGACTTCGCGCGAGGAGCGGGCGGTTTTTCGGGGCGTTCCCCCGTCGGAACACGAGAAGTGGGAAAGCGTGCTGCTGCGCCTGATCCAGCGGCCGCGCACGCGCAAAGAGCTGTACGTCAAGCTTCGGCAGAGAGGCTGTCCCGAAGCGACGGCCCGGGATCTGCTTCACCGCTTTCAGCAGATGGGCTACATCGACGACCGGACCTATGCACTGTTGTACCTGGACTCGAAAAAGAACTACGGTCTGCGCCGTCTTCGCGACGACCTGCGCGCCCGCGGCGTCAGCGGCGATGACATTGACGCCGCCTGTGACGAGTGCGAAATCGATGAAGTGCAGCGGGCTTTCAACGTGGCGCAGCCGTGGAACGGCCGTCCCGGCATAACGCCGGATAAGCTCAGAGCCCGCCTGCTTCGCCGCGGATTTGGCCCCGCGGCCGTCGACGAGGCGTTGGAGCGCCTCAATGACGCCGGCGATCCTTTGTGACCGCCGGCGTGACGGCGTGGCGCGTCAGTGAAAAAAGAGCAGTGTCCAGGGGCGGCGCAAGATTTTTATTCTGTGCCGCCCTTTTGCGTGAAGGGCTTTTACGCGGAATTCAGCGCTTTTTTTAGAACTTTGTGAGAAAATAGTTCAAATTTGCTCTTGTTAAGTTCCGTTTAAAACTGTAAAATAAAACACACTGTGATGTGACTTAAGCGTGATTTCCTCTGACTTTTTCCATTGGCCCGAGGAAATCTGTGAACGTGCCCCGTCGTTCCGTTGAGCACGATGTGGACGCTTTGCACCAATACGATGACGAATTTACATGGGGAGTGAGTTTTTTGGGAGTGTACATTGTTGTAGGGCTGCTTCTCGGCCTTGTGGGAGGCGCAGCGACGGGATTGCTCGTTGCCCGCGGAGTGGCGTCGAAAAAAGTGGCGGAAGCCAAAATTCAGGCCGAAAATATTCTGAAAGACGTTCGCACCAACGCGGAGAACGAGAGCAAAAATCTGTTGTCAAAGGCGCGCGACGAGGCTTCGCAGGTACGTTTCGATGCGGAACGCGATGCCAAGGAGCGCCGCATTGAACTGCAGCGGACGGAGCGCAACCTGGAGCAGAAAGAGGACAAGCTGGATCGTCGTCTTGAAAAGCTTCAGCACCGCGAAGACGACATGAAAGTCCGGCAGGAAGCGCTGGACAAAAAAATTCAGGAAGCCGACGACCTCTGCAAACAGCGCACCGGCGAGCTTGAAAAAGTGGCGCAAATGACCAGCGATCAGGCGCGCGACGTGCTGCTCCATCAGGTGGAAGCCAGCGCGCAGCACGCCATCGGCCTTCGTCTTGCCGAACTTGAGGCGCAGGCCCAGCGCGAGGCCAACAAACGCGCCCGCGAAATTGTGGTCTCCGCCGTTCAGCGCTGCGCCGTGGAGAAATCCTCCGACGTGTCCATCAGCACCGTCTCTTTGCCCAACGACGAGATGAAAGGCCGCATTATCGGCCGCGAAGGCCGCAACATCCGCGCCTTCGAGACCGCAACGGGGGTGGATCTCATCGTGGACGACACGCCGGAAGCCGTCACGCTGAGCTGTTTTGATCCCGTCCGCCGCGAAATCGCGCGGCTCTCTCTGGAAAAATTGGTGGTGGACGGCCGAATTCATCCCGCCCGCATTGAAGAGCTGGTGGCCAAAGCCACTGCCGAAGTGGAAGAGTCCATCGCCGACGCCGGCGAACAGGCGCTGATGGAACTGGGCATCAAGCAGATGAATCCCGAGCTGGTGCGCATCATCGGCCAGCTTCGCTATCGCTACAGCTACGGCCAGAACGCCCTGCAGCACAGCCTTGAAGTGGCCTACCTGTCGGGAATGATTGCCGCCGAGCTGGGCGTCAGCGAGGAAACGGCGCGCCGCGCCGGTTTGCTGCACGACATCGGCAAGGCCGTGGATTTTAAAATCGAAGGCCCCCATGCCCTGATCGGCGCCGACCTGGCAAAACGATACAACGAGCTGCCCGAGGTGATCAACGCCATCGCCTCTCACCACGAAGACGTGGAAGTGAAGAGCATTTACGACGTCATCGTCTCCACGGCGGACGCCATCAGCGCCGCGCGGCCGGGTGCCCGCCGCGAGAGCATCGACGCCTACGTCAAGCGCCTCGAAAAGCTCGAGGATGTGGCCAACAGCTTCAAGGGCGTCAGCAAAGCCTTTGCCATTCAGGCCGGACGGGAGGTCCGAATTATGGTGGCTCCTTCCGTTCCCGACGAAGCTGCCGTGGCGAAGCTCGCCTATGACATCGCCCGAAAGATTGAAGAAGAACTCAAGTATCCCGGACAGATCAAGGTGACGGCCATTAAGGAGATTCGAGCCTCCGACCTGGCGAAGTAGGCGCGCCGATGCGGATCCTTTTCATCGGCGACATCGTGGGGCGTCCGGGCCGCGAGGCCTTCGCCGCCATGCTGCCCCGCCTGCGGACGCTGAAAGGCCCCTTCGACTTTGTGATCGTCAACGGCGAAAACAGCGCCGGCGGCCGCGGAATGACCGAAAAGGTCATGAACGAGTTTTTTCGTATGGGCGTGGACGGCATCACCTCAGGCAATCACATCTGGGACAAACGGGACATTCTGCCGGTTTTGGACAGCGAAATGCGCATCGTGCGTCCCCTCAATTACCCCGAAGGCGCCGCCGGACGGGGGGTCGCGCTTCTCAAGGGCAAAAACGGCAAGGAACTGGCCATTGTCAGCCTTCAGGGGCGAGTTTTCATGCCGCTGACGGACTGTCCTTTCCGCGCCATGGATCGCCTGCTTGAGACGCTGGGCGACGTGCCCGTTCTGGTGGACTTTCATGCCGAGGCCACCTCTGAAAAGCGCGTCATGGGATTTTATCTTGACGGCAGAGTTTCCGCCCTGCTGGGAACTCACACTCATGTGCAGACTGCCGACGAAGAAGTTTTGCCGGGCGGCACGGCCTACATCACCGACGTGGGCATGACCGGCGCCTTTAAAAGTTCCATCGGCATGACCTATGAAAGCGTGCTGCCCCGTTTTCTCACGGGGCTCCCGTCGCGCTTCGAAGTGGCCGAAGAGGACGTTCGTCTCAACGGCGTCGTGGTTGACCTCGACGACGAGGACGGGCGGGCCTGCGGCATCGAACGCCTTGCCTGCCGTTCAGGGGAACTGGACGAACTGAGCTGAACACTGACATTAGGGGCTGTCCTGCGCGGGCGGCCCCGTTTTCATCCGCTGTGCCGCGGCTTTTCAAAAAGAAGTTGATGACGGGATTTTTTTGAAAATTTATTTGCCATTGATGGGCGCTTAAACATCATCATGTTTTAATGTTGGGCGATGAAGGTCTGTTTCACGCGCCATAAAAAATTTTGCGGGCGGTTTTGCCGTGTTTTTTGAATGGGAGCGGTTGGTGAAAGCGGCACGCTCGTTTTGATCAAAGTTTATTGGAATAAAAATTTCAATGACAGTGACAGCTGGAGTTAATTTACAGGATCATGAAACAGAACGATTATATTTTTTGTTTTTATACCATCTCAAACCCGGCGAGGCGTTCGGTATGGGACAGAGCAACGAAACGGGTACGCTGCACGTTTTTCTTGGGCGGCGTTTCTCATGGCGACGTCGGCCAACAGCCCGGGATTTTTGCCACAGACCGCGGTTTTCACCGGGCAGTTTCTGCCTTTCGCCGTTTTTGCCATCGCCATGACTCTTGTGGCGTCGGCGGTGGTGCGACTCAACATCGGGCGCATCATCTGCGTTTTCAATCTGCGAACTCAGAATAGTTCCGAGAGGGTTGTCCCGGGACCGGGGCAGCTGCCGGCCTTTGCCGTGGCTCCGGGCGGACTTGCCTTTGACGTGGGAAACGTGGGCGGTGCTGCATTGGGCGTGAATACCATGCTCGGACTGCATCAGCAGATGGGTGCCGTCGTCAGCGCCGCCATTCGGTCTTCATCTTCCTCGAATAAAGAAATAAAGCCCCTGAAAAACCGGAGATTGTTCCACTCTGCTGCGGTTTTTTTTGATGATCGTCCTGATGCTCTCCATGGCAATCAAGGCGAAGCCTCCGGTGGCGCTGGCGTTGAAGGAAACGGTGATGCCCTCCGCCGTCAGCTGGATGACCATTCTCACGCTTATCGGCGGCACGGTGGGCGGCTTCCTCTTCTTCCCGGGAGCGCACCGCCTCATTGACGCGGGCATTTCCCACGCTCAAGATGCCACGAAAAGCGCCGTCAACGGCATTGTGGTGACGTCGATTATGCGCATCCGCCTGTTTCTTGCCATCTCCGGCGTAGTGTCCGTGGCGGCCGGTCAGCCCGCTGTAGTGCTCGACGCGGGCAATCCCGCGGCCGACGCGTTCCGCCGCGGAGCCGGCGAGGTGGGCTATCGCTGTTTCGGCGTCGTGCTGTGGGCCGCGGGGTGATTTCGGCCATCGGCGCTTCCTACACGTCGGTGTCGTTCCTGCGCTCTCTGTTCGCTGCCGTTGACTGCAATGACCGCCGGTGGATGATCGGCTTTATCGTCGGTTCCGCGGGGTTCAGCGTCTTTATCGAAAAAACGGTGGCACTGCTCATTGTGGCCGGCACCATCAACGGATTGGTTTTGCCCTTGGCTCTGGGGATCCATTCTACAGGGCGCTCACAGAAAAACGTGGTGGGAGCCGTTGATCACCATCCGCTGTGGCTTGCGGGCGCGGAATGGGGTGTGGCGGCCTTTACGCTGTGGACGGGCGCCAAGGCTCTGCCGGGCCTTATGAAAATTTTCCCGTCAAGTGCACGAAAGACAGGTCGCAGCGTCAGTGCGCCCTGTGGCTCATCTCACGCAAGGAGGCGGTTTTATGGAAGCGAAGATATTGCCCGCCGGCGAAACTTGCCTTTTCGTCGACTTCGGCGAGGTGATCGACCTAGAGGTGAACGCGCGGGTGCAGTCGCTGATGCGGGCGCTGGCCGACCGGCCCTTCGGCGGCATGAAAGAGCTCGTCCCTACCTATCGCTCGCTGTCGGTCTATTTTGACCCTGTAACGGTCAATCTGCCGGCGCTGCGCACGCGGCTCGGCGAAGAGCTGAATAAACCCTTTGATGCGGCGCAGGTCGGCGGCAGAGAGGTGCGAGTTCCCGTCGCTTTCGGCGGTGAATTCGGCCCCGATCTGGGGGAGGTGGCGGGGCATACGGGGCTGACGGAAGACGAAGTGGTGAGGCGTTACTGCAATTCACCGCTGTACTGCTATATGAACGGATTTACGCCGGGTTTTCCCTATTTGGGCGGCATGGACCAATCGCTGACCACGCCGCGGCTGAAAACGCCGCGCGAGGTCATTCCCGCCAACAGCGTCGCCATCGGCGGCGCTCAGGCCGGTGCTTATTCCGTTGCCGGCCCCGGCGGCTGGCGCATCATCGGCCGCGTGCCCTACGACCTTTACGATCCGCAACGCCGCCCGGCGGTGGCCATTGCCTCGGGACTGTGGGTGAAGTTCTATGCGGTGACCAAAGAGCGCTATGCCGAAATTCAGGCGCAGATGAAAAGCGGAGCGTACCGCATTGAATATGCCGAAAGGGAGGTCGGGGCATGAAACTGATCGTCGAACGTGCCGGCGCCCTCACGACGGTGCAGGATCTCGGGCGCTGGGGACATCAGGCTCTGGGAATGCCCGTCAGCGGTGCCATGGATGCACCGGCGCTGATGCGCGGCAACCTCCTGCTGGGCAACTCCGTGGGAGCTGCGGCGCTGGAGGTGACGGTCATGGGGCCTGTTATCGGTTTTGAGGGCGAAGGCTGTATCGCCGTTGCAGGCGGCGATCTGAGCCCCAAACTCAATGGCCGGGCGCTGCCGCAATGGACGGCCGTCGCAGTGAAAAGCGGCGACCGGCTGAGTTTCGGTGTCCCCGTTGGGCGGGGCTGCCGCGCCTACCTCTGCGTCGGCGGCGGCATTGACGTTCCGCTTGTCATGGGCAGCCGCAGCACCTATATGAGAGCGAAAATCGGCGGCTTCGAGGGGCGAAAGCTCAAGGACGGCGACGTTCTGTCCGCCGGGACGCCCTGGCCCTTGTGGCGCAGAGTCGTGGGAACCGTCTGCCCCAAAGAGTTGCGTCCCCAATACGGCGACGCGCCGCTGCGTGCCGTGCCCGGGCCGCAGGACGCCTACGTTGCTCCCGAGGGGCTGGAGACGTTCTTCAAGGTCGAATATACCCTTTCGCCTTCCGCCGACCGCATGGGCTGCCGCCTTGAAGGCGACGGGGTCATCCGTCACGTGAAGGGCCCCGACATCGTTTCCGACGGAATTCCCATGGGCGCCGTTCAGGTGCCCGGTTCGGGGTTGCCCATTGTGATGATGGCCGACCGCCAAACCACCGGCGGCTACGTGAAAATTGCCGTAGTGCACGCCCTCGACGTGGCGCGCCTGGCGCAGAAAATGCCGGGAGACAAAGTCCGTTTTGCGCGCATCAGCGTGGAAGAGGGCATGGAACTCTCGCGGGCCGAGGCGGCACAGGTGGAAAAGCTACGCCTTATGGTTCAACATGCCGCGGCCCGGGCTCCCCGTACGCCGACGTCACGGGCGGCGCGTTTTGGAGCGATGAAACTCAGCGTGGACGGAAAAAATTATGCCGTGACGTGGGAACGTTTGGATTGATCCGAGGAGGAACAGGACATGACCTATCGTGTGGACTTAAACAGCGATCTTGGAGAGAGTTACGGTGCGTGGAAAATGGGACGGGACAGCGACGTGCTGACCTTCGTCTCGTCGGCCAACGTGGCTTGCGGCTTTCATGCGGGCGATGCCTGCGTGATGCGCGCCACAGTGGAGGCGGCGAAGAAAGCCGGCGTGGCCGTGGGAGCTCACCCGGCCTATCCCGATTTAGTGGGCTTTGGCCGTCGCGGCATGGCCTGCAAGCCCGATGAACTTTATTCCTACACGCTGTACCAGATCGGCGCACTGCGCGCCTTTTGCAAGGCACAAGGCATGAAACTCCAGCACGTCAAACCTCACGGCGCCATGTACAACAGCGCGGCGAAAAAAATGGAAGAGGCCGAAGCCATCGCTCAGGCCGTCAAGGACGCCGGAAATTTGATCCTGATGGGACTTGCAGGGTCTAAATTTGATGAAGCCGCGGCGAAAATCGGCGTTCCCTATGCCGCCGAGGCCTTCGCCGATCGCGGCTATATGCCCGACGGAACTCTGGTGCCCCGTAGCATGGAAGGCGCCTTTGTCCGCGACGTCGAAGCGGCCGCCGAGCGGGTGATCCGCATGGTCAAAGAGGGCGTCGTCGAGGCCGTTGACGGCACAGTCGTGAAACTTCATCCCCACTCCATTTGCCTTCACGGCGATTCTCCGACGGCGGTTCAAATGGCTCGGACTTTGAGAGCGCGCCTTATTGAAGCGGACATTGAAATCCTGCCGCTGGCGCAAATCGTCTAAGTTTTTGAATACCTCTGGCGGCGGGGCACGGCACTTCTCCGACCTTCCGTAAAAAAGGCCCGCAAAGCGACCATCGCTTTGCGGGCCTTTTTTGTCAATTGCCTGGGCGCTGCGGGGACAATGCGCTTGAAACTATGGAAAAAAGCTTGAAGCTCTGAAGAACGCTTTTTGCTTTTCACTCCGGCTAACCCCGACGGGTTGAGCCGAAGCCGACCGACAACCGCACCGCAAAAAACCGCGAGGCATTTCGTAATGGCGAACACGGCCGATAACTTCTCAAGCCCCACACCGCCGAATTTCTCGACGTTGGAGGTGGCGAACACGGTCGATACCCCCGCGGCACCTTCCACAGGGAACTGCCAATATCATAAAGTGGTTGCGCCGAAATTTCGACGTCAGACTATTTCCCGTCAAATCGCCGTGGATGCTGGCGAGATGGCAAGAACGTGACGGGTCCGCAAAGGCATCGAGATACTCCCGGCATCCCTCTGCCTGAACCATGCTTACATGTGTTGCCGCGTCCACTTTTTCGGACAGGGATATGGGCATGACGAAGCCCTTGTTCGTGAAGCATAAAAATATATTTATAGAAAAAATTGTGAATTTATAAAAAAACTTTTTTTTGCGATGGAGCGAATTATAATAGCCCTACTCTATTCAGAGAGGTTGATGTGATGGCAGAAAAACAGAACATGACTGTTCCCGAATATTATCCGAAATTTCAGTGCAAGTGCGGAAGCTGCCGAAGCTGTTGTTGTGCAGGGTGGGGCGTCAGCATCTCACGAGACGACTATTTTCGCCTTGAGTCAGTGCAGTGTTCCGCGTCGCTGCGGCGGCGCCTTGACCGCGCCTTTTTCCTGCTGCCCGATGCCACCCCCGAACGCTATGCCGGTCTCAGTCACGACTGGTCCGGAAGGTGCTGGCTTCAAAGAGAAGACGGCTTCTGCGCGCTCCAGCGCACCTGCGGCGAAGCGGCGCTGCCAGCGGTGTGCCGGCTTTATCCCCGTCGATATCGAAGGGACTTTCGTCGGGAATGTTCCTGCGCCAACAGCTGCGAGAGAACGTTGGAACTGCTTCTGGAACTGCAGGCCCCGCTGAGATTTATCACCGTGGAGCTTCCACCCTCGTGGCCTGACAGCCCGCTGGAAGTTTTCGATGAGCAGTGCCGCAAAAACTATGAGGTCCGACTCCGCATCCTGACACTGCTTCAAGATCGGCGCTTCTCCCTGACGGAACGGCTTTCCAACCTGCTTCACCTCGCAAAGCTTTTCCCTTCCGACGAAGACGACCCCGCCGCTTCACTGCGCCTTTGCGTTTTGCTCCTGAAACGCCTGGCAGTCAACAGCAGAAGTTTGAGCGATTACCTCGGCGCCGCGTCACAGCTTTACGGCATCGCTTTTGACGAAGGTCCGTTGAATGTGCTGCCGGAAACACTGGGATCTGCCGTGTGTGCCTTTCGTGAGCATGAGAGGCAGTTCAAAGAGCGATTTCCGCAATGGCCCGTCTTTGCAGAACACATGATGGTAAATCACGCCTGCTTCGACAGCCTTGAGCTTGTCAACTCCGCAGAATCTCTGCGCGACAGACTGATTTCCTATCGAGCCGCCTACACCCTGCTGCAGTTCCTCGCCGTCGCATGGACACAAACGCACAAAAGCACCGAGGCCCTAGTGGACGTCTGCGCCGCAGTCTTTCGCTTTGTTGAGCACAGCGGCTTCAGACGAAATGCGCCCATTGTCCTCCGCCGGGCGGGATGAACAGCTCTTGCTCTCTTCTTGCTGAAAACGTCTGCGGTGAGAGAGAATAAAAGAGGAAAGGGCCCCTTTCCGGCGATCGCAAGAGATTGAACCTCAACGGCCTTCTCCTCAGCCGTGGAAAATCCCTCTTTGAATGACTGAAAAATCAGTCTTTGCAAAGAACAAGCGAGAGCAACCCAACGGCGAAAGCCGGGAAAAGAGTAAGGAGAATTGTCTAAAACACATACAATTAGATAATGTAAATGAAAAGTAAAATCTAAAAGAAGATATGGACAAATTCAGCGTGCTGATGTATGATACTTCATACGCCAGACAGAATGACAGTACGTTTGTCCATCCGATCTGGCTCGCACCTAGACAACTGAAGAAGATGAAAAGAGAGAAAGCCAAGCGAGTAAGGACGAGCCCAAAGAGGTCGAAGAATAATTTTACGGAGAGTTTGATCCTGGCTCAGGA
>CABTYW010000049.1 GCA_902489135.1 uncultured Synergistaceae bacterium
CGCCGCCGGTCTCATTCGGCAGGCTTGTGCGGCGCCTGACGCCGACGTGCATTTTCTCGTGGGCGGAACGGGTGCTAATTTAATTTTGATTGCATCGGCCCTTCGCCCCTATCAGAGCGCCCTCTGCGCCGACAGCGGCCACATCAACGTGCATGAAAGCGGCGCCATCGAAGCGGCCGGACACAAGGTGACGGCTCTTCCGGGCGTGGACGGCCGTATTTCCGCCGACCAGGTGCGGCAGGCCGTGCGCGCCTACCGTGACGACGAAACGCGGGAACACAGAACCCAGCCCAAGCTGGTTTACATTTCCCACCCCACGGAGTACGGCACGCTGTACAGCAAAGCGGAGCTGACGGCTCTTTCCGAAGTGTGCCGGCGGGAAAATCTTTATCTCTACATGGACGGCGCGCGGCTGGGCTACGGCCTCGCCTCGCCGGAGAACGACTTGACGCTGGCGGACATCGCCCGTTTGACCGACGCGTTCTACATCGGCGGCACCAAGGTGGGCGCGCTTTTCGGCGAAGCCATGGTTATCACCGGCGATGCTTTGAAAGAGGGCTTCCGTTCCATGATGAAACAGCGGGGCGGCCTGCTGGCCAAAGGCCGTCTTCTGGGAATTCAGTTCGAAACGCTTTTCACCGAAAACCGCTACCTGGACATTTCCCGTCATGCCGTGGAGCTGGCCATGGAAATCCGCCATGCCTGCCGTGCCAAGGGCTGGCCTCTGCTGATGGATTCTCCAACCAATCAGCTGTTTCCCATTATCCCCGTGAACAAGCTGGAGCGGCTGTCGAAAAAATACGTTTTCCTGAAGTGGATGAACATGAATGAGACCGACGTCGCCGTCCGCATTGCCACCAGCTGGGCGACCCGCCGTGAGGACGTCGTCGCGTTGATTGAGGACATCGAAAAGGTTTAACTTAACGCGTGCCCAACGTAAAACACGGAACCGACGGACATGGCTCCGTCGGTTC
This sequence comes from uncultured Synergistaceae bacterium, assembly GCA_902489135.1. Classification (GTDB taxonomy): domain Bacteria; phylum Synergistota; class Synergistia; order Synergistales; family Dethiosulfovibrionaceae; genus Pyramidobacter. Next base: position 975 of record CABTYW010000049.1, read on the forward strand.
CGTGTTTCATCTGAAAAACTCAGGCCTCAACGCGCGCCGCTGTCATCGAGGGCGCCGGACTCGAACAGCCGGCGGTACTCCGGCTGTCTGACGAACAGCTCGGCGTCGAGGGTGCCGTCGCCGCCGGTGACGTTGAGGACAGTGAAGGCTTTCATGGCTCTGAGAAATGTCTCGGATTTCGACTGCTCTTCGTCGTTGAGAATAAGCCCCCCGAAACGATGGAGCAGTGTCGAAAGAGCGTCGGCCAGATGTTCCGCGTCAACGTTGAGCATGATCGGCGACGGGTTCTCCAAGGGGGCCTTCATGTCGTCATGAAGGTCGGGCGTCCGCGTCAGCTCCGACGAATTTTGAAGCGCCAGCAGGACGCCGTCGCCCACGCAGCCGTAGGCCGAGAGCAGAGACCACCGTCCGGTGCGAAAGCCCTTCCAGATGCCCTCAGAGAAGTTCTCGGTGCCCGTTTTTGCCTGCTCGCTCAGCAGCTTCGTCGCGGCGTCCAGGAGAACATCGCGGACTCGGCGGTTGGCTCCGGCAAGGTGCAGATAAAGGCCGGGAAAGTTTCCCAGAAGGGTGGAAGTCGTTCCGGCGATGCCCAAGGTGATGCGCCCTTTCAGCACGTCTCTCAGGTCGTCGGAGTCCAGACCGTTGGAGTTGAGCCAGCTTCTGCATTGATCGACGATGTTCTCCCGCATTTCATCGGAAAGAGTGTTTTCCAGGCTGAAAAGTCCCAGAAGCGAACCGCTTCCCAGCAGGAGCGGCGATGTCGTTTCCTTTTTTTTGTCGCTTGAAGGAGCGGCGTCCGTGTCCCACCGGAGAGTCATTCGCAGTGAACGATCGGTGTCCCACAGCGAATATTCGGCGGCGTACGGCGGCGGCAATTGAACCGCGGAGCCGTCCCCGGACGGGGAGGGCGTCGAAGGCGCGTGTATTGCTCCCCAGAAGTGGCGAGCGTCGAGGCGGCGCCGCGGCGTAGGGGTACTTTCGGGCACGGCGGCCATGACGGCGAGAAGGTCGCTCTCGTGGGCGCCCAGCAGAAAATATTGTTTCCCTCGTCTCATCTGCGCCAGGTATACAGTGCCCAGATCGCTTTCTTCCCTTTTGCCCAGCGGACGAAGCTCAGTGCCTTCGGGAGGCTGTCCCGGCAGCGAGAAGCTTTCGCCTTCGGCGTCGGGCATCGGCGACGACAGCTCCACCGCAAAGAGAAAATTCCTGACGGTCTTTTTGACGGTGCCGTCGAAAGTGAAGAGCGCGGCTATGTTTTCCGCCCGGTCCTGCAGCGCCCGGGTCAGGGGATCGTCGGAGGCGGCGTTGCCGCTGGCGGCCTGCTGAAGGGGTGTGGCGTTTCCCGCTTTCAGCTCCCCAATGTCGTTGATTTCAAAGGTCACATACTCTTCGTCACTGTAAAAAGGGACGATAATCTGTCGCGGCGTCAGCGCCCATGCCGACGCGGCGCATAACGTGAGAAGGAACGGCAGGCAGAGAAACGGGCGTTTGAACATGGAACTCCCCCTTTCTGAAATCGAAACCGGGCAGTCGGCGGAAAGCTCCGCCGACGCCAGTTGCTTTTATTTTATGATCCCTCCTCCAAATGTCAATGACACTACCATGTTAAGGTTTGACGGCAGCAGGCGGCGGACTTAAAATATGGCCGCTGAGGGGGGATTTTCGGGCTTTCCGATGACGAAGTTCCGACGCGGTTTGCGCCCTTTCGTCGAAAATCGTTCAGCCTCGGCGCCGTTGACTTTTGAAGGATCGACGGCGAGTTGCTTTGAATAACTTAGAATGCAGAACGGGAATGAGGAAAAAATGTCATTGCTGGAAATTATCGGGCCTGTGATGATCGGCCCTTCATCGAGCCACACCGCCGGCGCCGTCCGCATCGGAATGATGGCGCGGCGCATCTGGGGTTGGGAGCGGGCACTCTCCGAAGCCCGAATTTATCTGCGCGGCTCCTTCGCCGCCACCTACTGGGGGCACGGTACCGACCTCGGTCTTGTGGCGGGACTCCTCAAAATGCAGCCCGACGACCTGCGAATTCCCGACGCCTTTGCCGTCGCCCGCCAAAGCGGACTGGATTTTTCCTTCGACTCCGAGGACGTTGACGGAGCCCATCCCAACTCGGCCCGCCTGGTCATGTCCGACGGAAGGGATCGCGTTGAGATCGTGGGCGCTTCAGTGGGCGGCGGCGCCGTGGAACTTCAGGCCGTCGACGGCTTTGCCATGAAGGCGCCCTATGGGCAGCCCGCCGTGATCGCCATGCATCACGACGTACCCGGTGTCGTTTCAAGCATTACCGGCGAATTTTACCGCCTCGGCCTCAACGTGGCGCGCATGGAGATGACGCGCAACGTGCGCGGCGGCATGGCCGTCTCGGTCTTTGTTCTCGACGGCATTGTTCCCGCCGACATGGCCCGACGCATTCAAGACCGAATTCCGCCCTGTGAGCGGGTTATCCTGCTGCTGGGCGACGACGGGCAGGAAGGAGTTTCCCAATGAGATCCATGGAAGAACTGACGGCAAAAGCGGGGGCAGGGGGCCCTCTCCCTGAAGTCATTCTCCGCCTTGACGCTCAGGAGCAGATGGTGGACGTTGAAAAACTTCGCCGTGCCATGCGAGAGCGTCTCGTCACGCTGCGCGAGACGGTGGAGGCCGCTCTCAAAGGCCATTGGACGCCGAAAATCATCAAGGACGACATCGGCAAATTCGGTGAGGCCCGACACTGCCCCCTCTCGGGGCCGCTGGTGTGGCGCGCCAGTGAGATTGCCGTCGCTCTCGGGACCTGCAACGCCTCCATGGGGCGCATTGTGGCGGCGCCCACGGCAGGCAGCTGCGGGATTTTGCCGGGACTGCTCTTCGCATGGCAGGAGACGCGCGGCGGCACCGACGAGCAGGTGCTTGACGGTCTCATTGTGGCCGGCGGCATCGGTGAGATCGTGTCCAACCGTGCCACCCTTGCCGGAGCTTCCGGCGGGTGTCAGGCGGAGTGCGGCGTGGCTGCCGCCATGGGAGCCGCGGCGCTGTGCTTCATGGAAAACGGTTCGCCCGAAGCCTGCACCCACGCCGTGGCGTTGACGTTGAAATCCATTCTCGGCCTCGCCTGCGACCCCGTGGCGGGACTGGTGGAATCGCCCTGTGTGAAGCGCAACGGCTCCCTTGTGGCGCTGGGCGCCGTGTGCGCCGACATGGCTCTGGCGGGCATACGATCCGTCATTCCGCCCGATGAGGTTGTGGACGCCATGGGAGAGGTGGGACGCGCGCTGCCGCCGTCACTTCGCGAGACGGCGCGCGGCGGCTGTGCCGTGACTCCCACGGCCAAGGCGTTGACCAAAGCGCTTCTTGAAGGCCGCAGCAAGGCCGGTTGCTGAGCGGCGCGCAAAAATTTTCACTCAAAACGGCCCCTTCGCTCGCGGAGGGTCCCGTTTTTTTAAATGAGCCGTCGGCGTTTCGAGCCAGATGGAAAACTTGCCGCGGACGGCGCACGCGAGACGTTCCCCGGAGACACCGCACACCGGGTTTCAAAGGGAGGAATTGCTGATGGCCCCTACGACACGACAACTGGCGGATGCCCTGCGCTTTATGGGAGTTCCCGATGGTTCTGCCGAAATGGAGGAGACGGCGCGCCGCGCCTTTGACGATGTTTTACGCACGGCCCATCCGAGAAAAATCTGGCTTCGCCTGCCGCTGCGCGCGGAGGCGGGAGCGATCTTTATCGGCGACGGCATTTCCTGCCGCTCGGCCGACCTTTCCCGTCTCTTTCGGCACTGCCGGTCCTGCGTCGTCATGGCTGTGACCCTCGGCGCCGAGGTGGATCGTCGCATCAGCGCGCTCCAGCTGAAGTCCATGGTGAAGGGGTTGGCCTTTGACGCCTGCGCGTCCGTTATGGCCGACGCGCTGTGCGACGAGACGGAGCGCGACGCGGCGTGCCGGCTGAAAGCCGGCGAGTTTCTCACGCAGCGGTTCAGCCCCGGCTACGGCGACGTGCCCCTTGAATTTTCAGCGCCTCTGCTGAAAGCGATGGAGGCCGAGCGGCGCATCGGCGTGATTTTATCCGCCCGGGGCATGATGATTCCCGTCAAATCCATAACGGCGCTGGCGGGCATTTCCGACCGACGGGAGACGCGGCTGCGGTCCTGTGACGTCTGCGGCCTGGCGTCCTGTCAGTATCGAAAAGAGGGAGGCCTCTGCCATGAAAAAGGCATGTGACCGCGTTGTGCTGCTGGACGGCGCCATGGGGACGGTGCTTCAGAAAAAAGGCCTGAAGCTGCGCGAAATTCCGGAAAGTCTCAACATTCGATCGCCGGAAGTGATCGAGTCCGTTCACCGCGCCTATTTCGAAGCGGGAAGCGATTTTGTCCAAACCAACACCTTTGGCGCCAATCCCTTTAAGTTGAAAGGCACGGGCTACGAAACTGAGCAGATCGTCGGCGCCGCCGTGAACGTCGCCCGCCGCGCCGCGTCGCATTTTACGGGAAAGGGCGTTCTGCTGGACATCGGTCCGTCGGGGCGGGCCATGGCGCCTGTGGGCGACGCCCAATTCGATGAAATTTACCGCTCCGTGGCGCGTCAGGTGCGCGCCGGCGCCGATCAGTGCGACGGCGTGCTTCTGGAGACTTTTACCGACTTGCTGGAAGCCAAGGCGTCGGCGCTTGCCGTCCTCGAGAACTGCCGAAAGCCGGTGTTTTTGACCATGAGTTTTCAGGAAGACGGCCGAACCTTTTTCGGCACGTCGCTGGAAGCCATGATCATGACCTTTGAGGGCTTGGGACTGTCGGGCTTGGGCCTGAACTGCTCTCTGGGTCCCCGTCAGATCGCCCCGCTGGTGAAGACTCTGACGGAGCGCTCTCGAATTCCCGTGATCGTTCAGCCCAACGCCGGAATGCCTCAGGTTTGCGACGGCGTCACTCGTTGGGACGTAACGCCCGATGAATTTGCGCTTCTGATGAAGGAGTACGCCGGTTGGGGCGTCGCTTACATGGGCGGCTGCTGCGGCACGGGGCCGGAGTTTATCGCAAAAACCGCGGCGGCGCTGGCCGACGTCACGCCGCCGCGCCGTAAAATTCGACCTCTGATTGGCATCTGCAGCGCGTCGCGGGTGGAACTCTTTGAAAAGAAACCCACGCTGATCGGTGAGGAAATCAACCCCACGGGGAAAGAGGACTTAAAGCGCGCTCTGCGCGGCGGCAACATGGAATATTTGCTGCGTCTGGCTCAGCGGCAGGAAGAGCAGGGCGCTCAGGTGCTGGACGTCAACGTGGGCCTTCCCGGAACCGACGAGCCCGCGCTGCTGACGCGAACCGTCCTAGAACTTCAGGGCACCGTCACCCTCCCTCTTCAGCTTGATTCCTCCAACGCCGAAGCTCTGAACGCGGCGGCGAGGCACTATGCGGGAAAGCCCCTCCTCAACTCGGTGAACGGCAAAGAGACCAGCCTTCAGTCCGTTCTGCCCGTGGCGAAAAAATACGGGGCCTGCGTCGTCGGCCTGACATTGGACGAGCGGGGCATTCCGCCCACTGCCCGAGGGCGCTTTGCCGTGGCGCGGAAAATTGTTCGGCGCGCCACGGCGCTGGGCATTCCTCCGGAAAACATCTTCATCGACTGTCTGACGCTGACGGCTTCATCGCAGCCCCACATGACCGGTGAAATGCTCCGGGCGCTGCGTTGGGTGCACGAAAAACTGGAGGTCAAAACCCTTTTGGGCGTGAGCAACGTCTCCTACGGCCTGCCCCGGCGCGCGCTGCTCAATCGCACGCTGCTGACCGCCGCTCTCGCCAACGGTCTGGATGCCGCCATTCTCAACGTCGGCGACGGGGACATTCGGGAAACGGTGGCGGCATGGCGCCTGCTCAGCGGCCAGGATCAGGGCGCCGAAGCCTATCTCGGTTTCTGCCGCGCCTGCGGGCAAGAGAAAAAGGACAGCGCGGCGCTGCAAAAATCTTCGCGCGCCCCAACCGCGGAAGATGGTCTGGCCGACGCCGTGCGATACGGCCTCAAAGAAGAAGCCCGTGCCTTCGTCCGCGAGGAACTTGCCCGACGCGCTCCGTTGGAGATCATTGAAAAATCGCTTATTCCGGTGCTGAACGCCATGGGACAGCTTTATGAGGCAAAAGAAATTTATCTGCCTCAGCTCATCACGGCGGCGGATGCCGCAAAGGCGGCACTCGACGTGATCAAAAGCGCTCTGTCCCACGGCGACGGGAAAGAAAACGATGCCGTCAAAGTCGTCCTCGCCACAGTCTACGGGGACGTCCACGACATCGGTAAAAACATCGTCAAAGTGGTCATCGAAAACTACAATTATGACGTCATTGATTTGGGCAAGGACGTGCCGCCGGAAAAGGTCGTTGAGGCCGTGAAGACTTCGGGCGCCCGGATCGTGGGACTCAGCGCCCTGATGACCACCACGGTGGCCAGCATGGCTGACACTGTGGCGGCGCTGCGAAAGAGCTGTCCCGACGTGAAAATTATCGTGGGCGGCGCCGTGCTGACGCCCGAGCTGGCCCGGAGAACCGGCGCCGACGTTTATGCAGGCACGGCACTGGAAACTCTGCGCGCTTTGGAAAAATTCAAAGAAGAACTCAGGCTGTGACGGCTCCCGGAGACGGGATACGTAAAACGACACGCGCCGAAGGGGCCGAAAACCGCGGGGCGCGAAGTTTTTGAAGAGAAAAAAAGGGCTGTCCTCTCACCGCGGTGAGAGAACAGCCCCTTTTTGCCGGGAGTTTTTTGCCTGAAGCCGGCGTTTTTTTCTCAGGAACGGGTTATTGGGGTTGGGGCGCGCTTTTGGACAGCCGCGGCGTCCAGTATTTTTTGCCGGCGCGCCGTTTTTCTTCGTCGCGCTGGTACAGCAGCTCCGCCGCGCGGCAGCAAGCTTTCACCGCCCCATCGAAGGGCACGGAACGCCATTGGTTGGTAATGCGGTTGGCCACCACCAGACAGAGACAGCCCGTGCGAAATCCGTAGAGATTGCCCAAGGTGAACAGAGAAGCGGCTTCCATCTCAAAGTTCAGCACGTTGGCGCGGCGCATGTCATCCACCACATTTCGGCAGGACGGCGGCAAATAGCCGTTGAAGCCGGGACGCCCCTGTCCGCAGAAAAAGGATCCCGTGGAACAGCCTATGCCCACGTGGTAGGTCAGCCCCAGATCCTCGCAGGCGTCCACCAGCGCCAGAACCACTTCGTAATCGGCCGACGCGGGATAGCTCTCTTCCACGTAGAGATTGCTGGCGCCGTCGCGGCGCACTGCCGCGGAGTTGATAATGACGTCGCCGCAGGGAATGTCCTCCTGAATGGCGCCGCAGGTGCCGAGACGGATAAAAGTATCGGCGCCGATGCGTCCCAGCTCCTCGACGGCGATGGCCGTCGAGGGACCGCCGATGCCCGTGGACGTCACCGAAAGGGGCGCTCTGCCGAAACGTCCCGTGAAGGTGCGGTACTCTCTGTTGTCGGCCACGGGGTGCGACTCGTTCCACAGGCCCGCGATGAACTCCGCTCGTCCCGGATCGCCGGGGAGCAAAACGTAACGTGCCACTTCGCCGGGTGCGCACTGCGTGTGAAGCTGACGTCCTTGGATTTGGGGATTGTCCGCAGCGGCTTTCCAGTCTTTGAGCATGGTCTGTCAGTCCTTTCGCGATCTTTTCAATGTTTTTTTGAGGCAGCCGTTTGCGCTGAATTACTTTTTCTTCTTCGAGGCGTCCTTTTTTTGCGAGGTCTTTTTCTTTTGAGATTTGGACGGATCGGGACCCAGGAGAAGGGGATAGCTCAAGGAGTAGCGCTGCCGATCGGCCGGGGTTGACGGATCTTCGGTCCAGTTGGTGGTGCCTATGTCGGCATAGCTCCCTTCGCCCTCAAATTTCAGTTTGTTGACTCGGCACTCGCCGTAATCCTTGCCCGCCACGTCGAGATCGAATACCCTGAACTGCGTGCTGATGCCGCTGCGGATCATTTTTTGCAGGATGTTGGATGCCAGCCCTTCCGACGACAGGTTGCCCGAAGCTCCGGCTTCGAGGACGGCGCCCAGGCCGCCCAGCAGGCTGTTCAGCACTCTGACGTTGACGTTGCCGTTTACCAGCAGGCGGTACATGTCGTTGTTGTTTCTCAGCAGATCGTCGGGAATCATGGAAGGGGCGAGGTGAGGCCGCTGACGGGGCATTTTCCATGCGGTGCCCGAAAAGGCCAGGAAATGGTAATTGGAGTCGTCCGGCCAGGCCGTCAGCGTGCTGCCGGGCATGATGTACACTTCGTCGTCATCGACGGCAAATGAGACCAGACCGGCTTGAATTCTGAAGGGACTTTTACCCGTGACGGCCAGTTGCCCGGGATAGTTGTCCACAACCACTTCTTTGAGCCTGACCCTGCCGCTGCCCTGATGAAGCGCCAGCATACCCAAACGGGATTTGCCGCTGTAAAAAATTTCCGCCGTCCCTTTGACGTCGGCGGGAAGCCCGAGGGGCGTCGTCAGTTTTTTCAGGTCAACGGCTTTGCCGTCGACGCTGTAGGTATACCGATTTTTGTCCAGATTGCCCTCGGCCTTGAGGTGCACCGTTCCGCCGCCCAGCAAAAGCGTGCCGTCGGGGATGGAGAGGCGGTTTTTCCGAAAAATGAAGGGGACGTGAACTTGGGTAAGAGCCACGGAGCTGACGCTGACTTTGGGAGCCCGAAGGCTGCCGTGGAGCGTCAGCGCCGTGTTGTTGATTTCGGCCGTTGATTTCAGCGTGGCGCGTCCGTCCACAAGGCCTTTGAGCGATGGATCGAGGGCGTCGAGAGGAAAGCCGGCGGCGTTGATGGTGAAGGTGCCTTGAAAGCCCTTGCCGAAATCCGCCTTTCCCTTGACTTCGGCTCGACGGTCGCCCAGTAGCACCGAAGCGCTGACGTCCGCCTTTTGTCCCTTCAAAAGAGCGTTGGCCTGCGGTTGCACGATTTTATAGCCGCTCACTTCAATTTGGGGGCTACTGAACTCGGCGCTGACGTCGGGCCTGTCAATGGCGCCGCGAAGGAAAAGCGACATACTTACATCGCCGTCGAACTTTACGGAACGAGGGAAGATCTCCGTGAGCTTCAGCGAGTTCAGGTCAAATTTCAGATCCATGGACGAGGATTTTTTTCCTATGGGTAAAACCACTGTCCCGCCGCCGCCGAAGGGCGTTCCGGCGACCGTCAGTCCTTTCAGCTGAACGTTGAGCGTGGAAGCTCCCTGGGCCGAAAGTTGCAGGTTTTTTGCGCCGAACTGAGCGGCGTCCAGTCGATCCACGTCGGCGGTGAAGTTGACCTGAGGTTTTGCAGCCGTGCCCTTGAGCGTAAACCGACTGCGCAGAGTTCCCTTCAGCAGGCCCGGGGCGAGCTGCTTCAAGTCCATGCCCGAGACCTCGCCGGCAAGATCCAGCGAAGGCGTCGCACCCTTCAACCCCAGAGTTCCGCCCGCAGAGAGACGTCCGCCGAAGGCATTGAGAGAAAGCGCGTTGACGCGCAGCGCATGGGGCGTCACCGTTGCCGCGGCTTTGACTTCCGATGCGGCGTAGTCCTTCATCAGTGAAATTTTCGGTGCGCTGAGGACCACATCGATTTTCGGTGACGTCATCGAGCCCGTTACGGTCGCATCGACGTTCACCGTTCCGTCGGGGTCGGCTGACGCAAGCTCGGGAATGAAATCCTGAAGTCGCTTCAAAACGGCGGGCCCTGCGTGGGCTTTCACGTCAAGAGCGCTGTCCGGCGCCAGGCCGAAGGTTCCCGAAGCGCTGAGGGGGATGTCCATGGCGCGTGCCGTAAAATTCAAATGCCCGCGGGGCCCCTTCAGCTCCACTTGACTGTTGATGTCGTTGATCGCGTAATTTTGCCAGGTGAGTTTTCCGTTCTTGAGGATGACCGTTCCCCGAGGTTGAGAGAGCGTCCCCGAAAGATGAACGGAGAGCTGTTCCAAAGAGGAGGCTCCCAGCTGGGGAATGAAGGGGCGCAGCTGTCCCAAATCGACGGCGCTCAGCGTGAGATCGGCGGCCAGCGCGGGATCGGCCGAGGAGGCGTCAAAGGAAGCACGACCCTTGAACGGCGAAGAGAACAGCACGCCCTCGATGGATTTCAGCTCAATCAGCTTTTCGTTTGCCGAGGCGACCACTGTCAAGCGGCTTTTCAGACCGTGGAGCTCAAGCTCCAGATCTTTCGGCAGCGCGTTTTCAGCGAAAGCCGCCGTCCCCATAAGCTGCAGAGGTTCTTTTTCATAACTTCCGTCGAAGGAAAACCGATAATTGAGCTTCTCCGGCTCAAGGCGCTCCATGGTGAAGTTTCGAAGCCGCCAGCCGAGCTTTCCGCCCCAGTCGTCAGCGGAAATTCGCCGAGGCGCCAGCAGCGAAAAAATGGGCGTTGACGTCGCCTGCGACTCCGTAGGCGGAAAATCCTTTTCCGCCGCCGAAGCGAGCCGTTCCAGACGGCTTTCTTTGATTTTAACGCCGTCAGCGGCGGCGCTGAAAATCAGGCGTCGTTCCTTCCAGCTCTCCCGGGGATCGAGAGAGAAAAACACCCTTCGGGCTGTGACAATGGAGCCGTCTTCGCGGTCTCCCGCCGCGAGCCCCTCAAGGGCGAAGCCATCGAAGAAATTGCCTGACAGCGCTTTGAAGTTCACCTGAAGGTGCTGAAGACGGGACAGATAGTTTCGTGCACCCAACGACACAGCCCCTGTGAAGCCTTCTCCGCCGAAAAGCGCGAATCCCGCCAGACCGATGACGGCCGCCGCCGACATCAACAGAATGAACAGAAAGGGATGGCGCCGCAGAAAAGCCTTTTTGCGGGGTACCGTCGGGGACGTTTTTGCGGAAGTATTGATGAAAATCTATCTCCTCTCAGCTGCTGAGCCATCTCAGGCAGAAAAATCATAAAATACCCTTCTATTTTAATATGAAAGCGGAGGCAAAACAAGTTCTTTGTGCCCATGCTCTCCGGCCATAAAAAAGCGGCGACACGACGGCTCTCCGCACCGGGGGGCGTCGCATCATGGGCGTTGAAAAGTTCCGTTGAACGGGGCGTCACAATCATGCGCGCGGCCATTGACCGCTTCCGCTGCCAGTGTCATATTTTCCCCGTGAGGGAGCGGCGTCTGCCCATTGAGCCGCGGCCGCGTGCCGGGAGAGATTGTTGCCGCCGAGCGCGCCCGCGGACGTCTCTTGATGAAAGCGTTACGGAAAGTTGTCGGTGAGCGACCGCAGAAGCGGACGCTCACAAAGAAAAGAACCGTCTCGGAGGTCACCTCCGGGACGGTTCGTGGAGCAATGCGTCTTATTTTACAGTCAGAGGCAGGTACAGCGTGCGTCCCTCTCGGCTGATCAGCAGAGGAATGCGCTTTCTGCTGCTGGAGCTCAGCGCCTTGTACAGATCATTGGGCTGTTTTACGTCGCGGCCGTTGGCCTGAAGGATGATGTCGCCTCGTCTCAATCCCGAGCGCATGGCCGAAGATTTGGGCTCCACGTCGGTGACCACGACGCCGCTGTCGCGCTCAGAAAGCTTCAGCTCCTTGCGCAGCTCAGGCGTGACCGTCGAAACGCTGAATCCCAGCTTGTCGGACGTTGCGGCGTCAGCTGCCGTGGTGTCCACCTCGGACAGCGACAAGGAGAAGTTCATCGTCTTGCCGTTGCGGAGCACCTCAAGCTTTATGGTGTCGCCGGCCATGTGCTGCCGAACCGTCGTGCTCAGCTGAACGCTGTTTTCAATCTTTTTGCCGTCGATTTTGGTGATGATGTCGCCGCGTTTCAGTCCCGCTTTCTCGGCGGGAGAATCGGCGACAACCTCGGCGATCAGCGCGCCTTCCGTGTTTTTCAGGTCAAACGCCGAGGCGATGTCTTCCGTAATAGGCTGAAGATAAACGCCCATTTTGCCGCGGCGAACCTTGCCGTAGGTCACAATGTCGTCCATCACCTGCTTGGCCATGTTGATGGGAATGGCAAAGCCGATGCCCTGTGCCGAAGCGATAATCGCCGTGTTGATGCCGATGACGCGTCCGTTCATGTCAAGAAGAGGGCCGCCGCTGTTTCCGGGATTGATGGAAGCGTCCGTCTGGAGAAACCCGTCAAAGTTGAAATTCTGAACGTGAACGCTGCGGTTGCGCGCGGAAAGCACTCCCACCGTCACCGTGGGCTCAAGCCCCAGCCCCAAAGTGTTGCCGATGGCAACCAGCGTTTCGCCCACGCGGAGCTTGTCGCTGTCGCCCAATTGGAGCGTGGGAAGATTTTTCCCGTCCACCTTGATGACCGCAAGGTCAAACGTGGGATCCTTGCCGATCACCTTGGCCTCCATGGTCTTGCCGTCGGAGAAGGTCACCGTGATCTTGTCGGCGTCTGCGATCACGTGATTGTTGGTGAGAATTCGGCCGTCGGCAGAGACAATAAATCCGCTGCCCGCGCCCTTCATGGGAACCTTTCGCGCATACTCGCGGAACATGTCGCCGAAAAACTCGCGGAACAGAGGATCGTCAGGCAGCTGAAAACCGCCGTTCACGCTGCGGGTCACCGTGCCTTCAATGTCAATGTTGACCACCGCCGGTGCGACTTTTGTGACCATGTCGGCAATGGGACTTGCCGCAGACAGCACTTCAGTGGGAAGAGCCGAAGCGGCATTGACCATGGCCGCGGCAAAAAAGGCCGCACCGCACAGAATACTTACGCAGGAACCTTTCAATTTCCGAAACATGCGTTTACACCTCCATAAATTGAGGCAGTCGTGCAACCGCCTCACACAATGCCACTATACACTGCAAAGGAAAATTGCGCATTGATGATTTATACAAAAGGCGCCAACGTATTTTTTACCCATTAAAAATATCGTCGGAAATGCACGCCTTTCACGCCACAAAGAAAGCGGCACTTTGCCTTTAAATAAGAACTTCGAGATGCCTTTTCAGCCCCACTGGTTAAGCCATGACGAAAAACAGTCTGAACGCCAACTTCTGAATCGCCTGATTTCAGCTGTGCAAATCGCTGACGCCGTTCTCTGCCGTCGTTTGAATGCTGTAAAACGGGACGGAAAAACAGCCTGTCCGATGAAGTGGCTCCATACCGCCGCCTCGCCCTTGCCAAAGCCCCTGCGATGAAGGCGATGAGAACACCTTTCCATCGTTGCCGTCGCGTAAAGAGCGTGTAAAAAAACCCGACCATAAAACCCCTTAAAAAAAGACAGAATATTTTGTCAATAATGGATAGAGTTGACATATACATGAGAGTCAAAAGAAAAATAGATGATATTAGGGAGTATTTTAATATATTATTGTTAAAAGTCATGATATAATGACAATTAGATATTTATATCTTAAGCAATGAGATTTTTAGTCATCATAGACAAAAAAGGGCTTGTGAAGTATCATACCCTTTGTCGCGCCGCCGGAAGGCCATTCCGTCGTGCGCGCTCGCACCTGGACAACTGAAGAAGATGAAAAGAGAGAAAGCCAAGCGAG
>CABTYW010000050.1 GCA_902489135.1 uncultured Synergistaceae bacterium
CCCCGATGAGGAAATCGGCCACGGCGCCAAACTCTGGGACTTGGACAAGTACGGCGCCGACTTCGCCTACACCGTTGACGGCGACGGATGCGACACCTTCTCCTACGAGACCTTCAACGCCGCGCAGGCCCGCGTGACCATCCGAGGCGTCGTCGTCCATCCCGGCACCGCCAAGAACAAAATGGTCAACGCCTCCATGCTGGGTGTCGAATTCGCCCGGTCTCTTCCGCCTGCCGAAACGCCCGCCCACACCGAGCTGTACGAGGGCTACTACCACCTGACGGACATCTGCGGCGGCGTCGATAAATGCGAGCTGACCTACATCATCCGCGACCATGACACCGACCTCTTCAATGCCCGCAAGGCGCATTTCAAAATGCTGGTTCGACAGCTCAACGAGCGGTGGGGCAAAGAATATGCCTCTTTGGAAATGCATGACCAGTACTACAACATGGCCGTGCCCCTGAAAAAACGCATGGACATCGTGAACACGGCGCTCAAAGCCTACGAAATGGTAGGCATTACGCCCAACATCAAAGCGGCGCGCGGCGGCACCGACGGTTCTCAGCTTTCCTTCCGCGGCCTTCTGACGCCCAATCTGTTCATCGGCGGCTACAACTGCCACGGTCCCTACGAGTTTGCCGTCGTCCAGGCCATGGAAAACTGCGTCAAAGTCATTCTCAACATCATCACGCTCTACGCCGAGGGGCAGGGCAAATAGCTCTTGCCGCGTCAAACAAATCGAGGTCTTCGGGAAAATTTTCCCGAAGACCTCGATTTGTTTGACGCGCCGCGCACGGCGCGCTTTTTTGCAACCTTCGCCGAGGTAGCCGGCGCCGCTTTTCAGCGGGTCCAGCGCCGCAAAAAACAGGTGGCATCGAAAAAGCGGAACCGCCCTTTTAATAAGAGCGGTCCCGCTCCACGAAACGAGGGAGCTTTTGACGGCGCGCGCGTTTTCACTACAGCCCCATGCGGGGAAAGTAGCGCATCGCGCCGAAATTCGGCCGTGAAAGGCGTCAGTTGTTTTGCGAACTGGTATTTTTCAGCCAGAAGTAGGCCACCACGCCAATGGCGGCACCGGAGACGTCGGTGATCCAGCCCGGCTGAATGAGCAGCAGGGCGCCGCCGAACAGGATGGCCCGCTCCAGCATATTCAAAGAGCGCATCCAGTAGCCGGCCGCCGCAAAGGACAGCAACACCGTGCCGGCGATGGCCGTGACCACAGGAGCCGTGGTGTTGGCCAGCGACGCATTGATCATCAGCAACTCGGGGCTGTAAACGAAGAAGTAAGGAATGAGGAACCCCGCCACGGCAAGGCGAAGCGCCGTAAATCCCGTGCGCATGGGGTTGGCCCCCGCGATGCCCGCACCGGCATAGGCCGCCAGAGCCACGGGCGGCGTCAGGTCGGCGATAATGCCGTAGTAGAAGATGAACATGTGCGCCGCCAAGATGGGGACGCCGAACTTCTGAATGGCCGGCGCCGCCATGGAAGCCAGGACGATATACTTGGCCGTAGTGGGCAGTCCCATGCCCAGAAGAATGGACGTCACCATGGTGAGCACCAGCGTCCAGAACAGATGGCCGCCGGCCAGAGCCACAATGCCGTTGGCCAGTTTCAGTCCGATACCCGTCAGCGTGACGGAACCGATAACCAGACCGGCGCAGGCACAGGCCGCCGCCACACCCAACGAACTGCGGGCGCCTTCGTCGAAGGCGTCGACGATGTCGCTCAGCTTCATGCGGGTGTTCTTGCGGCACATGGCCACGGCCACAGTCCAAAGAATGCTGTAAAACGCCGCTTTCAAAGGCGTATAGCCGCGAACCAGCATATAGACGATGACAAACAGGGGAATTAAAAGATGTCCGCCGGCCATGAAAATTTTCTTTGTCTGCGGCAGCTGCTCCTTGGGAAGTCCCTTGAGGCCGAGACGCTTGGCCTCCATGTGAATCATGACGAACACCGCCATGTAATAGAGCAGAGCGGGCAGAACGGCGGCAATGGCGATGGTGATGTAGGGAATGCCGATAAAATCCGACATGATGAAGGCGGCGGCGCCCATAATGGGAGGCATGAGCTGCCCGCCTGTAGACGACGCGGCCTCAACGGCTCCGGCAAAATAGGGCTCGTAACCGATGCTCTTCATCAGCGGGATGGTGAACGTTCCCGTAGTCACCGTGTTGGCCACGGAGCTTCCCGAAATGGTTCCGAAGAAGGCCGACGAGATGACGGCCACCTTGGCGGGGCCGCCCGCCTGATGGCCTGCCGCCGCCAGAGCGAGATCAATGAAGAACTTGCCGAGCCCCGTCTTGTTCAGGAAAGCGCCGAAAAGGATAAACATAAAGACGAAGGTTGAAGAGACGCCGATGGGAGAACCCATAATCCCTTCAGTGGTCAAATACATATGGTTGATGATGCGCGTCCAGGTGAAGCCGCGGTGAGCCAAAAATCCCGGCATGATTTTGCCGAAATGGGCATAGAGCACAAAGACCAAAGCCACCAGGACGATGGGCAGTCCCACGATGCGGCGCGACGCTTCGAAAGTGAACAGGATGGCCATGGCGCCGAAAATCAGATCGGGCACCGTGGGCAGCCCGCCGCGCAGAAGAATGGCCTCATAGTTGATCACAAGATAAAGCATGGTCGATCCCGCGAGAGCCGCCAGGAGGATGTCCAGCCAGTGCATCTCTTTTTTGGAGAAAGACGCGAAGGAAGGGTACAGGAGGAAAATCAGCACAAAGGTGAAAAACACGTGCATGGGGCGCTGAATCTGCGCCGGCAGCACGCCGAAGCCGGCCGTATAAAACTGGAACAGCGAAAAGGCGATGCAGAGCACCTTAATGGCGATCTTCCAAAACCCTTCGGGACGGCGATACCGTGACTCCGTGTCGTATTTCTCCAGATTTTCCTGAACGGCCTGCTGGTTGCCCGTCACCGTCTCGGCGTTGAGCTGAGGCTGATTTTCCATGGGCACCTGACCGGCATTCTTTTTTGCCTCTTCCATAAGGCACTCCCCCTTATAAATTCACAGATTGACGCAGTTTGAACCAGATCAGACGCGCCGCGGGCATCCTCTTCACCCGAAAATGAATGGGGCCTCCGGGACGCGTCCATTGCTTCATTTTATACTGCCGCCCCCCGATAAGAAGCGTATGATCGGCCACCACCTTGTTGACGCGGTACACCAGATCGGGAAGCTCCATGTCATAACCCGTAATGTGGTACAGGTTGTTCTCAAAAGTAAAATGCAGTTTCGGGTTCATATAATCCAGCGGCAGCCCCGCACCCCCCATGTCGAACCACGTCTCTTTCAGCACCGAGCAGTTCGGGGCGATTTCATAAACTTCATCGACGGGACGACGCATCACCGAATGAATAAATCGGACGGTGTATCGCTCCCCCGGCGATACGCGCTTCATAAATACGCTTTGCCCGTCCCCGTCGGTCAAAACCAGCAACCTCACCGGCCACAGCAGAATCGCCGCCGCGGCCGCCACAAGGAAAGCCAGTGCCCGTTTTTTCATGAAAACACCTTCTGAAAAGACTTTCACACTTTCGAAAAAACGTTATAAAAACACGGAAAGAGCCGTGACGGCTCTTTCCGATTCAGCACAGAAGAACCGCGTCTTGCGACGTTATTTCACCAGACCGACTTCCTTGTAGTATTTGAGAGCGCCGGGATGCACGTCCAGGGTCATGCCGTCGAGAGCGTGCTCAAGCGTCAGGTTCTTGCCCTTGGCATGGGCGTTTCTCAGCGCTTCGAGGTTCTCGAAGATGGCCTTGGTGATGGCATAGGCGTCGTCCTCGCTCATGTCGCGGCGCGCCACGAGGCAGGCCTGAACGGCTACGGTCTCCACATCGTGGTCAAGGCCGCTGTACGCGCCTTTCTCGATGATCGCCGGAGCGAAGAAAGGATACTTGGCGATGATCTTGTCGCGAAGCGCGCCCTTAATCTCCATAAAGTGGAGCGGCTGAGCCGTCACGATTTCCTGAATGCCCGCGTTGGGAACGCCGGTGGTGAAGGAGAAACCGCTGATCAGACGATCCTTGAAATGAGACGTGGACTCGGCGAAGGACAGATAGTGCGGCGTAAAGCCCACATAGTTTTTGCCGTCATACAGTCCCAGTTCGCTGAAAATCTGGCGAACGTTGGCCTCGGCGCCCGAACCGGGAGCGCCCACGGAGAACTTTTTGCCCTTGAGATCCTCAAAGGTCTTGATGCCGCTTTCAGTGCTGACGGCCATCTGGATATGCTCGGGGTAAATGCGGCAGATGCTGGTGATGTTCTTCAGAGGCTCTTTGAAGAACATGGTGCCGTGCTTGGCGTAATCGGCCGTGTCGTTCTGCACCAGAGCCAGGTCGATTTCGCCCGCGTTGAGCAGGTTCAGGTTTTCAACGGAAGCGCCCGTCGCCTGAGCGACACAGGACACCTTGCCGCCCGAATGGTCGGTAATGATCTGCGACAGGGCCCCGCCCAGAGGATAGTAGGTTCCGGAAGTTCCGCCGGTTCCCATGATGTACTGGCTGGCCGCAAAAGCCGCGGAAGCGGCAAAGACGCCGACAATCGCAAGTGCAAGAACTCTTGATTTTTTCATTTCCCATCCCTCCATGAATTAGATATATGACCACACGCGGGAACTCTTCGCTCCCTATATTTATTATTATACCTTTAAAACTCAAATCTGCAATGCTTTTATTGGATCAACAGAGTTAAATATTGCAACTCATTTATTTATTACTAAAAATTATAGGTGCTTTACATTTTTTACATCCTTCTTGAGCATAAGACCTTAAAATTCATCTCAAAAACGTCCGGCGACAATTCCCTAAATTCGCCCGAAATTACGGCGCGCCGCACCGTTCAAACACACCGTGGGGGACAGCCACCCGCCTCCGTACAGCTGAAAGCGCGCCGTAACGTTCAAAGATTTCACCCCCTTCACTCGATCGCCGCCGCGGGGCGCAGGACGTTCCCGTGCCTCGCGGCGAAGGCCTCCTGCGACACGAGGGGGCAAAAAAAGGGCCGCGCAACAACGCGCGTCCCCGGCGGACCTCCATGGAACCCCTCAGTACAGCCATCCCTGCAGGCCGTCGCTTTCGACCCGCTCTTTTCCCGGCAGCCCCTCGATGACGAAGGGCGCGCCGAAGAAGTCCTGACAGCGGCCAAACCACTCCCCGAGAATTTCCATGACAATCCCCACCCGCTCCTCGATGGGATGACGCCGATCCCGCAGAGCATCAATGCCCACGGCGTGCTCGTTCTGCGCCGGATTGGGCGTCTCGCTGAGAAAGGGCACGCAGTCCGTCGCCTCGCCGATCTCATAATGACTGATCCCGCGAAATCCCGGAACGGAAACCTCGGCCTTGAGCCGCACGCCCCGCGCTTCAAGAGCCATAATCATCTCAAAACACCGGTCAACGTACTTGGGATGAGTGATCAAAGAGTAGGCCAGATCGCCGCCGTCATAGGTTTTCCCGTCGCGGGGGTCAACCACCGCTTCCGGCGCCGTGGCCTCGTGCACGTCAAGACAGGAGACGATTTTCTCGCGCCCGATGAGCTCCATCACCGCCCAACAAATCCGCTGAGCCGGCGTGCCGTCGGCGACGCCGGGATAATTGCGGTTGATGTTGCGCCATTCCGCGCCCTTTTTATGGACATATCCGCTGCGGTGAACAAACCGTTCGGGATCTTTCTCGCCGGACCTCAGAGGAATGAGACGATCGCCGTAATAGAAGACTCTGGTGCCGAACCGCCCCGACATTTTCAGCTCGTGAGGCACCTGCCCCAGCGTGTCAGCCGTCGCCATGGCCGCGGAATTGAGACAGGGAACGACAAAGAGCGTTCCCGAGGTGACTCGTCCGTTTTCCAACAAAAGGGTGAGCGACAGCGGCCCCGCGATTTCACGGGCGTGAGTTCCCGCAAAAACCAGCAGACGGGCGCCCTTTTCGCTGCCTCTCATGACGTATACAGGCGCGTCGTATGCCGTGTCTTTCAGATGGGGATTGTAATCCGACAACCATTTCAGTTCCGTTGTGCCGCAGCCCGCGCGCACATCCCAGCGGAGCGCCGCTTCCGTCGCCCCTTCCGCCGCCGCGGCGCCAAACACCATGAGCGCGCCCAGCATGCCGACCGCCAGCCCCTTCAGCCCTCTCATGAAAAAATCAGCTCCTTCGTGCCGGCGACGCCGACAAAAACGCGCCGCCCTTCGCTGAAATTATACCCTAACCGCTGCGCCGCAAAAAGACCGGTGAAAGCATCAGTCCCCATGGCTTCCGGCACTGGAAATGAGAAACGATTCGACCCAAGTAAGTCATAAACGCAGGCGACTGTCAGCACTGAAAGTGTGGGCAACCCCCGGTATTTATTGCGGTCGGAAACAGTTTCAAGCTCCGGCGTCACCATACCTCCTGCGCCCGGTGAGATGGTTTAGATACATTTTGTTATCATATACGCCGTTGATTCGGTTCGGCGAGAAGTCCGCAACGGTGAGGATGATTTCAGCGACGGGATCTTCGCGCCCCGTCTGCGTGACCGTTCCGATTGAGCCGCGCTGTTGCTCCGCCAGCTTGTTCCCATCGGCAGTCCGGGCTTCGGCCGCCGATGGGAAGGTTTTGCCGGTCGTGGAGACGGACGGTCCTGCCGGCGATGACCCTCTGTCCGCACCTCACCGGAGAGCTGGGCCGGAACTGCAGCGGCCGCAGTCGGCAAAGGCGTTTTCCCGTCCTGCGCCGGGGTGCCCGGGACGCGCCGCAGCAAAAAAAATCACGCACGCCGACGCCTTCGCTCCCCTTGGCACTTTTTCACTTCTCACTTCATCACGGCCTGAGCGTTTTCATGAAATCCCCACTGTTTCCGAGGCGCCCCGCGGTTTCACGTTCCGACCCTTTCCGCAGACGTGGGGGCAAGGCCGCTTTTTTTTGCCGACCGGCGAAAAGGGGCACATGGAAAAAACGGCCCGCGAGGACATCGCCTCCCGGGCGGGCAAAACACGCGCCCTTTACGGCCGCCGCAGTGCGCCCACGTCTTCCTCCAAAGGGCGGACGGGGCAGACGCGGTTGACGGACATCACTGACGCAATTCCCACGCGCGAAGCCGTTTGACGGTACTGTTCCGGGTTGCCCGAGGTGTTGAGCTCCACGCTCCCCTCGCCGTCGCGCAGCAGCCCATGCTCCGCCAGATAGTCCCTGACGTCCAGCGCCTGACGGCGCGCCGGATCGATGAGCTCCAAGTCGGGGTAAAGCCCGGCGATGCGATCTCTCACCAGCGGATAGTGCGTGCAGGCCAGAATGAGCCGCTTCACCGCCGCCCGGCGAAGGATGTCGTCAACGGCGGTTCTGATCTCGTCGTCGATGTCTTCAGCCGAGGTTTTGCCCGCTTCGATGAGTGCCGACAGATGGGGACACGCGGCGGAGACCACTGTCATGCCGGGAGACAGTCTGCCGATGAGCCGCGGATAGGCCTGAGAACGCACCGTGGCCGGCGTGCCGATGAGCCCCACGGGAGAGGACTGCTCCGCGGCCGCCCTCGCGCCCGCTTCGATAATGCTGAACAGCGGAAAGTGAAACCGGCTTCGGCAACGGTCGATCACCGTGGAGATGGTATTGCACGCCGCCGCCGCGGCTTTGACGCCGCGCTGCTCCATATAGGCGCAGATTTGGCGCGTCATGTGGAGAATGTCGTCGGCGCTGCGGCTGCCGTATGGCATATGGGCGGTATCGCCGAAATAAACGATCCTCTCGTGAGGGAGGACTCTCTGCATCTCCAGAACCACTGAAAACCCGCCCACGCCTGTATCGAATACGCCGATGGGCCTATCGGCGACGGTGGGTGCCATGTGTTTCCTTCCCCCTTTCTTTCATAAGGTCTTCGCGCTTCATTTTTAAAAACCGCCTCCTGCGGGACAGACGCGCCGCCCCGCAGGAGACGACGTTATGTTTAATTTCAAACATTCGTCACCTTTATTATACTCCGCCGAACTTTCTTTGTAAAAAAGAACATTGCACCGCCGTGCCGTCGCATCCATGCGTTCATGGCCGCGTTTTTTCGCCGCCGGGGAGCTGAAAGTTTTTGTTCGAAGCAAAAAAAAGCGGAAAGATGCCTCACCCGCGTGAGTTCATCTTCCCGCTTTTTTGTTGCTTCATCCGTCACGGTCCGCGCCCGTGAAAAACGGCTATAAATCCATCAGCTCTTTCAGCTCTTCAAGTTTTCGGGCAAAGACCTTCAGCGCGCGGTCCACCGGTTGGGGTGTGCTCATGTCCACGCCGGCGCCCTTGAGCAGCGCAATGGGATCGGCGGAGCTTCCGCCGCGCAGCATGTTCAGATAGGCGTCGCGCTCGGCGACGCCGCCTTTCAGAATGCCGTCGACGATGGCCACGGCCGCCGAAAGGCTGGTGGCGTACTGATAGACGTAAAAGGCCCTGTAAAAATGGGGAATGCGCGACCACTCCGACGGCAGATCGGCATTGGACGCCACCTCGTCGCCGTAGTAGCGCCGATAAAGCTCCGTCCACATGCGGTTCATGACCTCGGGCGTCAGCGGCTCCCCCCGCTCCGCCATGGCGTGGACGTCGCGCTCGAACTCGGCGAAGAGCGCCTGGCGGTAAATCGTCGTGCGAATCATTTCCAGCTGGTGGTTCAGCAGGAAAATCTTCTCGTCGCGGTCTTTGACGTGCTTCATCATGTACTCCGCCAGAAGCATTTCATTGACCGTGCTGGCCACCTCGGCCACAAAGAGCGTGTAGTCGGCGTAGGCGAAGGGTTGCGTCGATTCCGACAGCCAGGTGTGCATGGAGTGCCCGCTCTCGTGAGCCAGCGTGGACACGTCGCTGAACGTTCCGCCGTAGTTGAGCAGCATATAGGGATGTACGCCGTAGCAGCCCATGGAATAGGCGCCGCTGGCCTTGCCCTTGTTTTCGTACACGTCGATCCAACGCCCGTCGTAGGCTTTTTTCAGCTGCGCTCCATAGGCCTCGCCCAAAGGCGCCACCGCCTCCAGCACCAGCTCTCTGGCGCGGTCGTAGCTGAAGGTGCGCTGAATTTCCTTCGTAAAGGGCGCGTAGAGGTCGTAGGGTTCCATGTGCTCCACGCCGAGAGCCTTTTTCTTCAGCGCCACATAGTCGTGCAGCGCCGGCAGATTGTCGTGAACGGCCTTGATCAGGCCGTCGTAGACCTCCACGGGCACCTCGCTGCCGAACAGCGACGCCTCCAGCGCCGAAGGGTAATGACGCAGCCGCGCGAAGGCAACGTCCTTTTTGACGCTGGCCGAATAGAGCGCCCCCAGCGTGTTGCGGAATTTTCCGAAGGTTCGATGAATGCCCTCGAAGGCCTCCTGCCGCACCCGCCTCACCGGCGAGACAATGTACCGGCCGTAGGATTCCTGCGTCAGCCGTTGTTTTTTGCCGTCGGCGTCGGTGATCTCGCCGAAGGTCATGTCGGCGTCGGTGAGCATGGAGAACCCATCGTCGGGAGCTCCCGCCAGCTCTCCCATGGCCGCAAGAACGGCCTCCTCGCCCGCGGGCAGAATGTGCCCCTTCTGCCGCAAAATGCGCTTCAGGGCCAGACGGTACACCTCAAGGCGCGGCTCTTCCTTCAAAAACTCGTCGAGGCGCTCCTGCCCCCCCGCCAAAACTTCGGGAGCGATGAAGGCCGTGCGCTCGCCGATTTTCACGTAGGTCTGCACCGCGCGGTCCGCCGAAGCCTTAGGACCTTCCGCCGCCGTGTCCTCGTGGCTTTTCATGCTTGCCCAGGCGTAGACCTTGGTCAGGATCTTTTGAATTCGTTTGTCGAGGTCAACGGTTTTCCACAGCGACGCCGCGCTGTCCATGACGTGCCCCTTCATCTCCGCCAGCTCGGCGGAAAGGCTCAACGCGCTTTTGACGTCGGCCTCCCAGAGCGCCTGCGAGCGGTAAATGTCCTCAAGCTTCCACGTCGCCTCAAGAGGCACCTCGGAACGATTTTCGTACCGCGGCGCCGCATCGCCCGCGCCGCCCAGCGCCCACAAAACAAGAACAGACATCACCGCAACACCCTTTCCTCTTTTCATGAAGTCACCTGCTTTCATGCCGCCGCCGAAGGCGCGGCTTCACTCCGCTCCATTATACCCCACGAAACGGGGCGCGCACAGACGCCCCCGCGAAAAAGCGCAAGGCCGCGACGGCGGTCTTGAACGCTCACGGAGTCGGAAAACCACTCAACAAAAAGAACTCTTCAATAAGCGACCATCCTTTCATCCTTCGTTAAAAACCTTGAAATACAGAAAAGAGCCCATTCTCACACGCACCCCAAAAAGACCGCCGGCTCCCCCTCTTTTCCTCAAGGGCTTCTCTCATTGAGCCGGAGAAGCCGATGAAGTCCTGAACCCCGTGCGCTCATGCAAAAGATCGTTCAAGAGCTCGGAGCCCCCGGATACACCGCCGAATATTGAACGGTTGAACCGCGAGAGTTCGATAGAAGCCCGGGCCGACTTTCGGACACAAAACGACGCGCCCCTTTGTCATCATCAATGAAAGGACCGTTATTGCCTACTTCATCTCGACACCCCCGCCTGTTGCTCCGACAGCCATCCCCTCCAACCGGCGGCGCCGCCGTCGGCGTCATTTCACAAAGACACCCCATCAGGACAGCAGGAAGCCAGGGGCATGCTCTCCGGATTTCACTTTTTATCAGCCGGCGGCATAGCCCGTCAGGTGAGCAGCCATGACTTTCTCAAGGTCGCATTAGAGACCGCGGGGGGGGGGGGAACCGGACCGCCGGGCCATTGATCGGCGGTCGGCCGACCATGCCGTGAAATACAACCTCCGCCCGGGCATCCCATGACCGCGGCGGCCTTCCCCAAAACTCCGCCTTTCTGCCGAGCTTTTATTATGGACGTTCTCGCGTCGGTGGAAGCCCGGGCTCCACCGGTGCAAAGAGAGGAATACAAAAGATGGGGGCGAAGGCTTTTTTGCCTTCGCCCCCAAGAGCGCGCCACACCTGTGAAGAGTTATCATGTTTCCGCCATCTGCATGTGAACGGCCTACGCGGCACCGTCGGCGCCCATGCCGCGCAAAGGCACGGGGCTTTCGCCGCTTATATGCAGACGGCAGCGAAAACGCCGCGCCAGAGCTGCGAGGAAGTACGCATTTCCCTCGATGCCGTTGTTGTTCTTATGGACGCCGCTGGAAACGCGGCAGGATTTCTCGACGGCCGCGAAAGCACGCAAAAATCGCCCCACGGTACGCACGGCGCGGATTTCGCGCCCCCCCCCTCCCCGCGGCGTCAGCGCGCCGGAGCCCGGGAAGAGAGGATGCGTTTCAGCAGCGCGCAGCACCGCAGAAACCGCGCGCCCGACGGCGGCGTGAGCCCCTCTTCCAGCCACTCCAAAAAGAAGCCGCGCATGCCCCACTGACACAGAGAAAGCAGCATTTCCTGATCGTCGCGAAGGGCGCTGACTCTGCCCGCCCACGGCGACAGCGCGCGACAGAGCAGAGAGCGCATCCACAGGTTCAGCTCGCCGATGAACTCGTCGCGCGGCAAAGAGCGATAGATGTTGAGCAGAGCCGCGCGGTGCTTCTGCAAACCGTCCAACAGCGCCTCGGGAGCGGAACAGTCCAGATCTTCAAGCCAGCTCTGCACCGAGGCGCGCATTAAATCGCGCATGTTTCTGAAGTGATAATAGAAGGTATTGCGGTTGACGCCGCAGCACGCAATCACGTTTTTTACCGTAATTTTGTCGAAATGGCGCTCCTCCTGCAAAGACCAGAAAGAGCGTTGAAGCTCTTTTTTCGTGAAGTTCATGGCCGCCTCCCTCACTGAACCGCAGCGAGTGCCCTTACACAGGGACTTCTCAACCGAAAAACGCGCCCGCGGCGAAGTTCTAAAAAAAGCGGAGCTGCCAAGGCAGCTCCGCTTGAGATGCAGAGACGTGTTTAGAAGGTGAGGTAGGTGCGGAAGCGGATCTGGTTATTGTCGTAATCGACAACCTTTCCTGTCGTGTCGAAACGTCCGTCGTAGTCAGCATAGGCCAGCTCGAAGGACAGGTTGGGGCTGTACTGATAGCCAACGCCCACGGCCCACTCCTTGGCATCCTTATTAGCATCGTACTTGGTATAGCGTTCGAAGGAACTCCACTTGTCATTCCATTTCTGCTCAGCCTTGACGAACAGGACATCCACGTCATCTTTCAGAGCCTGTCCCTTGAATTTATTGGGCCACACTTCATCGTCCCAAGCCCAGGGGTTGTTCACAAGCACATATCCCTTATCGAGCTTGGCATATTCAACCCACAGAGAAGTGAACTTGAGCACGTCCTGATCGACGTTAAGAGCGACTCTCCACGCTTTGGGATCATCAATCTCAGGAGCCTTGACGTCAAGGTCTTCCATATAGTAGGCGCCGCGTAGCTCAAGACCGTCCATGAACTTAAAGCCCAGACTTGCCCAGTAAGCGTTGCCATTGACGTCGCCTACGTTGTTCCACAGGCCGTTAATGCTCAGCCACAGCTTCTCGTTGAAGTCAAAGTGCAGGCGGGCGCCGTAGTACTCGTCGCTGGCGTTGGGAGTATAAACGTCACCCTTTCTATTGGACGCGGCAAAGCCTTCCACGGTGAACATGCCGCTGCTGTATTTCAAGTCCACGCCGCGGTAGTGGGCATCCTGAAACATGGAACTGTTGTCGTTCCAACCGTCTTCATCATCCCAATCGATGTAGAACTGACCAATTCGAGCCGTCAGGCCTTCCATGCCGAAGAAATCGCGGGCGGTGACCCAGGCACGGTCGAACTGACCACCGTTGTAACGGGCGTCGAAGCTGACGCCGTCGCTCATATCTTTGTGCAGGAACAGACGGAAACGGTTCAAATCAAAACCATCGTCATCGGTATCACCGCCAGGAGCCGGTTTATCTTCGTCCCAGGCGTTGTAATCCATACGGAACTGGCCGCTGAGCTGCCAGCCGTTCAAGCCCTTCTCAAGGGCAGTCAGGCGGGAATCGAATCCGTCGACTTTCACGCCGAGAGCGTCGAGCTCGGGCTGGAACTCCACCACCAGAGCCTTGAGCTTCTCGAGGTCGGCGCCGGTCAGGCCGGCGTTCATCATGCGGGCCACCATGGTGGCGATCTCGTAGCGGGTCATGGCGCGGTTGCCCTTGAAGGTGCCGTTGGGATACCCCTCGAGAATTCCCTTGGAAGCCAGTTCTTCCACGGCGTCATAGGCCCAGTGGTTCATGGGCACGTCGCTGAAGGGGTTGGCGGCGAAGGCGGGGGCGGCTACGGCCACGAGGGACGCGGCGGCCACAACGGCGAGCATTTTCTTCATACTCATTTCAAAACTCCTCCTCAAAAAACGGAACATTATGGTTCGGCGCCCAGGGCGCCGTTTCCCGGCTGTCTGCCGAAGAACCGTTCCGACTCAACTGTTCCGCTTTCGGGGAGTTTCCACGTTTCCTCGCCCGTGTCGCAGTCTTTTGTCGCTTCAATCCGTCGGTTTTCAGCCGCGAAGGGGTGCTGTATGGTTCAGGAGAGCGGGCTCTCCCTGCAGCGCGAAGTTTTCGGCGCACTTCGGCGGGCGGTTGAAGCGGCTTTCGGGCCGCCCCGGCCCGCACATTCCGTGCGATTACCGACATTATTGAAGAAAGGCCGCTGAGGGGCAATGGACAACGAAAGGACGTTTACTCAAAATTCGTACATCAATGATATAAATGACTGCTTAACAACTTAAAGAATTTTATCCGATGGCGTAAATACCGGCGGGTTCCATGCAAAAAAGCGCGGTTCGAAGTTTCTGAGAACTGACGGCACCCCGTCGGCGGTTGTGCAGCGCCGTCACGGGCGGCGCGCCGCCGGGGGAACTGCGGAAAATTTCCGCCCGTCGCCGGCGGGCGTACACGGCGCCCCGCCTTCCGCAGGCTTCGCTCCGGGTGAAGCGCCGGGAAGCGAGGCAACCCCTGTCGCCGTCGAGAAACTGCATGTCCCCGTTCTGCGCCCGCGATGTTGTCACGGTGCCTCCGGCAGG
>CABTYW010000051.1 GCA_902489135.1 uncultured Synergistaceae bacterium
CAGTGGTAAAGTTACCGATCGGCGTTCGCAGAAAAAGTCACTTCGGGACCGCACAATTCATGAAACGGGAGCCAATAGGGAGGCTCAAGAACTGAACCGCATAGGGATGACAGGTGCGCTTGTGAAGGGGCCTATGACCACGAAACGGCAAAGCGGACGGGATCGGCCGGAAGCCCATCGGCTCCGCGTCTTCAACCTTTCTCCGACAGGGCGCGAAAGGTCGTCACATCGCCGAAAATACGTCCTCGGCGCAAAACGGGAATGCCCCGTTGAAGAAGATGATAAAAGGCGCGGCGCACAACACCGGCGTCCGCGGGACATAAAAAAAGACGCCCTCGGGCGTCTTTTTTTATGCTTCGCCGGCTTCCACGGAAGCAAAGGCGTCCGTGCTCAATGGGCAATCGCCTGACTGAAGGCGTCATCATTGACGACGTGCACGGCGCAGCGAGGTGGGGTGATCTTATGACGAAGAGCCACGTCTTTAAAACCCCGTCGAGAAATCGGCGTTTTTCAGCGCGCTTTTCTCTCCGCCGCGCCCTCTGCGACAAAAAATTCTCCCGCCGCGACGCGCGGCTTGACCGCTTTTGCGGCTTTCGTCACCGCAGTGCGCGGAAGGCCCGCGTTCCTTCTTTGGACTTTTCGGCCGTGGCGATGAGGGCTTCCATCAAAGCGCTTTTAAAGCCCATCCTTTGAAGGACGCGGCAGCCTTCAACGGTGGTGCCGCCGGGTGTACAGACGGCATCTTTCAGCTCCGCCGGATGGATGCCGCTTTCTTTGGTCAGCTGCGCCGCCCCCATCAGCGTGGCGATGCCGGCGCGCAGCGACAGGTCGCCCTTCATGCCCACGGCGAGGCCGCCCTGTATAAAGCCTTCAAGCAGTTCCAGCACGTAAGCGATGGCCGATCCGGAAAGGCAAATCACGCCGTCCAGATCCTTTTCGGGCACCGTCACGGCATCACCGAAAAGTCGGCAAAGTCCAAAGACTTCTCGGGCCTCTTCATCGCTCCAGGCGCCTTTGACCACTCCCGTAAATCCCGCGCCCACCGCCGAGGCGATATTGGGCATGACGCGCCCCCAACGGGCTTCGGGAGCGGCTTTTTCCAAAGCGGACAGTTCCATGAGCGCCGCGCAGGATGCCACGGTTCTTTCCGCAAGCAAAGGGGCTTTCTCCGCCGCATAGGGCTCCATGAGCCACGGCTTCAGGGCGATAAACAGAGGTCCGACAACGTGAGGCAGGGCTTCTTCAAGCGTCGAGAAAGTTTCGATGCCGTCTTTGACGAGGCCGTCGAAGTTGGCGCCGCGGTGCTGAACCACCACGGGACGGACGCCCGCCCGGAGAAGGCCGCGGGCCACGGCTCCGCCCAAATTTCCGCCGCCGATGACGGCGGGACGCAGACTTTTCAGGTCCATGGGGTCATTCCCCCGCTGCGGGGAACTTTGTGCCCGCCCTGTCGCCGTAGAGCCGCACCCACTCGAACATGCCCAATGCCGCGGCGACGCTGGCATTGAGGCTGCCCGTGCGCCCCGCCATGGGAAACTTGACGAGTTTGTCGCAGTTTTTCGCCGTCAGCGCCGAAATGCCGTCGCCCTCGGACCCCGCCACCAGCACCAGGCGCTCGGGAAGGGGGCTGTTCCAGATCGTTTCATCGGTGCGATGATCCAGCCCCACCACCCAAAAATTCTTTTCCTTCAGACTTTTCAGCGCGCGGTTCACGTTGACCACCTGCGCCACAGGCAGGCGAAACGCCGCGCCGGCGCTGGTTTTCACCACTGTACCGTTGACGGTGGCGGATCGGTCTTTCTGACACACCACGCAGACGGCGCCGGCAATCTCAGCTGTACGAATGACGGCGCCCAGATTATGGGGATCCTGGCAGTGATCGAGAAGCACGATAAGCGCCGGAGCTTTCGCGTCAAGCCCGTCGACGACGTCGTCAAGGTCGGCGGGCGGAATGGGCAGCATTTTCGCCGCCACGCCCTGATGAACCGCTCCGCCCGTCAGCCGGTCAAGCGTCTCACGGTCGCAGGACTCCACGGGAACGTGGGCCCCGACGCAGAGTTCCGCCACGGAAGCGCGAAAATCCTCCTGAATTCCCGTCATCATTTCGACGCGGCGACACAGTTCGGGGCGCCGGCGCAAAAGGGTCAGCACGGGGTTGCGCCCCCAGCACAGGTCATCGGCGGCCGGAGGGGACGTTCGTTTTTCCGCCGCCGGACGAAAGCCCTTCGGTGGAGGTTCCGGGACGCGGTTTTGAGGCGCGGCGTCCCGGCCGCCGAAGGAGCGCGGATCCTTTCGCCTGCGGGGCGAAAATTTTCCGCTCCCCTGCACGGCGCTCTTTTTATTTCTTTCTGTGGGTTTTTTCATCATAAGCCGCCTTTCCGAAGTCTTTCATATACTGACGGATGGCCCGGGCCGTATAGCCCTCGCCCTTTTCGGCCAGCTCCGCGGGCGTGCCGCAGGCCACCACTCTGCCGCCGTCGGCGCCGCCGTCGGGACCGAGGTCGATCACATAGTCGCAGGAACAGATGATGTCCATGTTGTGTTCGATGAGGAACACGGAATTTCCCTGGTCCACCAAGTCGTGGAGGATCTGCAGCAAACGCGCCACGTCGGGATAAAACAGCCCCGTGGACGGCTCGTCCAACAGGTACAGCGTGTTGCCGCCGAAGCGCTTGCTCAGTTCCTTGGCCAGCTTGACGCGCTGGGCTTCACCGCCGCTGAGCGCCAAAGCCGATTGTCCGAGATGAATGTAGCCCAGGCCGGCACGCTGCAGAAATTCCAGTTTCCGGGCGATTTTGGGGAGGTCGCTGAAAAGCTCCATGGCCTGATCCACCGACAAATTCAGCACGTCGGCGATGCTGCGTCCTTTGAAGCGCACCTCAAGGGTTTCGCGGTTGTAGCGCGTGCCGTGACACACGTCGCACTCCACCGAAACGTCGGGCATAAACAGCATGGAAACGCGCTTTTCTCCGGCGCCGCCGCAGGCCTCGCATCGGCCGCCCTTCACGTTGAAACTGAAACGTCCGCCCGTGTATCCGCGAATTTTGGACTCGGGCAGGCGGGCAAAAAGGGCGCGAATTTCAGTAAAAAGCCCGGTGTACGTGGCCGGATTGGAGCGCGGCGTGCGTCCGATGGGACTTTGATCCACCATGGAAACGTTTTTGAGTTGCTCCCACCCCTTCAGACTTCTGTGCTTGCCCGGCAGGTCCCGGTAGTCGGGATCCAGCTTGCGGCGAAGGCCGCGGTACAGCACGTCGTGAAGCAACGAACTCTTTCCCGAGCCCGACACGCCGGTGAGACACACCAGGGCGTTGAGAGGAATGGACACGTCGATATCTTTCAGGTTGTGCTCGCAGGCGCCCAGCACTTTCAGGCAGCGGGACGGGCGCACCAGGCGCGGCGACTGCACCATGCCGCACTTTTCGCCGCGCAGATAAGGCCCCGTCAGAGAGTTGGTCTTGCGGAACTCTTCCGCCGTACCCTGCTGGACCACCTGCCCGCCGTAGATGCCGGCGGCGGGACCGATTTCCACAATGTAGTCGGCCGCCAGCATGGTGTCACGGTCGTGCTCCACCACGATCACCGTGTTGTCCATGTCGCGCACGGCCTTTAACGCATGAATCAGCCGGCCGGTGTCACGGCTGTGCAGTCCGATGGTGGGCTCGTCGAGGACGTACATCACGCCGGAAAGTTTCGATCCGATCTGCGTGGCCAGGCGAATTCTCTGGCTTTCGCCGCCGCTGAGGGTGTCGGCGCGGCGTTTCAGCGTCAGATAGCCCACGCCCACTTCCACCAGAAAGCTGACGCGCTTCTCCAGCTCCACCAGCACCTGGCTGACCACGGCGTTCTGCGCCGGATCTTTTTTGTGGGATTTCACCAGCTCGTAAAAATCGCTGACGGGCATGGAGGTCATCTCGTCGATGTTCAGTCCCCAGAAGCGGACGGACAGCGCTTCGGGGCGCAGCCGCGTGCCATGGCACGTCTGACACCGGTCCTCCACGCGGTAGCGCTCCAGCTCCTCGGCCGTGGCCTCCGATTCGGTGCTGTCGAAGGTGCGCGAAAGCCACGGAATGAGTCCCTCGTAACGTCCCTGATACTGAGAGATTTGACCGCCGCGCTCAAAGTTCAGCGCCATGCGCACGTCGGAGCCGTAAAGGATAATTTTTTTCTGACTGTCGGGGAGATTTTTGTAGGGCACGTCCAAATTCAATTTGATTTTCTTCGCCAGCTCCTCCAGACGGTAGGCCATGTAGGCCTTGCCGCGAAAGGGCAACAGCGCGCCGGCGCGCACCGAAAGGTCGGGATTGACGGCAAGGTCTTCGGAAAAATGGCTGTGGCTGCCCAACCCGGAGCAGTCGGGACAGGCTCCCGCGGGATTGTTGAAGGAAAACAGCGCCGGCTCAATGTCGGGCAATGAAATGCCGCAGTCGGGACACACAAAACGCTCCGTCAGCATGTCTTCGGCGCCGTCGGCGGCCACCAGCACAAATCCTTCGCCGAGCTGAAGCGCCGTCTGAACGGCTTCCGCCATTCTCCCCCGCCGGTCGGGCTGGACGACCATGCGGTCAACCACCACCTCGATGGAGTGTTTTTTGTTCTTTTCAAGGGGGATGTCCTCTTCGAGCCACAGCACCTGGCCGTCCACGCGTACGCGCATGAAGCCTTTTTTTCGCAGCGCCGCAAAGACGTTTCTGAACTCTCCTTTTTTGGCGCGCACCACCGGCGCCAGCACTTCCAAGCGCGCGCCCCCGTGCTGACTGTAAATCCCGTCGACGATTTCATCGACGGAATAGCGGTGAACGGGCTTGCCGCATTGGGGGCAGTAGGGCGTGCCCGCTCGCGCAAAGAGCAGTCGCAGATAGTCGTAAATTTCCGTCACGGTTCCCACGGTGGAGCGGGGGTTATGGGACGTGCCTTTCTGCTCGATGGAAATGGCCGGCGAAAGGCCTTCAATGTCGTCGACGTCGGGTTTTTTCTGAACGCCCAAAAACTGGCGGGCGTAGGACGAAAGGGACTCCACATAGCGCCGCTGCCCTTCGGCGTAGAGCGTGTCGAAAGCCAGCGAACTTTTTCCCGACCCCGACGGCCCCGTAATGACAATAAGCTTGTTTTTCGGCAAAGCCAGTGAAATTCCCTTGAGGTTATGTTCTCTTGCGTTTCTTATAACGATTTCCTGATGCGGCACGAAGATGCGCGCCTCCTTCTTTTTCTTCAAACAGACCTTGAGGGTCACGGCCTTCATCGATGGCCTGGATCATATCGCGAATTTTCGCCGCCTTTTCGAACTGGAGCTTTTCCACGGCCTCCCACATGAGTTTTTCAAGGGCTTCGTTGT
Source organism: uncultured Synergistaceae bacterium (assembly GCA_902489135.1). GTDB lineage: Bacteria > Synergistota > Synergistia > Synergistales > Dethiosulfovibrionaceae > Pyramidobacter. The sequence goes on from CABTYW010000051.1 coordinate 5,336, forward strand.
CGAGATGCTCCAAAGTCTGCCGCGATTTTTTGCCCGCAGTCTCCGGCGCCGCCTCGAATTCCACTTCGGGCAGCATGGTCTCGATGCTCTTGTGAATGGTCCTGGGCACGATGTGGTGCTCCTCGTTGTACTTGAGCTGCGCTTCACGGCGGCGGCGGGATTCCGTCACGGCATCGCGAATGCTGTCGGTGGCCTCGTCGGCATAGAGGATCACCCGCGAATTGACGTTGCGCGCCGCACGTCCCATGACCTGCACCAGCGAACGGTAAGACCGCAGAAACCCCTCGCGGTCGGCATCGAGAATGGCCACCAGGGTCACCTCGGGCATATCGATGCCCTCGCGCAGCAGGTTGATGCCGATGAGCACGTCAATTTCGCCGCTGCGCAGGCGATTGATCTCCTCGGCGCGCTCAAAGGCGTTGAGCTCCGAATGAATGTACTCCGACTTGATGCGCAGGGTACTCATGTACTCCGCCAGCTCCTCGGCGCCCTTTTTGGTCAGCGTCGTCACAAGGCATCGGCCGCCCTGGGCGCGCACTTTCTGGATTTCCGCCAGCAGATCGTCCACCTGTCCCGTGGCTTTGCGGATTTCCACCTCGGGATCGGCGATGCCCGTGGGACGGATGAGCTGCTCCACCACGCGCTTCGAGTGCTGAATTTCCCAGTCGCCCGGCGTGGCTGAACAGCAGATCACGCGCTGCATGTAATGTTCGAACTCATGCCATTTCAGGGGGCGGTTGTCCAGGCAGGAAGGCAGGCGGAAGCCGTGCTCAACCAAAACTTCCTTGCGCGCCCGGTCGCCGTTGTACATGCCGCGCACCTGCGGCAACGTGATGTGGGACTCGTCGACGATCATGAGAAAGTCCGGAGGAAAAAAGTCCAGCAGCGTTCCGGGCTGCTCGCCCTCTTCGCGTCCGTCGAGATAGCGCGAATAATTTTCGATGCCCGAGCAGTAGCCCGCCTCGCTCAGCATCTCCATGTCGTACTTGGTGCGGCTGTTGAGACGCTCCGCCTCGAGGTATTTTCCGGCGCTGCGGAAGCGGCCGACTTGGAGCTCCAGCTCCTTTTTGATTTTCTCCATGGACTCGGCAATGGCGCCGTCGCTGGTGACGTAGTGCTGCGCGGGGAAGATGGACACGTGATCTTTGCGGTTCAGCGCGTGTCCGCTGACGGGATCCGCCTCTTCGATGCGCTCCAGCTCGTCGTCGAAAAAGGCGAAGCGCAGCGTGGTGTCGCTGTACACGGGGTAGATCTCCAGCACGTCGCCGCGGACGCGGTACTTTCCGGGCTGCAGGTCCAAATCGTTGCGCTCGTAATAGGCGCGCATCAGCGCCTGCTGAAAACTGCGCAGATCCCATCGCTCGCCCACGGAGAAGTTGACGATGGCGTCTTCGTAGTTTTTGCGTTTGCCCATGCCGTAAATGCACGACACCGAGGCCACCACGATGACGTCACGACGCTCGATGAGCGACTTGGTGGTAGCCAGGCGCATCCGTTCGATCTGGGTGTTGATGGACGCGTCCTTCTCAATGAAGGTGTCGGAACTGGGGATGTAGGCTTCGGGCTGGTAATAATCGTAATAGCTCACATAATAGTGGACGGCATTTTCGGGAAAAAAACGTTTGAACTCGCTGTAGAGCTGCGCCGCCAGCGTCTTGTTGTGAGCCAGAACCAGCGTGGGACGATTGTACCGGGCGATGACGTTGGCCGCCGTAAAGGTTTTGCCGCTTCCCGTCACGCCCAGCAGCGTGGAAAAACGTTCGTTGCGGTTCAGCCCCTCCGCGAGGGACTCTATGGCCTGAGGCTGGTCGCCCGAGGGCGGCCAGGGGGCGTGAAGTTTAAACGTTTCAGTCTCCATGATGAAAACCTCCATGAGACGGAATTTTCATATTGAAAAGGACGGAGCCTCACACCGGCGCTCCGTCCTCATTGTATCCTTTATTGCCCGTTTGCAGAAGGGGAAGTTTCCCTTTTTTATTTACTTTCAGTTTCCTTTTGAACGCCTTAAACGTCGGAACTTTCATCGCCGTCGGCAGCTTCCGCATTTGGAGCGCCAACCGTCTCGTCTTCCGCCGCTTTCTCCGCCTTCTCTTCGCCGCCGCAGGGCGCCTGCGCCGCCGCGGAAGGCTCCCGGCCCTTCGGCGCTTCTGCCGGCTCTTCGCCGAGAAGCACGGCCAGGTCATGGGCGTCCATCACCTCGCGCTCCAGCAAAGTCTCCGCCACGAGTTTCAGCGTTTCGAGCCTTTCGGTGAGAAGGCTTTTCACGCGGCTGTAACACTCTTCGACGATCTTTGTGACTTCCTCGTCGATGGCGTAGGCAATCTGGTCACTGTAATTCCGTTCTTCGCCGAGGTCTCTTCCGAGGAACACCTCATGGCGCTGGCGCCCCAGCACCACGGGCCCCAGCGAGCTCATGCCGTACTGGGTAACCATGCTGCGCGCCAGCTGAGTGGCGCGCTCAAGATCGTTGCTGGCCCCAGTGGTGATGTCGCCGAAAATCAGGTCTTCGGCGACCCGTCCGCCAAGCAGAACGCAGATGTTGTTGGTCAGACCGCTCTTTGACGCCAGGAACCGGTCTTCCGAGGGCAGTTGAAGGGTGTAGCCCAGAGCCGCGCTTCCTCTGGGAATAATGGAAATTTTGTGTACGGGATCGCAATGGGGCAGGAACTTGGCGACCAGCGCATGCCCCGTCTCGTGGTACGCGATGATTTTCTTCTCGCGATCGTTAATGAGGCGACTTTTCCGTTCGGGGCCGGCGATGGCGCGATCGATGCCCTCCTCCAGGTCGTCCATGTCGATTTTCGTCTTGCCTCCGCGGGCGGCCAGCAGCGCCGCTTCGTTGATGATGTTGGCCAGATCGGCGCCGACAAATCCGGGCGTTCGCTTGGCCAGCACGGCGAAGTCGACGCCTTCGGCAAAGGTCTTGCCCTTGGCATGAACTCTGAGAATTTCCTCCCGTCCCTTCACGTCGGGTGCATCGACCACGATGTGGCGGTCGAAACGGCCGGGACGCAGCAACGCCGGATCGAGGACGTCGGCGCGGTTGGTGGCGGCAATGAGGATAATGCCCGTTTTCTCGTCGAAGCCGTCCATCTCCACCAGAAGCTGGTTGAGGGTCTGTTCACGCTCGTCGTGTCCGCCGCCCAGGCCCGTGCCTCTTTGGCGTCCTACGGCGTCGATTTCATCAATGAAAACGATGCAGGGCTGATACTTTCGGGCCTGGTCAAACAGGTCGCGCACGCGGGAAGCGCCCACTCCCACGAACATTTCGACGAAGTCGGAACCGCTGGTGCTGAAAAAGGGCACATCGGCCTGACCGGCGCAGGCGCGGGCCAGAAGGGTTTTTCCCGTGCCGGGAGAGCCCAGAAGCAAAACGCCTTTGGGCACCTTGGCCCCCAACTTGGTGAAGCGGTCGGGCGATTTGAGGAACTCCACCACTTCCTTGAGTTCTTCCTTGGCTTCGTCGCAGCCCGCCACGTCGTCGAAGGTGACCTTGGGACGATTGTCGAGGAACATCTTCGCCTTGCTCTTGGCAAAACTCATGGCCTTGCCGCCGCCCTGCATGCTGTGCAGAAAGAAAATCCACACGCCGATGAGCAGCAAAGTGGGAAACACCGACGAAGCCAGCGTCAGCCACCACGGTGTAGAGGGCGGCTCGGCGATTTTCACTTCAACGCCCCGCGACGACGCCTCGTCGGCGATGTCCTTGATGCCCACCACGTTGCTGCTGAAGCTGCGGCCGTCGTTGTACTGTCCTCTGACTTTCATGTCGTCGACGACAAAGCTTTTGACGCGTCCGGCGGCGATGTCGCTTTTCAGCCGGCTGTACGGAATTTCAACCACGGCGGGGGCCTGAGACTGCGGCGCCATGAACACGTTGACGAGGCTGACTGCCAACACCACGAGGACTAAATAAACTCCCAGATTTTTTATTAGACGATGCAAAATTGCGCCTCCTTCACTTTCACTTACTGCCGGGGTTCAAAGCGCAGGACGTGAACCGACGGGAGGTTGCGCAGGCGTTCGTTGTAATCCATGCCGTACCCCACCACGAAAACGTCGGGAATGTCAAATCCCGAATACTCGATTTTCACGTCCGTCACGCGGCGCTCTTTCTTGTTCAGCAAAGCGCAGACTTCCACCGACGACGCGCCCTGCCCGGCAAAGTAGCCGCGCAGTTTTTTCAGCGTGTTGCCGCTGTCAACGATGTCCTCGACGATGAGAACGTGGCGGTTTTTCACGTCCAGTTTCATGGGATGCGCCAGCTTGACGTCGCCCGATGATTGTGTTGAAGCGCCGTAGGACGACGCTTTGATAAACTCCATGGAAAGCTTTACCGAAGGGGAGATGCAGCGCACCAGATCGGCCATGAAGATGACGGCACCGCAGAGAATTCCTATGACGCAGAGATCCTGGCCGTGATACTTTTCACTGATCTTTGCACCGAGAGCACGCACGCGTTCAGCGATTTCTTCGCTGGAAATCAACACTTCGTCGAAGCTGCATTCCATAGACTATTCCTCCACATACCCTTTAAAGGGACAAAAAGGATTTGAGCGACACCTGTATATTTTACACTATCGGCGGAAAATTCCCAGCCGTTTCCCGTTCTTTCCGCCAGAATTTTCTCTTTTTGCAGGATTATCGGAAAGGCATCGTTGAACGAGGCCGAATGACCGTTTTTCCTGAGAATGAGGGGAGTTCTGAGATCTACGGCGCAGGAAAAACCGTAATCCTGTTCCGCCGCGGAGCTTTCCCTTTGCAGGCTCACCTGCCAACCTCCCCAGCGCACGGATTTTCCCGGACTCAGTGGCACCTCTTCCGTCCGTTTTTCCGACGCCGGATGAAAGCGCAGCTCTCCTTCGGCGGCCGTCACGTCCACCTCGGATCCCCACTGAAAAATCCACCGTCCCGACGTCTTCGCCAGTCGGTCAAGCTCGGTCAACCGTCGGCGGGGAAGGGCCGTTAATCCCAGTTTTCTCCCCATCCAGCGCAGCAGCTCGGGACGCTGGTAGTCGTCCAATCGCCGAAGGTCTTTCAGCTTCATCGCGGGCCACATTCCCTGCAGAGCCTGCACGTCGCAAAAACAACGCTCAAGGCGGATTTCCTGAGTTTTTCGCCACAGTTGGGCTTCCTCCGCCAAAGAGGCCAGATGCTCCGCCGCGCGGGGGTTGATCTGGCGAACCAGAGCGGGCAGCACATGATGGCGGATCCGGTTGCGCTGATAGCAATCCTCGTCGTTGGTCTCGTCGTCCACCCAGCTGCGGCCTTGGGAGCGCAGAAAATCGCGCAGCTCCTCGCGGTAAAAGCCCAGCAACGGACGAATATAGAACCCGCGCTGTTGGGGCATTCCCGCCAGGCCGCGCAGCCCGCAACCTCGGGCGAGGTTCATCACCACGTTTTCAGCCAGATCGCTGCGCGTGTGCCCCAAAGCGACGAAGCGGCAGCCCCAGAGGCGCCGAATTTCATCGTAAAGCTCATAGCGAAGTCTTCGCCCCGCAGCCTCAAAAGACTCGCCTTTTCGTGCCGAAGCGCTGACGTCGCGCTTCAAAAGGGCGCAGCGCACGCCGAGATCCCGGCAACTTTTTTTCACGAAGTCGCTGTCCCGTTGGGCGTTGAGGCGAAGGCCGTGGTTCATGTGGACCACCGCCACGTTGGACGCGCCCAGGGTCATCCAGTAGAGGTAGAGCAGGCTCATGGAATCGCTGCCGCCGGAAACGCCCAGCAGGACGGGAGTTCCGTCGAGCCAGCGATGTTCTGCAAGGACGGAACGAAATCTCACAAGCACGTCGTCTTTTATCATGCCCCCCTCCTCCCGAGAGCTCCCTCTTTGGGTCTGTCCGCCGAAGCGCCCTTCAAAAAACCATTAAAAAGCCGTCTTCAGCAGTTTCTGCCGAAAGACGGCCGCAGGAGCCCGGCAGCGTCGGTTTTACAGTTTCGCGAGGTTGCTCGGCTCGGCGTAAGAGGCGCTGTCGGAGTGTTTCTTCAGCGTTCTGGGCGAAATGCCCGTGGAGATGAAATAGACTTTCTCCGCCAGATTGATCAGATGATCGCTGACTCGCTTCAGATGGCGGAAGATGTCCACGGTAATAAAGATGGTGGTGGGCGCGTCGGTCAAATAGGGCGACGTCAACCGGTGCATCAGCAGATCGGCAGTGCTGTTGCAGGTCAAAGCCGTCTCGTCGTGCTTCACCTTCATTCGCTGAAGAAATCCGCCGTCTTCGACTTTCAGCGACTGGAGAAAATCCTCGGCACAGGCCGAATAAATTCGGCACAGCTCCTTCATAATATCGACTTTCAGCAACGGCGCCGCTCCGCCGTATTCATCGATGTATCCTTTCAGCCGCAGCGCCAGATTGACGGCCTGGTCGCCGATGCGTTCAACGTCGATCACGATTTTCATCACGGCGTAAACGTAACGCAAATCCTCGCGAAGTGGCTGGCGCATGGCAATGGAATACAGGCACTCCTGGTCAATGCGCTCTTCGAGCTCGTCAACCTTTTCATCGTTCTGAATGACCTGGTCGGCCAGAGCGAGGTCGCTTTCCTCAAGGGCCTTCACGGCTCGTTCCAAATTGCGGCATGCTTCGTTCATCATATCACAAACCAGAGCGTACATGCGGGCTTTGTCGGATGTATACAGATAATTTTCAAGAGTCCGCTCTCCTGTGACGTTTTTTTTGTTTTTCACCATTTTCGCGCGGCTCCCTTCACTCCGTAAAAGTACTATTCGCCCGATGACGTCCCTGTTTTTTCGTGAACTCTTCGCCCTCGGCCACCTCTTTGGCCATGGAGATGAAGCCCTGCATGAGAGAGATGAGACGCACCGCCCGCGAAGCGTTGCGGTCGTAAGAGGAACTTTCTCCCACCTCTCGGCGAATTCGGCTGCTCAAAACGGCCAGAGCGACTTCCTGCTTCTCCACCGACTCCACCAGGCCCTTTTCGCCGATGACGAAGGCTCTCAAGCTGTCGCGCATACACTTTCGCGACAGCTTGCACCAGTCATTCCAAAGCGGCGCGCCGAGGCGCTCTTCAAGCGCCTCGTGGACAGCGTCGGGTTCCAGATTGTCGCGGATGGGGCCGCACAGCAGCTTTGACATGCCCCGAAGCATGGACATGGTGTAGCTGGTGATGGTAAAGTCTTCGGCCACTTTGGACTCATCGGCGGGCACGTTCACCTGATAGGCGAACTCCTGGCAGGACTGTCCCAGGGCCATAATGGCCGAGGGCAGCTGAGCGAAAAGTTTTTTGTCGCGCTGCTGCGGCTCAAGAAGCATCTGAAGATAGGCTTCCATGTAGTTGGAAAGGCGGCTCATTTCCCGGGACAGAAGCATCACCGCCAACTCGGGCACGTCAAGAAGCTTCTCGTCGAGGTAACGCGTCTCGCTAAGGCTGCCGTCGGCACGCACCAGGCGCACCGCGAGCCATGACAGCAATTCGGGGAACGGAAGAAACAGAAGGATATTGAACGCCGCGATGAGAACCTGCCCGTACACCAGCTCCTGCTCCGCCTGAAACCCCGCGGAAAGGAAAAGACGATGCACAAAGGGCATCACTCCCAAAAAGACGATGCCTCCGATCAGCTTGAAGAAAAACGTGGCATAGCCCAGCCGCTTCGCGCTGAGCGAGCCGTTCATGCCCGCCAGCACCACCATGGTGGTCGAACCGATGTGGGCTCCAAGGGCAATGGGGAGCGCCGATGTGGCAGGCAGCACGTTGGAAGCGGCCAGAGCGATGCCCAGCGCCATAATGGCGGAACTGCTCTGCAACACGCCCGCGCCGATAAAGGCGATGAGCCCCATGATCCACGCCACGGAAGCCCACCGGGTCATCAGCGCTCTGAACTCAGCGTCGGCGAAAAGCGGTTTTGTCCCGAAACCGATCACCTGCATTCCCAGAAAGATCAGCGCCAAACATTTGAGAAGGCCGAAAACGGAGCTGACCCACCGGTTATTGACCTTGCACAGGAAGTAG
>CABTYW010000052.1 GCA_902489135.1 uncultured Synergistaceae bacterium
CCGTAGCCCGCGTCGGCGATGATTTTTTGCGCAACGGCATGAACGTCGCGCCCTTTCGCGCCGGGACGCAGACAGGCCGCCGAATCGCGGTGGGCTTTCAGCAGCACGCCGTGAATGTCGTTGAACTCCGGATCGCGCACGGGCCCCAGCGAGAAGTTTCGCGTCAGATCGGACATGTACCCTCCGTAAATCGCGCCGTAATCCACCGTCACCTGATCGCCCCGCGCCATGGCCTTTGTTACGGCGACGCCGTGGGGCATGGCGCTGCGCACGCCCGATGCAACGATCATCTTCGATTTGTGCCAGACGCCTTCGCCGCCGCGGCGCGCAATATTCAGCTCAAGAATTTTCGAGAATTCCAGCTCCGTCATGCCCGCTTTGACCTCGGGCAAGGTCTCCAGATAGGCTGCGGAGGCAATTTCAGCCGCCTGAGTGATCAAACTGACCTCATACTCGTCTTTTCGGCGGCGCTGCCTGCTCATTTCCGATGTAAAATCCACCCATTCCACGGGCAGCGATGCCAGCGCCAGATAGTTGGCGGCGCTCAACATTCCGCCGTCGTAGCCGCAGCGGCGGAGTTTCAGCTCGTCCATCAGTCTCCTGAAGGTGGCGGTGTGCTTTTCGCGAGTTACCGTCGGACGGACTTCCATGCAGGACTGCTGCGACGCCTGAGTGAGGTAGCGCGAGTCGGTCACAAGAATGGCCTGACGGTGGGTAATGACGGCGATGCCGGAAGAGCCGCGAAACCCGCTGTAATAATAAAGGTTTTCCCAGCCGGCGTTTTCGTCGTCGATGAGCACCAAAGCGTCAAGATTTTTCTCGGCCAGACGGCCTCTGAGGTCCTCAATTCTGTTATGAAGACAATCGAAAAAATTCATTTTCCGTTCTCCTTATAGATCCCTTTCTTCGGCAAAGAAACGGCGCGACGCCTACTGAAGCGACAGCCGCAGTAATTTTGGCGGTAGAGGTTGAGCCTGCGGCTCTCGGCCAGCGATAAGGCGAAACCGCCTTTTTTGCGCCACACCCGCTCAAGCCACTGCAAACCGTGGCATTTTGCAATTTCGCCGCCCCAGCCGTTAATTGCCTCCGGGAGCTTCTGGGGGCTCAGCGTCAGGCTGGTGCACAGCCACGGAATGTTCAGGTCCTGCGCCTGGCGCGCCGCCGCTTCAAGTTGAAGGCGCATGCAGCGCTCACAACGGGCGCCGCCTTCGGGTTCATCCTCAAGTCCGACGGTCTGTCGGTTCCACTGCGAGACATCCGGGGCTCTGACTACCAGCGGCACGGCATAATCGGCCGCCAGTTTCTGAAGGCTTTCGAGGCGCCGGCTCCATTCCGCCGGCGGGTGAATGTTCCCGCCGTAAAAGTAGAGCGTCACATCCCAATGCTCCTGGAGCAGGATCTTGACGCCCACAGCGACGCAGGGGGCGCAGCAGGCATGGAGCAGCACTTTCTCTCCCATGGAATACGTCAGCGCTTTCAACGAAGATTTTTCAAGTCCAGGAGGCGCCGCGCAATTTTTTCGGGCGACAATCCCATGGCATCGTACACTTCGTCGCTGGGGCCCGAATCACCGTAGCGATGGACGCCCACTTTGAGGGTACGCGCCGAAAGTCCCAGCTCGGCGGCGCGCGCCAACCAGATCGTCCCCATGCCGCTGTTGACGTTGTGGTCTTCCACGGTGACCACGGAGCCCGTGGCGAAGCCGGAGCGCAAGGCTTCTTCGTCAACCTCCAGGGGGCAGGAGACGGCATATACGGCCGCGTCAATTCCCTTCTTTTCCAAAATTTGGGCCGCCGCCGCGGCGCGGGACGCCATGGCCCCAAGGGCGAAAATGGCCGCGTCGCCCCCCTTGCGAACCTGAACGGCTTCACCGTATTGGAATTCACGTTCGAAAACGGGCGTGCCGTGGACGCAGATCACAGGAATTTTGCTGCGTCCCATGGCGAGGCACACGTTGCCGGCGGTTCCGAGGGCCCAGCGCACCGCCCGGTCGGTTTGATTGGGGTCGGCGGGAACGACGAGCTTCCAGTTGAAAAAGTTGGACAACAGCGACACGTAATCAATGCACTGATGAGTCATGCCGTCTTCGCCCACATCCAGTCCCACGTGAGTGAGAACCAGTTTTTCATTGGTATGGTTGATATCGTTCATGCGCTGTTGATTGTAAACTTCGCCCAGTCCGAAGACGCCGAAATCGGCCCAGACCGACAGGACGCCGCCCGCCGTCGCCGCGCCCGCCACGGTGGCCGTGTTGTTTTCCTGAATTCCGCACTGAATGAACTGCCGGGGGTGTTTCTTTTTGAAGGCGCCGGTTTTTACCGAGCCCGCCAAATCGCAGTCGAAAACCAAAATGGGCGTGCGGCCTGGCTTTCCGCAGTTCAGATCTCCCACGTCGGCAAGAGCCGTCCCGAAGGCCGATCGGTTGTCGGTTTTGTCGTCGGGGCCGTAACTGCGCGGCGTTCCAAGGTCGAGACAGGCTTTATAGGGCTCCATGCGCCGCGCCGCACTCGGCGAGGCCCCGGCGTGCTGTGCCGCCACGGTGATGAAATCGCGCTGCCCCAGTTCCTTCATCGCCTGAAGGTAAAGATCGCCCGTAGCCGCCTTTCCGTGATAATCGGGTTTGTTTTCCATAAAGGAAACGCCCTCGCCCATCACCGTCCTGCAAAGGATCACCGTGGGCAGGCTGCTCTCATCGGCCTTTTTCAAAGCGTCGTACAGCGACGCAAAAGAAGTGCCGTCACATTCAATGACATACCAGCCGTCGGCTTCCCACAGTGCTTTGAGGTGAACGGGCATCACATCGGAACATCTTCCCGAGATCTGAATGTCGTTGACGTCGATCAGCGCCGTCACCGAATTCAATTTCTGCGCGGCAATGAGGCGGCGCGCCTCGGCTATCTGTCCCTTGGGCTGTTCTCCGTCGCCCATCAAAACGTAAACCCGGCCGTCGTACCCTCGCGCGCGTTGCGCCAGCGCAAAACCCGCTCCCGCGGAAAGTCCCTGTCCGAGACAGCCCGATCCCCAGTCGATGCCCGGCACCAGGCGTTCGACGTGCCCCTGGAAGCGGCTTCCGGTTTTACGAAATTCGTTGACGGCGTCAAAGGCGTCGATAAAGCCGTAATAGGCCAGCGTCGCATAGGCCGCCGCCGACGTGTGACCATGGCTGATGACCACGAAATCGCGATCGAAGGAGCTGAAGTTCTCGGGGGTCAAATGGGCGGCGCCGTAGGCCGCCATGTACATTTTCATGCTTGAAAGAGCGCCGGCGGGATGTCCGCTGTTGGCTCTTCCCACCATGCTGATCGCCAGCGCCTTGCAGGTTTTGGCCGCTTCGTCGAGTTTGGCCGCTTCGCCCTCGGGAAGGTGCTCCCATTTAAATCCTTCAATTCGTACTGCCTGTTCAAACACCATTCGCTTCGCCTCGCTTAAAAATTTATCGCCGTTGACTTTCTCAAAAATACTCTGCGCCTGCGCCGCCGCTTTGCGCACAGAAGCGGCTGAAAGCGGGCATTCAGACGACAGAAATCTTTGAAGCTCCCAGTTTTCGAAGCAGTTCCGCCAGCCTTTCGCGCTGATCGCCCTGCAGCACGAGACGGTCTTCTTCCGGCGCCGCACCGCAGCCCAGAGCATTTTTGAGCTGCTTTGTCAACGCGCGGCGGCTGCTTTCGTCGCCTTTGAAGCCCGTCAAAAGTGTCACCGTCTTGCCGGCCCGTCCCTTTCGTTCGATGGAAATTCGAAAGTGCATCGACGCCACGGAATTTGCGGCTCTGCGCGGTTCTTCCGCTCTGTCGGGGCAAAGATCGCAAGAACCTGCCGCGACAGCGGGCGGAAGCTGTTTCCCCAGCGTCTCCGCAAGGCTCACGGTGCCGTCAAAGGCGTCAGGCGCAATTTTCTTTTTTGAACTTCGCAATCCCACCCCTCCGCAAAAAATCATTCCATGAAAAAGCTGCCGGCCGCCCTTCCCAAACGGTTCTCTGGAGACCCGACGTACAAGGCAGGCCTGAACCACAAGCAGTATAAGCCCCATACCTCCGTAACTCAAGAGAGAGATGCCGGGCAGAATTTTCTACTCCTCGAAAGTGTATTTTCCGCTGATCTCGATTTTTTTCTCCTTACAGATGTCATGGATGCGTTCCGCCTGGTCACAGGGATAGGAACACGCCAGCCCGCAGCTTGCCGAAATTTGGCGCGGAACCGGCACGATACGGACGCTCAGTCCCTCCTTTCTGCAATATTTTTCAAACATCAACGCCATACTCGTCACATCGAATGTTGCAAGACACTTCATTTTTATACCCCTTATAGAATAATATTATTGACGCAATAGAATAATTCATTCATTTTTATAAATTGACGCGCGTCGCCTTTTGGACTAACATGAACATGAATAAGTTTAATTCTGTTTTTTTATAAACTTATGGGTTTCACGATTTTATCACTTTAGGGAGGCGCTGTCTTTGAAGAACTTCGATTCACTTATGGTGTCGCGGCTCGGCCCGATCATCGCGGGCATTATGGTAGGCGTGCTCGCGCCGGTGCTGGTCCATCTGGGCAACCCGGGGAACATGGGAATCTGCGTGGCCTGCTTCGAGCGCGACATTGTGGGAGCTTTGGGATTTCATCGTGCTGCGGTGGTGCAGTACATCAGACCGGAGATCCTCGGCCTGATTCTCGGAGCGTTCGTTTCGGCCGTAGCGTTCAGGGAGTTTAAACCCCGTGCGGGTTCCGCGCCCGCTGTCCGCTTTTTCCTGGGACTGTTTGCCATGATCGGCGCGCTGATCTTCCTGGGATGCCCCTGGCGCGCCTATCTCCGCCTGGCCGGCGGCGATTACAACGCTCTGTACGGCATCGCCGGACTGTTCGTCGGCATTCTCATCGGCATTTATTTTATCAGCAGCGGCTACAATTTGGGAAGAGCCGTCGCCGCACCGCAGGAAGCAAAAGCTTCGGGGCTGATGATGCCCCTTTTCGCCGTCGGTTTGCTCGCACTTCTTCTCCTGGCGCCCAAATTCGGTGCTGAAGGCGCCGGTCCCGTTTTCTTCTCTGAAAAAGGCCCCGGCTCCATGCACGCGCCCTGGTATGCCAGTCTCGCCGTTATGCTTGTCGTCGGATGGCTCGCCCAACGCAGTCGATTCTGCACCATCGGCGCTCTTCGCGATCTCGTTCTCGCCCGCGACGCCTATCTGTTCTGGGGCATTGTCGCCCTGCTGGCGGCCGGCTTGGGCATGAACTACGCGCTCGGTCAGTTCAAACCCGGCTTTGCAGGCCAGCCCGTGGCTCATACTGACGCTCTGTGGAACTTCCTGGGCATGGTTCTTTCCGGTCTCTGCTTCACCCTCGCCGGCGGCTGCCCCGGCCGTCAGCTGGTTATGGCCGGTGAAGGCGACGGCGATGCCGCGGTCTTTATCTTCGGCATGATGGCCGGAGCGGCCGTGGCTCACAATTTCGGCCTGGCAAGCAGCGGCGCGGGCATCGGCGCTCACGCTCCCGCGGCTTTCGCCATTGGAATGATTTTCTGTCTGTGCGTGGGATTTGCCATGCGCAGAAAAGCTTAGGAGGTATTTGACAATGCTGGTAGATGCACGCGGACTTTCATGCCCTCTGCCCGTCGTCGAGGCAAAAAAAGCGGCGGCAAGCGGCGAAGCCACCGTTGAGTTTCTGCTGGACAACCCCACTCCCATCGCCAACGTGACTCGCTACATGAAGAGCCACGGGTATCAATGCGAAGCCGAAGAACCTCAGGATGACGGTTCCACCAAACTCACCTTCAAAAAATAATTTTCTCGAATGTTTATTTCCTAAAATCGTTGATTTTGAAGAGGCAGCCTCGCTGCCTCTTCAACTTTCTGCTTTCGTACTTTTGCAGTAACCGAAAACAGGAGTGCTGGCATAATAACTGATAATCCATTAAATATTCGTAGCTTTTACATCAAAAAGACTCATAATTAAAAATATAATCTTTGCTGCTGACAAAGAATTCATCAAAAACGACAAATCTTGTGCTTCTTGGCACAAGAACAGTAAATTCGGCTGTTTCCCCAGCCGCTTTGTATTATAATAAGAGACGTTCGAGGAGTAATCCTTGCAGGATGCAATTTCAACATATATTTTTCTGAGGAGGTACTTTCAGTAATGTCCAGAGTAGCAATCAAAGGTTCCGCTTACTGCCTTCAGCATGTGCCGCAGCTGGGTCTTCACTACGGCAACACGCCCTACACGGCCGGCGAAGGCGAGAAAGCCTATCTCGAGGCTCTCCCTCAGCACCTTCAGACTTACGACCAGGCCAAAGGCTATGCCCCCAACATGGCTTACATCGGCACGCTGCCCCTTGAAGAGCTCGATGCGCAGCCCACTCCCATGTATGCCAATTACAATCTCGAAGCGCCTCGCTTCGGCAAGTACGGCGAGATTATGCCCGAAGACGAGTTCCTCGGCCTGATTGACATCTGTGACGTCTTTGATCTGATCTGGCTTGAAAAAGGCTTTGCCGCCTCGGTTCGCGAAAAGCTCAAGGCCCATCCCCTGATGACCGACGCCATTGTCAACCGTCTCGAGGCCGGGCACGATTTGGCCGAGCTGGAAGAGCTGGCCAAGACTCATGACCACTCTCAGGTTCTGCCGCTGTACCTCGACGGCAAAGTGGTGGGCATCGCCCGCGCGGCTCATTCCATCGACGAAAACCTTTTCGCCCACGTGCTGCTTGAAAACCTTGCCTGCAAGGCCGGCTCCGTGCTGACGCTGCTTCACCTGATCAAGAACACCGGCATAAAGCCCGAAGAAGTGGACTTCGTCATTGAGTGCTCCGAAGAAGGCGCCGGCGATGCGTGCCAGCGCGCCGGCGGCAACTTCGCCAAATCCATCGCCGAAATCGCCGGCTGCCCCAACGCCAGCGGATGCGACGTGCGCGGGTTCTGTGCCGCTCCCGTCAACGCCATGATCAACGGAGCCGCGCAGGTCGCCGCGGGTGCCCGTAAGAACGTGGTCGTTCTGGCCGGCGGCGCCATTCCCAAGCTGTACATGAACAGCCGCGACCACGTCAAGAAGAACATGCCCGCTCTTGAGGACTGCCTCGGCTCCTTTGCCGTTCTCATTACGCCTCCTGACGGCGTGAGCGCGGAAATGCGCCTTGACGTTCTGGGCAAGCACACTGTGGGCGCCGGCGCTTCGCCTCAGGCCATCACCCAGTCCCTGACGTGGGAGCCTCTCCAGAAAGCCGGCT
Organism: uncultured Synergistaceae bacterium; assembly: GCA_902489135.1. Classification (GTDB taxonomy): domain Bacteria; phylum Synergistota; class Synergistia; order Synergistales; family Dethiosulfovibrionaceae; genus Pyramidobacter. The sequence continues at coordinate 7,220 of CABTYW010000052.1, forward strand.
TGACCTTTGCCGATGTCGACAAGTTCGGCGCCGAGCTTCATATTCCCGAAATCACCGAGCCCGCCGGTGCGGGCAACGTGCCTCTCGCCAACATCAAGATGATCGCCGCCTTGGCCGTCATGAAGAAGAGCATCGAGAAGAAAGACATGATGAACTTCGTCAAGGAAAAGGGCCTTCACGGCTTTGCCCACACCCAGGGACACATTCCCGCCGGCGCCCCCTTCATCGGACATGCCGCCGACTGGATCAAGGAAGGCAAGATCAACCGCGCCATGATCATCGGCAAGGGCAGTCTGTTCCTTGCCCGCCTCACCAACCTCGCTGACGGCGCTTCCTTCCTGCTGGAGAAGCCCGCGCCCGTTGCTCCTACAGTCAGCAAGGACGACATCAAGAGCCTGCTGTTGGAGTCTCTTTCTGAAATCGCAGCAGACCTCAAGAAGTAAGGAGGCCTTTGTATGTCTGACGTTCGCAAGCTTATCGGTGAAGCTCTTTCGGAGATCATCGATTCCGCCGCTCATGGCGGCCCCCGCGTCCGCGTCGGCCTGCAGGCGAATGGCAGCGAGCACGGTTCTGAAGAGATCGCCAACGCTGCACGCCTCGCACAGCGCCAGAATCCCAACATTCAGGTCGTGATGATCGGCCCCAAAAAGATCCAAGGCTTTGACGATCTGGAATGGATTGAAACCAACGACTGCGAAAACGACCTTGAAGCGGCCATGGATGAAGCCATGGACAGCGGCAAAGTCGCCGGCATCGTGGCAATGCATCATCCCTTCCCCATGGGCGTAACCACCATCGGTCGCGTCTTTACTCCCGCGTTCGGCCGCGACATGATCGTCGCCTCCACCACGGGTACCAGTGCCATCAACCGCGTCGAGGCCATGATCCGCAACACCGTATACGGCATCGCCGTTGCCAAAGCTCTGGGCAAGAAAAATCCCACGGTGGGAATTCTCAACGTCGAGGGCGCCCAGGTGGTCTTCAAGGCGCTGCGCAAGCTGAAGGAGAACGGGTACGACATCACCTTCGGCGAGAGCAAGCGTGCCGACGGCGGCTCGGTGCTGCGCGGAAACGATATCCTCCAGGGTGTGGTGGATATCTGCGTCTGCGACACACTGACGGGCAATGTGCTGATGAAGATGTTCTCATCTTTCAGCACCGGCGGCTCTTACGAGGCGCTGGGCTGGGGGTACGGACCTTCCGCCGGCGAAGGCTGGAAGCACGTGGTCAACATCATTTCCCGCGCATCCGGCGCACCGGTGATCGCCAATGCCGTTGCCTACTGCGGTGCAGCCGCAGCGGGCAAACTCCCCGAGGTGGTCGCCAAAGAACTGGAGGCCGCCAAGGAATGCGGCCTTGAGGCAATCATTGAGAGTTTCATGCCCAAGCCCGCAGCTGCCGCCGAAGAAGTCAAGGCTCCCGCGGCCGAGCCCACCGACGAAGAAATTCACGGCGTTGACGTACTGGCCATCGAGGACGCCGTCCGCGAGCTCTGGAAGCACGGCATCTACGCCGAAAGCTCCATGGGCTGCACCGGCCCCGTGGTGAAACTCAACAAGACCAAAGAAGCCGAAGCGCGCAAAATCCTAGCCGCCGCCAGCTTCCTGTAAAAAAACGCAAAACAAAAAAGGATCCGCCTCATTTGAGGCGGATCCTTTTATATCTGCGCTTTGCGCTTGCCCACCGCCAGCCGCGTTACTTTTTTGAAAGAGCAGACGCACGTCGGGTTTCCCTCCCCGCTCAATTGCCGCCTTGCGATTTCAGCAACATCGCCTTGGCCGCCGAGTTGCAGAAATTCGCGCGCTTCCCGGAGACAGGCTCAGTTTTTACGGGAAAAACACCGCGTTGAAGAGCCATGGATATTTTCTCTTCTTCTGTCGAGCCGCCCTTTTTCGATGGCTAAAACCTTTTGACTGCGAGAACGAAACCGTCCCTTTTATGGACATGCCCAAGGGCTCAATATGTCCGCCCCGACCGTTGTCCATGGGACTGAGTCCCCCGGATCCTACGCTTTTTACCGCGCTTATTGAGCAGCCGGGCAGGACGCGCTCAACGTGCGCGACGCCCCTGTACCGTCGGTGGTCCGCATCGCTTTCGTCACCCAGTCATGAAAGAGCCGAACTCACGGAAAGGGCGAAGATGTCAACGATCGCTAAAAACTGAAAGCTTCCGCGAGAGAAATGCTTCCATGAACCTTTTACGGCGAATTTCAGTTGGCACCTTTAGCGGCGCAAAATCCATGGAATATTTTTTCGACTTTACATTCACTTACGAAACGCCGCCCCAACGGCCGAACACAAGCCTGAAAAATCCGAGAACGAGTTCCATGCCGCTTCGAAAATTTTCACGTGACGCTTTCCTCGCTTTTTCCGAGGTTCGAGCTTTCCTTTGGACAGATGCGCTCAGGGGGTATAGTAATGAATATAATTTATTGAAAAATAACTTGTCAAAGTATTTTTGGAATGATATACTCAAACTGTTATCTGATTTTTGATGGAAAAGTAAATCTTTCCTCAATTTTTAGGTTGAAAGGTGGAAGAGACATTGAAAAAATTTCGTTCATTTTTTCTCATCACTGCCGCTGTTCTGTTGACGTCCGTCTGTGCCGCGGCTGCGCCTCGTCCCGGGGATTTGACTGCAGTCCTGGTGAACTCCGGCGATTGGGGGGCCTTCGGCATCAGGGACGTGCAGGCGCTGATGAACAAACCTGCCGATGCGCTGATGGCCCGTGCTCTGAAAATGCTCCCCGCCGAACAGGTGAAAAAATACGCCGATATAGCCGCCGCGGTGGATATGCGCGTAGGCCTCAGTGAGGACGATGACAAGGTCGCTTTGGCCGTGGAAACCAAGCGAGCTGTCACCGCCGAAGACCTGGCCGACCTCCCCGGGTTCAAAGCGGGAGAGTTTTCCGTAACGGCCCCCGAAGGCACCGTTATTACCTCTGTGGGAACCGTTGATGCCGAAGATAACCCCCAGAAACTCATCTATCTTGCCAACCTCGAGCGCGACGGCGCAAAATACCTCATCGGCGCATCCCCCGATCCCGCAAACCTGGCGGTCATGGCCGCTGCCGCCGAGAACAATTCTCTCGTCACGTCCCATACGCCGGCCAACCTTTGGCTTCAGATTCAGGTTTCACCGCAAACTTTAGCCAATGAGGGCGCCCCCATATCGCTGCCCTTCTCGGTGGAAATCGGACTGGAGGACACCCCGTCGTCGGCCAAAGCCATTGTGCAGACCAACGTTGTCGAAAAACTGGAGGGCAAGCTCAAGAAGGATCTGCGCTCCCTGTTCAACGGCGGTGCGGCTTCGAAAGCCCCGCTTACCATGGGGGCCTCGCCGTCGTCGGTTAAAGTCATTGTGTGGACCAACATTGTCGATGAACTGGGGGCCATGCTCAACAAGGATCTGCGCTCCCTGTTCAACGGCGGTGCGGCTTCGAAAGCCCCGCTTACCATGGGGGCCTCGCCTCTGGCCGGGCTGTTGACCATTTCGGCATCCTTCCTGCCCGAAAACTTTAAACTCTCCGACCTCATTGACAACGCAGACACCGTCAAAGAAATTGAAGAAAATATCACCGCAGCTCTCGCAGTCACCGGCCTTGAGTGGAACGATCTGTTGAAGATCCTGCGCGGCAACGTCACCCTCGGTATCGCCGGAAACCTGGAAGCTCCCGTGGTCGGAACCATCCCCGGCTTGTACCTGCACCTGTCGGGCATGGACCCCGCAAAGGCTGCACCGCTTGTTTCCATGCTCTCAGAGCAGATAAAGGGATTGGGCGGCGAACCTGCCGACTACGACGCCAATGGCTGGAAGGGATCGACTTTCAGCGCGCCTGTATCGCTGCTTCTGGCACAGGGAGAAAAGGGAATGATTCTTGCGGGCATGAACGCCGACAATTTCGCCCAGACGCCGAAGATTGCGCCGGCTCTCGCTTCAGCAGCCGAGCCGCATAACTTTGCCCTCGCTCTGGACGTCAAAGTTCTTCAGCCCGTGCTGAAAACCCTCTTTAACCGCTTCGGTGAAACCATTGCGGATGAAGGCAGCAAGTCCACGGTCTCCATGGTTCTGGACAAACTCTCCATGCTCAGTGCACTGTCGCTGGTCAACACCGATGCCGACACCTTCGTGCTTGAAGTAACGCCAGATCCCTCCATGATCGACATGTTCCTTCCCGCCGCTCAGTAAAAAAGTTCCGAGACCCTTGAGGCCGGGGCGAACTTCCGTTCCAGAAGTTCGCCCCGGCCTTTTACTTGTCCCGAAGAGAGTTATTTTGAAAAACCGCCCAATCGTGACAAAACGATGGTATGTCGCGTTTTGCAGGAAAGAGCGGACCCTTCAAGCATTGAGCGTTGCACAGCAGAACCCCCGAGGTGTATGCACAAAAACGCCCGGCGCCGCGCTGCGGCTTCCGGCAAAGCAGGAGTTCAGCGCGCGTCGCCGAGGCTTCCAGCGACAACGCCTGCTGCAGCCCCTTCAATTTCGCCCTATCTTCCGGGACCTTCCAAAGATGATGGAAACGCCGTTCATCATCGAGATGAACGGCGCAAAAGATCGGGGAGCCGATCAACGCGGAGGCTCCCCTTTCATTCTCCCTGAAGAGTGCTCCAGTGACGGCCGCAATGCCAATCCTGAAAGGTGACGTTGCCGCTTGCGTCGCCCAGAAAAACTTTTTCAACGACGAACATGGGACATTTGCAGTTGCTGCCCATACCATGATTTTGCCCTGCTCTCTCATTCCGTGCCGGCGCCGTTGAATGCTTCGATCAATCGCTTCTGAAAGGTGCCGCCGAATTGGAGTGTTCCATCAAGGCGGCTGACCGTCGATCTTTTTCGACGAGGTACAGAAGATCTTGTCGGTCCAACCCCGTACATTTTTCAATCATTTTCGCATCAATACCCGATCGGTACATCTTGAGCGCGATCCGGGCCTTGGCTGCCGCCCTGCCTTCTTCACGAATTTCATCGGCAATGACCCTGTATTGCGGATGCAAATCAAGCAGCTGTCCCATCATTATCAGTCCTTCTTCGGAGAATCTCCGTTATTTCGTCCCGACACCGTCGGAACCGAGAAAAGCGTTTCAATAGGCTCAAAATCAATTTATTTTTTTGTGGCGGAACGTAACGACCGTTATCAGCGCTTCATCTCAAAACCAAACCACTTTGAACAAATCTGCTATAATAAAATTCCACTGAACATCAAAAGAATGAAAGGGGTGTAAACATGCCTCATCCTTCGGACCCGTCAAGCCCTACAAGCGTTGAAATAGTCCTTCCCCAACGAGCATTGATTTTTCTTCATGGGTACGCGGCAGCCAAAGAAATTTCCATTTCCCAGTGTATCGCCTTATGTATCGACGAATGGATCGAGGATAAAGAAGACGCGCTGTTGGCCATGGACGCTTTAGCGGCGTACGAGGCTGACCCGACTGTTTATACGTCTCAGGAAGCTCATAAGTTATGGGACAAAATGGATAACGTGAAATAATTCCCGTGCAGTACCACGGTTATACGAAAGCCCCGTTCCGGGCAACGGCGAAATTGGACAGGCCCATGCGTGCCCCCATGGGAGAACGGTTTGAAAAAGAACTTGTCTGTAAAGAGAAAGCCCCGAAGGGCGACAAAAGACCGTTTACCCGACTGTTGCGTAACGTGTTGGAGCCTCCCATATTATTTCTGACATCCACTGGGGCATTTTTCAACAATCTGATTTTGTCCATGGGACCACGCGCAAGCGTCTCCCAAATGGACGGCAGTGAAAATATTGACAGGCGCCCGGTCGTTGTTTGACCGGGCGCCTTGATTTTAGAAGGGGACGCAGGGACACGCGAATGGATCTTGTGTCCCGTCCTGCCTTCACGTCGGGCATAATGACACCGCCAACGACATTGAAATGACCGCACGGGGGGAATATAAGCATGCCCCGAGAATATTTAGAACGGCTTTAGAAAATCCAAAACTATGGTGCTCAGAGCGGGATTCGAACCCGCA
>CABTYW010000053.1 GCA_902489135.1 uncultured Synergistaceae bacterium
CAGACGTGTGCTCTTCCGATCTCGACGATGATGGGATCAAGTCCCAGCAAACTCAAACTGCAGCTGATAAAACCTTCGTTGATTCGGCGTTCCATTTCTTCGATCTGAAAGATTTCCCACACCGACGTTACCGTGCGGTCTTTCCTGTGCGTGGAAAACATGCGGTGCAGGGCTCCATTGAGCTCGAGATAGCGCCCGGAAACCCCTTCGTTGACGGCATTTTTTTTCAGAATGCGCCGAAGAAGGCTCTTTTCGGCATAGATCATGGCCGGCACCGGAAGAAAGGTATAGAGCGTCTCTCCCAGCGGAGGCCAGTGTTTTTTGAAGAGATTGAGAAAATTTTTGACCGCGATGGCCGAGAAATCCCTGAAAATTCTGCGGCAGCTGCTCAGCACCATCGTCGCCACGTTTTTGTGCTGCTGGACCGAATAGCTGTCGGTAAAGACCATGGACGTGGACTGATGGTCCAAAAGCGGCGTGGTCATGATGGACATGCAATGCTCCAGAATGGCGAAGGAGAACCAGTAGATGTTCTCGTCGTAAAAAGTATGGCTGTACCAGTCAATATTGCGGTGAAACAGCAGCGGACTGCATTTCATGAAAAACAGAGAGAAGAGATCCTTTTTCAGCGTAAAGTGAAGCGCAATGGTGACGGTGAAGCCTCGCTCCAGTAAGGCATAGAGCCGGCGACACCAACGGGAACAATAGGTTTCATCATCCAGCAGCCATGAAAAAAGCTCCGCTTCTATAAAAATCAGGTGTCCAGGCCGGTCCATACATTCGGCCATTTTCAAAAGTCTGTCCATGGCGTCACGATGACCGCGGGATTTGTCGTAAAGCGTGACTTCTACGCAGTCTTTCGCGCCTTTGTCAACAGCTTTTCCCCGAACTTCGGGAGCCGCCCCCTCCAGAATTTTGCCCAGAACGGCAAAGAACTCCCCTTCATTGGCAAAGCGCGCCGTGGGATTGATCTCCTTCAAAACCGATAAAAACTGATCCTTTGAATTTTTCTGCTGAACACTCCAGAAAAAACGCACCACTTCTCTGAAATAGGGGGAACGGCGGGAAAGCGTTCTCGTTCCGCGTTTCCATTTGCTGACCAGGCTCGCGTCAACGTGAAGCTCTCTGGAAAGCATGGCGGCGGATATTCCCAAACGTTCCATGAGATAGCCGAAACTCGTAAGCGGTTTTCGGATCACGAACAACACTTTCAACTCCATTCCACGGAAAATTACGGCATTTGAACGTTCTCCCTTCGGCACCGCCGCGCCGAACGGCGTGCCGCCCCGCATTTTTTCACGTGAAGGGCAAGAACGCGAAACCATGGGGCTGAACCTTCCCGAGAAGCTGCAGCGAAAAATTTGCCTCCAAAGACGGCGCCGCAAAAGAGAATGCGCCGAATTCCAACCGTCGCCGATAAAGCGCCCGTGGCTTCGGCATCGTTTTTTTACCATTGGACCATAAGATACTTTTTACCGCGTTTAAATAAAGTTTAAATGGTTTCAGCCGCCATGGCAAGGGTCAATTTTCCACAGCGCCGCCCTCGCCGATTGATTTATCAAAAAAAATGCAAAGGCCGTCTCAAAATCATTTGAGACGGCCTCTGCATTTTTTCACGGTGGCCGCAGCGCTGAGTTTAAATCCGCACCCATCGGAGGTCACTGAAATGCCATCTCCCCGCTGTCGCCATTGCGCCGCAGAGAGTGGGACGTAGATATTGAGGGACGCAGGGAGTGATTGTTGCACCTCGGGAGCTGAGTCGGAGCTTTATGGGCATGGGTTCTCTTTTGAAATCGCTTCTTCAAATTTTTGACGGGTTTTCGACGCGAGGTGGTCGTCCGTCGCTTTCTTCCTCTGTCGGAAGAATTTCCGTCGAAAGCAAAAAATTTCTCCAAAGTTTCAGCTCTGAGCCGCAATACCGTGGGGTTTTATTTAATAAAAAAGGCGACTCGACGCCAATCCGCCGAATCGCCTTGAAAGTCCGTAATTTAACGCTTGCTGAACTGGTACTTTGCACGGGCGCCCTTCTGGCCGAATTTTTTGCGTTCGACCATACGGGGATCGCGTGTCAGAAGTCCCGCTTTCTTCAGCACGGGGCGCAGATCGGGGTTCATCTTCAGCAACGCCCGGGACAGTCCCAGGCAGATGGCGCCCGACTGGCCCGTCAGGCCGCCGCCTTCGGCGTTGACAAACACATCGACTTTGCCCTGAAGTCCGGTGACGGTCAGAGGAGACAAAGCGACGCTCATCCAGTTGTGGCGAGGCAGGTAATCGGAAGTTTCACGTCCGTTAATCAGAAATTTGCCTTCGCCGGCGGCGATGTGAACGCGAGCCACGGCATTTTTGCGGCGTCCGGTTCCCCAGAAATAAGAAGCAGCCATATTCTCTCCTCCTTCGTTACAGTGTGATGGTCATGGGCTTCTGAGCCGCATGAGGATGTTCCGCGCCCGCATAAACTTTCAGTTTGCGGTCAAAGTTCAGGCGGTTGTGCTTGGGAAGCATTCCGCGGATAATGCGCTCCAGCAGGCGCACTGAGCTGCGCTTCATGGCTTCGCCGTAGGTCATCTCGCGGTATCCGCCGGGAAATCCGCTGAAGGAATGGACTTTCGAGGTCTCCAGTTTGTTGCCGGAAAATCCCACTTTGTCGGCGTTGATAATAATCACGAAATCACCGGTGTCCACGTGGGGCGTATAGGTGGGCTTGTTCTTTCCGGTGAGGATTAAAGCGACGCGCGAGGCCAGACGTCCCGCGGGCACGTCTTTGGCGTCGATAAGATACCAGTTGTGCTGGACGGTCTCTTTACGGGCCATGAATGTCCGGTTGCCGGTCATTCTCAACACACTCCTTTTATTGTATGGTGATCACGATAGGTTATGAGATCGGATCCCGGAAGCTCTGGGGAACTCCGGATCCTGTGTTTGAGCGCAACCGTCACTTCATCGATCAGAGGCCGTAGGGAAGTGTGTGACAACTCTACCAAATCTCGAACGAGGAGGTGCGTTTCTCACATTTGGATATTATACTCTCACCAGCAGGGGATTGTCCAGTGGTCCGGGCAATCTTCCGCGCTTGGCCAGGGGTTTTCCGTTGACTTCTTTAAGATCCAAAGTCATGTCGATCTGTGCGCCGTGGCAGATGTAGCTTCCCACGCCGAAGGTATCGGCTCCGGCTTCGGCAAGGAGTTTGATTTTTTCGGGCGTCAGTCCGCCGGTGGCGACGATCTTCACGTGTTTAAATCCCGCCAGGTCAAGGCGATAGCGAACTTCGCGGATCAGCGCGGGGGTGACGCCGCCGCGCTCGCTGGGCGTATCCAGGCGAACGGCGCTGAGGTGGTCTCCCAGAGCCTCGGCGACGCGGAGAGCCTCTTCGCCTTCGTCCTTGAAGGTGTCGATGAGAACCACGCGTTTTTCGCCGGGAGGCGTCAGCTCGTCATAGACCCTGGCAAGCTTTACCGTATCACCGGCCATGAGAATGGCGGCGTGGGGAATGGTTCCGGCGGGGTTCTGTCCCAGAAGCTTGGCGCCGAGGATGCAGCTGGCGGCCGCACAGCCGCCGACTTTGACGGCAATGCGCTCCATGACGGGGGCCACGGCGGGATGGACGTGTCGGGCGCCGAAGCACAGCACGGCCTTGCCGCCGGCAGCTTCAACGCACTGGCGTGCCGCCGTCGCCCAGCCGGTGGAGGCGGCGAGCATCCCCAGCAGGGTGGTTTCGTACATGCCGAAGGCGCCGTAGGGGCCGGTGATGCGCATGAGCGTGTCTTTGGGTTTAAAGGGGGTGCCTTCGGGAAGGGCGTCGATGACGAGATTTTTGCCCTTGAGGAGGCGGAGGACTTCTTCGGAACCGGCGAAAATTCCTTCTCGGCGGGCGAAAACTTCGGCGACGACGGGGGTATTGAGCAGTCCCATGTGAGCCAGAAGGTCTCGGGTTCTGATGAAGTAGATGTCGGTGGTCAGTCCGTTGAGAATTTCTTCGTGCGTCGCGCTGGGCAGACGATCGGGAGACACCTGCACGGCGGCGACGTCCTTCAAAGTGTCAATATGAGCCGTCATTTCTGATCGCCTTCTTCCCCGATTTTAGAGCATGACCAGGATCAGTGAATTCACCATGAAGAGCGCACAGACCACGACGGTGATTTTCGACAGCGTTGAAAATCGCGCCCACTGGCTTGCCGTGGGGTCGGCCATGGTGGCGCCGCCGAAAATTCCGCCTCTTCCCTGTTTGCGGGGCTGAAGCAGAACGACGGTCATCAGCAGGATGCTGATCACAATATGAATGACGGAAAGAAAAGTTTTCAAGGAGACACCTCCAAAAAATTTGTGCTGAATTTTCGGTTCTCATTTCGCCCTTTGACGAAGGGGCTGCAAAAAAAGCAGCCGGTGATGATGCCATAGGGTCGTTGCCGATCTTCGACGCTCCCTTTGGCCGCAGAGGCGCGCAAGCGGCCGCCGTCAATGAAGTCGCCCGTTTCCTGGAGCTTGCGGCGAAGGGGTTTCTTCGGGCGGATTTTCGGCTCGGCGGAAGCAAGCGAAATGAGTTTACCACAAAACGGGAACGAGAGGAAGGGCGCACCTCCATGGAAAATGGGTGACGCTCCTATTGGGTTTGACAGGATTTCAGCATTTCCATAAAGGCCCGGGAGGCTTTGGCGCGGTGGGACAGTTTCGATTTCATTTCCGACGTCAGCTCTCCGAAGGTTCGGGTTTGCCCTTCGGGGATAAACAGGGGATCGTAGCCGAAACCGTTGGTGCCCCGCTTTTGCTGAATGACGCTGCCGTTGCAGTAACACAGCGTCTGCCAATGGACTTTTCCGTCGGGAAAGGCCAGAACCAGGGCCGCGGCATAGCGCGCAAAGCGGTCTTTTTGGCCGGCCATGCGGGCGATGAGCCACCGACGGCACTGTTCGTCGTCTTCGCCGCCCACTCGTGAGGAATAAATGCCGGGAGCCCAGTTCAGGGCGCGCACTTCGATGCCGCTGTCGTCGCTGATGGCCGGCAGTCCCGTGAACTGAGACCAGGCCAGCGCTTTGAGGGCGGCGTTTTCCACAAAGCTTGAACCCGTCTCTTCAACTTTCAGAGGATGCTCAAAATCTCCGCCGAAGTCAAGTTCAATATGAAGCGGAGCCAACAGCTGCCGAAACTCTTCGTATTTATGGCGGTTGCCCGAAGCGAGCACCAGCTTCTCCAGAGAAACTCCGTCAAGGGAGATCATAGTTCCGCCTCCTCGTCGTCCCACTGCAGCGTCGCGCGCTGCAGCTCCATAAGCTTTCCGATGCCGTCGCGGGCAAGGTCCAGCATGGCGTTCATCTCGTCGCGGCTGAATAGGCCGCCTTCGCCGGTTCCCTGAACTTCAACGAACTCTCCGCGATGGTTCATCACCACGTTGAAATCCACTTCGGCGGTGCTGTCCTCGGCGTAGCACAGGTCGAGCAGCAGTTGTCCGCCCACTTTGCCTGCGCTGACGGCGGCAATTTGCGATTTCAGCGGCAGCTTCTGAAAGGCGCCCTGTCCGCGGAGGGCCCGCAGCGCGTCCACAAGGGCCACGTAGGCGCCTGTGACGGAGGCGGTGCGGGTGCCGCCGTCGGCCTGCAGAACGTCGCAGTCCAGGGTGATGCAGCGCTCTCCCAGTCTCTGGAGATCCACCGCGGCGCGCAGGGAGCGTCCGATGAGCCGCTGAATTTCCTGGGAGCGGCCGTTCATGTGTCCTTTGGTCACGTCGCGCGGAACGCGCACGGCCGTCGAACGCGGCAGCAGCGAGTACTCCGCCGTGACCCAGCCTTTTCCCGTACCGCGCAGAAAGGGCGGAACGCGCTCTTCGACGCTGGCGGTACACAGGACTTTCGTGAGGCCGCAGGCAATGAGGCAGGATCCTTCGGCGTAGATGTTGCAGTTGTGTTCCATGGTCACGGGTCTCAAGGCACATGGGAGATCCCGCGGTTTTTCAATTTCGTTCATTGCCGTGACGCGCTCCTCCACTGAAAAGTCCCGGGAAGCTGTCCGCACGTCGGCGAAAGCGCTCCCGGGGAAAAAGCTTGATACAACCGCGCGGAACAAGCCCGACGCCGTCGGTTTTCCTAAGCCGAAGGCTCTTCAAATCCCCATGGCTCTGAAAGTTTGATGGTACCGGCGCTGGGCACCCACCGGCCTTCCTGAAGAAAATAGACCTGTTTCACCGGTTTGAAGTTTTCAACCACCGTTCTCACGATGCTCGTGAGCAGCAGCAAGGCCCTTTGTTCGGGCATGCCGCCCAGTCCGGCGGCAAATCCCCGGGGCAGGTCGATGAAGGCGGCAATGCCGTCACGGTACACGTGGCGCGGTTCCATCATATTGGCCCAGCTCTCGGAGGATCCGGCGAACACCGCTTTCACGGCCTGAACGATCTCGTCCTCCTGCACGTCCGCAAGCACCTTCAGGCCTGACTTCACCAGTCCCGAAGATGAAAGCGAGTAGATGGTCAGCTCTTTCTGCGCGGCCAAAGCCTCTTTGGATGACCCGTCCGAAGCCAGCAGTTTTCGAAGCTCTTCGGAATTGGAAACCACGTTTTCCTGCTTCATCACGTTTTTCTCGTCCAGCACTTTGAACAGCAAATCGGAACCGTAATATCCCAGCGCAAGGAAAATAACCAGAATGCTCAGCTGCGCTAAAATTCGAAAAAGCAACGGAGCCTTCTGCCGCACCGCATAGCGATCTTCTGTCGTGGCCTTCCCTTCGGTGCGGGGACGGCGTGAAAATTCATCGCGCACTGCAAATCACCCCTCAAAGCGTTGTTTTACTTGTGGATAAAATTCATTATACCTGTCGCAATGGCTTCTGCAAGCTTTTGCTGATAGGCGGGCTGGGCGAGACGGCGCACCTCGGCCAGTTCGGTGATAAATCCCGTCTCGATGAGCACGGCGGGCATGCCGGCGCCGCGAAGCACCCAAAAGGGCGCCTGGGCGACGCGCTTCATGTTCAGTCCGCTGGCGCGGCCCGAATTGAACAGCTCTTCCGCCAACGTGGTGCTTTCGCCGATTTTGGCGTTCTGCTGCATGTTGCCCAATATGGAGAGCAGCATTTCCGTGCGTTTGTCCGACGCCGTGTTTTTGGTGTTGTCGTCGGCGATTTCGGTGTTTTCGATTTTCGCCAGCATCATGGCGTCTTTGTCGGTGGGAAGAGCCATGAGGTATATTTCAACGCCCTTGGAATGTCTTCCCTTGGGCAGAGCGTTGAGGTGAATACTCACAAAGACGTCGGCGTTCCATTTATTGGCCATGGCCGTGCGCTCGCGCAGCGTCGGATAGGTATCGCCGGTGCGAGTCATGCGCACGGTAACGCCCCTTTTTTCAAGAGCCGCCGTCACGCGCTTGGAAATTTGCAGCGCCAGAACCTTTTCGCGGTAGCCGTGGGCCATGGCGCCCGGATCTTTTCCGCCGTGTCCGGGGTCAATGACAACAATTTTTTTGGCGTTTTTCCCTTTTCGAGAGGCCGCAGGTCCATTCTTGGGGGGCTTTTTCCCGTCGTCCTTTTGGGGCGGCGTTTTTTGATCCTTCCGAGCCCTGTCGTCCCGGAGTTCTTTTATTGTGGGGTCATCGGCCGCATTGCGGCCGCCGTCGTCCCGTTGAAGGCCGGGCGCCGCCTTGAAATCCGCCACCAGGCGCCACGGGGTTTTCAACGTGAAGACGCTGACAATCCTGCCGGGAAAACGAAAGTTCAGTTCAGCGGTTTTACCGTTTTTCACCGACAAAAAAATGTCGCTGCGCGGCGATTTCAGGCTGTTCGCCGCCGCGGAAGGGAGCGGAGCGAAGCTGACGGTCAGCTCTTCCCCGTCGACGCGGTACTGCGGCGTCCCCTGCCCCTTCAAATCGAAGACGGCCCGCACGTTAACGTCGCTTCCGCCCCAGCGAAGCGTCTGCAAAGACGGCAGATTTTTCGGCGGCGTCTGAGAGCCTTTGTCGTCGGGCGGGCGCTTCCGCACGCCCTTTTTCGACGGTGAGTTGTTGCGGCTTCCCGTGCCGTTCCACCGGAGCGTCGTATCCTTCCCGTTTTTTTTCAGAAATTGGGAAAGCGCTCTCAGCGCCGCGTCGGTTTCCACCCACCAGTGTCCGTCCTGCACCCGCGTCCGCGCCGGAAGGGAGATGACGCCGTAGCCCAGCCACGCCATGGCGGCGCCGCGGACAAAACGCAGCCCCGTGCGCGCCCGCACCAGCAGTTCTTCATTCTTGACTTCGGTCGTGTAGCCCAGATCTTTGATAATCTGGTCAACGGCGGCCATGCGCACGGAGTGAAACACTTTGACGTCGGCATTTCCCGAAACGCCCTTTCCCTGCCAGTGCCACGTTTCGGCCCCGGCGGGAAGAGCCAGGCACAGTCCCATGAAACAAACAACCAATCCGCGGAATACTTTATTCACCAGCCACCGCAATGTCTTCCACCACCATTGTACAGCCGCCGAAGCAGCCGAAGAAACGCAGATCACCGCCGACTTCAGTGATCTTTTGAAGGAAATCCAGAAGATTTCCGGCAATGGTCACCGACGAAACCGGCTGAAAGGTGCCGTTTTTATACAGGAGCCCCCGCGCCGCCAGAGAGAAATCGCCCGTCACGGCGTCCACGGTGTGAAGTCCCATCAGCTCGGTGACGCAGAAACAGCCGTCGTGAGCGGCCGTAATTTCCTCAAAGCTGCGGAGCCCCGGCATCACATAGAAATTGTTGACGTCCACTCCCGGCAAAGACGCAACGCCGCGGTATCCGTTGCCCGTGGAGGGCAACCCCAGACGTTTGCCGTACTGAAGATTGCAGAGCCAGGCGTTCAGACGCCCCCGCTCAAGGACCGCGGTTCTGCCCGTGGGCACGAACTCGCAGTCGCAGACGGCGGATCCGAGGCCGCCGTAGAGCCGCCCGTCGTCCACCAGCGTGAGCGCTTCCGACGCCACCTTTTGCCCCATCTTGCCCGCCAGAAGCGTCAGCTTTCTGCACAGACTTTCAGCGGAAAAAAGCTCCGACAGCTGAGCAACGAAAGATGCGGACACTTCGGGCTCGAGCACCAGTGTAAAGCGCCCCGAAGGCAGCCGATGTCCGTGAAGCAAACGCACCGTGTGTTCCACCGCCTCTTCTGTCGGCAAACAGGCAGTCAGAGAAGCCAAAGAACGCCCCTCCGCCGAAGCGCCGCCGATTTCAACGGCGTCGCCCTCCTGAGCGATGAGCTCAAGCCCCAGCCCGCCCGCCGAAGCGCGCCGGTAAAACGAGACGCCGTTGCTGTTCAGCGCCAGAGATTCTCTCCACGCGCTCCCCGCCGAAGAAGAACGAACCTTTTTCACCCGCCGGTCCAGAGCGCGCGCCCGACGGCTCATGTCAAAGCACCGTTCAATCTGCTTTTCAGGCGCCCAGTCCACCAGTTCGGCATCATAAAGTCCCAAGTCGAAAGGCGGCTGTTCCGGGGAAACGTCGGCAAACAGAACGTCCTCTTCGGGCGCGCCGCAGGCCGCATTGGCAAAAGCCATGTCGCACAGCCGCAGCGCCGCGTCGTCGTCCATGTCGTTGAGAGCGGCCACCCCCTGACGCCTTTTTCCGTCAAGAATGCGAAGTCCCAGGCGCGACGAAAGCTCCTTCGTGCGCCGTTTCACATCGTCGTCGCAGACAGTGCACGATCGACTTTCAGAGCGCACAAACACGCATTCCGCTCCCGCGGCACCCCGTTTTTTCGCCAGAGAAAGAGCCAGTTCCAGCACATCCTGCACCGATCGGAGATTCATCGCGCTCCTCATCTACATAAAGATGCCCAGACGCGCCCAGGGCAGCAGGGTTTCAGGCACGGCAATGCCGAAATGACAGCCCGGGCGGCCGCGCCCGTGATAATCCGATCCGGCGGTGATCTCAAGGCCGTTGGCCAACGCAAGATCCCTGTAAACGGCCGTATTGTCAACGCTGTGGTGTCCCGAATAACACTCCAGTCCCCAAAGCCCCAGAGACTTCAGCCAGCGGACAATTTCTGAGAGTTTATTTACGTCGGCGCAGGTCTGAATGGGATGTGCCAGCACCGCCACGCCGCCGGCCCTGCGAATAGCCGAAATCGTCTCCTCCGGTTTCAGGCTTTTCTTGTGTACATAAGCCTTTCCCTCGCGCCCCAGATACTCCGAAAAGGCCGAGGGCAAGTCGTGCACAATTCCCCGGCGAACCAGCGCATAGGCGAAATGAGGCCGCCCCACTACGCCCGCTGAAGCCGCCTCCTTCCTGACGTCTTCAAGAGTCAGAGGAATTCCCAGATCGTTGAGTTTCCGAAGCATCTTCAAGTTCCGCTCCTCGCGGTAGGTCTGAATTTGCCGAAGTGCGGACTTGAAGTCTCCATCATTGACATTGTAATTATAGCCTAAAATGTGCAAAGTGCTTGGAAATTCAGCGGAAATCTCCACGCCCGAAATCGCGCGGATCCCCAGTTTTCTGCAGGACGCCAGAAAAGCCGGAACGCCCTCCATAGTGTCATGGTCGGTAAGCGCCATCACCGACAGCCCCCGACGTTTACCCAGAGCGGCCAGGGCCACAGGCGTATCGCTGCCGTCGGAACAGGTGCTGTGAAAGTGCATATCCACGCGAATCATAGCAAGACAGAGACTCCTGCCCAAACAATAAGATGCCCATGGAAAACGGCTCTTTCGCCGCAAAGCATGGTATCAACTCCTTTCGCCCGACTTCATGTTGAGCGACGAAATCAGGCTGACTGCATTAACTATAACAGAAAAAACGAATTTTGTGGAAAAATCTCACAATTTTCAGTCCGCCATAAAAAAGATAAAAGGCACGCAGCCTCTCATCCCCGAAAGCCCCTGGCTGACGCAATAAAAACGCCTGAGACCTTCCGACGACAAGACACGGTCAAAGACAATCAATCCGTGAAATCTTCCCGCCCAATTCTCCATAAAAAACGCGCGGTAAGGCAACCGCCCATACTCCGCACCATTGAGTCGCAGGTATTTTATCCGACGGCACGCGCACGATGCCCCATTCAAAAAGCCGACGGACCGCGGAAGAAGCGTGACGCTTCAGCGCAATCCGTCGGCTGAGAACAAAAAAGCCGCGGCCTAGCCGCAGCACCAGTGACGAAAATGGTGGGCCGCAGAAGATTTGAACTTCTGACCTTTCGGTTATCAGCCGAATGCTCTGACCAACTGAGCTAGCGGCCCAAAGAAGACTTCAAAATTGTACCACAAAAAAGAGTTTTGTGAAGATCGCAAAGAGCATTTACTTCAAACGATCAAAAAGCTCAATCTTCAGCAGAGAAGAAAAAACGATACTTCCAGGGATCGCAGGCGCTCCATCCTCTGTTGATTTTTTCACCTCAGCCGGGAAATAAACTTCATTTTTCGGAACAATTGAAAACACATCTGAAATAAGCAGCACGAAAAAAATTTTCCCCGGCTTCCGCCGCTTCTCAAAGCGTTCCCGTCCCGGGATACTCTCGAAAATCTCCCCTGCAAGCTCGCTGCATGGGCCGTGACACTTCAAGAAAAAACGCTGCGGCTGTCGCCAGGTTTTTAAATTTTCGACTCTGCTGCTTAAATTGTAACCGCAATTTTGGTGCACACAAACAACCATGTTTACACTTCCGGAGAGGCCGGACAACCCTACATCAACAATATGTTCCCTTTTAAAATCGCCCCTTCACCTTTCTGTGATGCAGGTGTCACCCTGCGCCACCTGAGCCTGCTCGAACGATTTCCGATAAAAAGCGAAAGACTTGCTCCTCAGCTCAAGCGCTTGGCCCTTCGTCACCGCATCAATCAGAGGAGAGTGAGCACCGGTTGCAAAAAAACTTGCCCCTCGGCCCCACCGCGCAGACAACTTAGACGAAAGACAGCCCGCAAGAGCACAAAAACCATCAGAAAACCTAAGAAAACATCACATGAAATAAAGCCGCAGGGAAAAGCCCCGCCCGCCGAAAGTCCCGCAGCAGCCCCGCAAGAACACATCGCCACATGGGATAAGCCGCACATCACGACGCGTCGCTACCTAACCGACGGCTCCCTTCTGAGTGGCACGTAGGGGCGGGGCCGGTGCACCGACCCCGCTTCTTTTCAACTGCCATGTGTTGGACAACCCCCCGTGACATGGAGATGCATCCCTCGGGCAAAACGGAAATGCGGCACAACACGACGTTCGCCGAAGCTGAAAAAGCCCGCGGACGTCTTTTTCATGCTTCAGGCACGTTCATCGTACTCAGTCGCCTGAGATGGCGCACCGCCCGCTGTGAAAGAGCCTCGGGCAAATAGGCGCCGCACCCCGCAACAAGCGTACAGCATTTGACCTCGGCGTACAGTGTCTTTTCGTCTTCCTGAAGCAGGAAGTCCAAGCAGATTTCTCCCACCTTCACTTCGCGCCGAAGCAGCCGTGTGCCGCCCCCCCCCCGCCATAGCCGGGGCGAGCGCGATGAACAGATGAACACTCTTTCGCCGGGTCGCTTAGTCAGGACCACCGGCTAAGCCGGTGGCTTGCTCTGGCCCTATAAGGGCCTCTTACCGGCCACCCTCTCGGGCTCTGAAAAGGCTGACAAGCGCACCTCTATCACAGGCAAGCCACTAAAGTGGCTCTTTACTTGCCTCCTCTCACCGACTCACCCGTAAACGGGTCTTCCAGTTCTTTCAGGGTGAGCTGATCTGTCAACTTGTCCTCCTGAAGTTGATTGTGAATATATTCTGTTATCTTCTTTTCATTGCGCCCTGCTGTATCTACATAATAGCCTCGGCTCCAGAATTTTCGGTTCCCATACCTGTATTTCAGGTTCGCGAATCTATCAAAGATCATCAGTGAACTTTTGCCTTTCAGAAATCCAATGACTTCCGATACGCTGTATTTAGGCGGTATTTGCAACAGCATGTGGATATGATCGGGACACGCGTTTGCCTCCAATATATTTCTACTCCCTTGCGTTCACACAGCGTTCTCAGGCATTCTGTGCCATTTCTAAGCTCCCTTCGATTATTTCGGATGCGGTTGCCAGCCTCATTTATCTTAATCTCAGGGAGCATTTCTTTCACTTCGATAAAAAACAAAATACTTGACCATAGCTTAAAGCTTCCTGAACCCCCGGCACAGCCGGGGGTTTTCGTTTTACAAACAAAGAAGCGCCGCCGGGAAGACGGTTTCTTCCCGACGGCGCTTTTCATATGAGCAGTTGTCACTTCATCGGTCGCATCGAACAAAAAAACAGAGAAGCAGGCAACGACCTACTCTC
>CABTYW010000054.1 GCA_902489135.1 uncultured Synergistaceae bacterium
ACGATTGCCTCTGTGATCCTGGTGGTGCTGGGTGTCGCTCTCTTTTTCACGCCGACGCCCATAGGCGGGATTGTATTTCTGTTTCTTGCCTTCCTTCTTTCGCCGTATGGACTGCAAGCGGCGGCGGGCTCCCTTCTTTGGGCGCTGGACGGAGGCAAATCCGCTCTGTACCGGTTTCTGGCAAGTTAAGCAGCCTCGGGCCATACTGGCCCGAAGTCGGGGCGGTCGGAATGGGCCGCCCCTTTCTCATGGAAAGGAGGAATGATTTTTGGCTACCACAACTTTGTTGCAGCGCCATGCGGGCGAAGGCGAAACGATTGCTGAGGCTATCCGGGATTGTCTGGATTATGGCAAGGACCCGGAGAAAACAGAAAGCGGAAAGTATATCTCCGCTTATGAATGTGATCCGGCCACCGTGGCGGACGAGTTCCTTTTGGCAAAGGCCAGCTATGCCGCTATGACGGGCCGGGAACAGAAGAAAGAAAATAATGTGCTGTGCTATCAGATACGACAATCCTTCTATCCGGGCGAGATCACCCCGAAGGAGGCGAACCGTATCGGCTATGAGCTGGCTATGCGCTGGACAAAGGGGCGGCACGCGTTTATCGTTACCACACATATCGACAAGTAGCACATCCATTGTCACATTTATTACAACTCCACCACCCTTGACTGCACCCAGAAATTCCGAAACTTTTGGGGCTCCAGCTTCGCCCTTCGGCGGCTCTCTGACAGGCTGTGCCTTGAAAACGGGCTATCCATCGTGGAGAACCCGAAGCCCCGGAGCAAGGGCAAGTATCGGAACTATGGAGAGTGGCAGAAAGACCGGAAAGGGCCGCTTTCCTATCAGGACAGGCTGCGCCTTGCCATTGATACTGCGTTGGCGGAACGCCCCGCTGATTTGGACGAATTTCTCAATTTGATGAAGCGGGCCGGGTATGAGGTCAAGACGGTTCGGGGCGGCGGTATCAGCTTCCGGCTGACCGGGCAGGGACAGGAACGCTTCACCCGTCTGCGTGCCTCCACGCTGGGGGACGGCTACGACTTGCAAGATGTTCTGTCCACCATTGAGGGCAAAGAAAAACGCCCCGGGCGCTCGGAGCGGAAAATCAGTCTGGCGGTGGATATTCAAGCAAAGCTGGCTGCCGGTAAGGGGCCGGGATATGAACGCTGGGCGAAGGTATTTAACATTAAGCAGATGGCCGCCGCTCTTGCCTATATACAGGACAATAACCTGACCGATTATGAGCAGTTGGCGAAGAAAGCCACCGAGGCGGCAGACCGTTTCCATGTTATTTCCGAACAGGTCAAGCAGACGGAACAGGCCATGAAAACCAATGCCGGGCTAAAGGCCGCAACGGTTCAGTATGCCAAAACCCGCCCAGTCTTTGAGCAGTATAAGGCGACGAAGTACAGCCGGAAATTCCTTGCGGAGCATGAGGCCGACCTTGAACTGTACCGGGCTGCACAAGCGGAAATGCGCTCTCTGCTGGGCGGGGCGAAGCTCCCTAAAATGGATGTGCTGAAGGAGGAAGGCCGCAAGCTCACAGCAAAGAAAAAACAGCTCTATGGAGAATACCAGAAGGCACGACGGGATATGCAGGAGATCGTCACGATCAAGGCGAACATTGACACTCTGATGGGCTACACCGAGCCGGGAAGAAAACAGGAAAAGGAGCGTTAAGGTTATGAAAATAAGGAGCAAAGCGACGCTGACACTTCGGGCCATGTTGGCCCGAAGATACGGGTTTGGGGCGAGCCCCAACAAGCCGCCTTTGTGCCACTTGTGGCCACAGAGGCATTGCTTACCACTTAGCGGCAGCCCCCAAAACGGCATGAAAAAACGGAGGCTCTTACTCTTGAACCTCCGTTTCTCTGGCTTTCTTGAGCCCTTCGGCTGTGGCCTCCATGACAACAAGCTCTTTCTCATTCATCGAGCTTAAAAGCACATCAATGTGCTTTCTGCAACTGTTCTCTCCACGCTGACCTTCTGTATAGAAAAACTGATCTACGGAAATGTCGAACAGAGTGACGAGTTTGAAAAACAGGTTGAAGCTGGGGTGCTGGCCTTTGTTCTCGATGTTCATAATGGTGCGGTCAGTCTTGCCGACCAGCTCCGCCACATAGGCTTGCGTCCAGCCCTTTTCCTCTCTGGCCTGTTTCAAAGCGAGCCCGAGCCCATGAAAGTCAAACCTTCTTTCATCTTGGTTCATTCTCATATCACCCTATATCATTGTACATTTCGGGTTGGATTATGAGAATGTAATATGATTTGATATTACATGATATATTATTTCATAAAATTGACAAAGAAGAATGTTTTCTTCATTCAAGAGCTTTCCACGGCGATAAAGGATCCCGTGCAGAGCGAAGAAAGGAATTCCGCGACGGGGATGGCGCACCGGACGCCGTCTGTCCCCCGAACTGCGGCAGGACGCAAAGCATGGGAATCAAAAAGACGGTTTGGCGAAGCACGCTGAGCAGCGCGCTGGCGACGCATATGCTCGAAAAAGCCTCCGCGCGCCACGGCGTAGCTTACGAATATTCTGTCCGCCGGGTTATAGACGCCATTGACGAACATATCAACCGTCGCCGGCACCGAGTAACAAAATATTCGCCTGACAATATTGTCTCTCTCCAAATTCATTTTTTCTCCCGCCCCTACAGCTTTTTGACGGGACGGGCGCCGTTTTATATCCGCCGGCCCATTAAAGCTTCGCGGTCTTTCGCGGGAAACAGCGCGGACCTTCTCCTCTTACGCCCTCCCGCCGTGTTTTTCAGCGCGTTTTCCGGCCTTCCCTCCTGAGCAACCCGTCGCAGCTCTCTGCCAAACATTGGACACGAAAAAACGCTGATTGAAGTGATCAGCGTTTTTTCGTGGGACAGCCCCGTCGGGGAAACGATGGTGTTCGTTTTTTCGCGCGCCGTCAGGTCGCGGTCATTGGTAAAAAACGCCGTTCAGCGGGTTCAGCGTGCCGTGATAGAATTCGTCCGCACCCTTGAGGTCCTTGTTGGTCCCGTAAAGGGTGTCGGCGATGGCCAGGCAGCACCACGGATTGAGTTCGTCGATGCGCTTGCAGAGGCGCGCGTAGATTTCAGCGCGCTCCGGCCCGTCCTCGGTCACGGCGCCTTTTTCGAGAAGCTCGTCCACTTCCCGGTCTTTCAGACAGGCTCGATTGGTCGATCCCGCGAACCGTGAGTGCATAGCCGTCTTGATGTAAGCGTCGGGATCGGGGTTGACGTGGAGCCCCAACCGATCATAAAGACGGGAAGATTGCCGTTTTTGAGCTGTTCAAGAAAACTGCCCCACTCAAGCACGTTGATCTGCACGGTCACGCCGATGTCGGCGAGCATGGATTGAATGATTTCCGCGTAGTTACGGCGCTGCTTGCTTTCGTTCGTGTAAAGGGTAAAGGAAAGATGGGGCACGCCCGCTTCTTTGAGGAGTTTTTGCGCCCTATCGGGATCGTATTCCGGGGCGGACGGTTCAGGGAAATAGTTGTGAATGGGCAGCAGAACGCCGCTCGGCACAACACCCAGTCCCCGATAGACAACCTTCAGAGCGGCTTCGCGGTCGATGGCCATGGAGATGGCGCGGCGAACCCGCGGGTCGTCGAAGGGCGGCGTCTGCGTATTAAAGCCCATGTAGGTGAGCGCCAGTCCGGGATGGTGATACACTTTGACTTTTCCTTCGTTTTCAAGACGCCTGAAATCGCTGTTGGGAATGTCATAGACGAGATCGACGTTGCCTGTCTCAAGCTCAATAACTCGACTGGCGGGCTCGGGGATGGTGCGCATCATGAGCTTTTTGAAGCGCGGCTTGACGCCCCAATAGTCGTCGAAACGTTCGAAGAAAACGTGATCGCCTTTGAGCATCTCCACAAACTTGAATGGGCCCGTGCCGATGGGATGTCGGCCGTAATTGTCGCCTTCGGTTTCTACAACTTTTTTGTTCATGATATAACCGGAAGAGTGGTTCAGATAAGAGAGAAAGGCCGCCATGGGAGACGTCGCTTTGACTTGAAAGGTGTAGCGGTCGATGATTTTAAATCCGTCGGGATCGATATTCGCGCCGTACGCTTTCACGGCCGCCGCTTTGGGCGTGGTCATGCGGTGCAGCGTGAAAACGGCGTCTTCCGCGGTCAATTCGGCGCCGTTGTGGAACTTAACGCCTTTGCGCAAAGTAATTTGGTACGTAACGGCGTCGAGTTTTTTCCAGCTCTCGGCCAGGCAGCCGACCAGTTTCTTGTCACGGGAAAAATCAAACAACGGCTCGTAAAGCTGAACCATATAAGTACTGGAAACCGTATCGCTGGTCATCTGCGGATCAAAAGACTTGGCGTCCGCCGGCATACCGACGGACAGTCGGTCCCTCTCCGCCGCGGCGATGCCGTCGGCCAGCAGAAACACAAAAAGGAGCGCGAAGAATGACGTTCTGAGACGTTTTACCTTCATGTTTTTTCCTCCACCGGTCGTCCCATGCGACCTGATTTATGTAAAGCCGGGGGCCGAAACTGCGAAGTTTCGGCCCCCGGCTTTATTGCGGACGAATGCTGTTACTCGTAATAAACGCCGTCCAGGCGGTTGATGGTGCCGCGGTTGAAGTTTTCGGCGCCCTTAAGTTTTTTGTTGGTGCCGTAAAGCGTGTCGGCAATAGCCAAGTAGCACCAGGGATTGAGCTCGTTGACGCGGTCGCAGAATTTTCTGTAGATTTCCGCGCGCTCGGGACCGTCGGGCGTGACGGTGCCCTTGTCAAGCAGCTCGTCCACCAGAGCGTCCTTGAGCCAGACGCGGTTGGAAGGCCCGGCGAACTTGGAGTGCATGGCGCCCTTAATATAGGCATCGGGATCGGGATTGACGTTGTCGGCGGCCCATCCGATCATGAATACGGGCAGTTTGCCGGCCTTGAGCTGTTCGAGGAACGTCCCCCACTCCAAAACCTGAATTTTGACGGTGATGCCCAGGTCGCCCAGCATGGCCTGAACGACTTCAGCGTAATCCTTGCGCTGCTTGTTTTCGTTGGTATAGATGGTGAACTCGAGATTCTTGACGCCGGCCTCTTTAAGCATTTTTTCGGCTTTGTCGGGATCGTATTCCACCGGGACGGGATCGGGGAAATAATTGTTCACGGGGATCAGCGGGCTGGTGGGTACGCGCCCCAGTCCCTTATAAACGACGTCGAGGGCTCCCTCACGGTCAATGGCAATGGTGATGGCCTTGCGGACCTTCGGATTGTCGAAGGGCGGCGTCTGGGTGTTGAAGCCCATATAGGTGATGGAAAGGCCGGGTTTGTTGTAAACGGCGACCTTGCCCTCGTCCTGAAGGCGTTTGAAGTCGTTGTTGGGGATGCCGTAGGCGATGTCGATGTTGCCCGTCTCAAGCTCGATGACGCGGCTGGTGGCTTCGGGAATGGTGCGGAGCAGCAGCTTCTTGTAGCGGGGTTTGGTTCCCCAGTAATCCTCGAAACGCTCGAAGGACACGTGATCGCCCTTGAGCATCTCCACGAATTTGAAGGGGCCGGTGCCGATGGGGTGCTTGGCGTAATTGTCGCCGGCAGATTCAACGGCCTCCTTGCAGAGGATATAAGCCGAAGCGTGGGACAAATAGGACAGGAAGCCGGCCATCGGCGAAGTGGCCTTCACCTGGAAGGTGTAGCGGTCAATGACCTTCAGCCCCGACGCGTCGATGTTCGCGCCGTAGGACTTGACGGCGGCCGCTGCAGGCGTGGTCATGCGGTTCAGAGTGAACACGGCGTCATCGGCCGTCACTTCGGCACCGTTGTGAAACTTGACGCCCTTTCGAAGGGTGATCTCATAGGTCACATCGTCAAGCTGCTTCCAGCTCTCGGCCAGGCAGGGAACCAGTTTCTTGTCGCTGCCGATCTCGATCAGCGGCTCGTACATTTGAATCATGTAGGTGCTCGACGTGGTGTCGTTGGTCATCTGAGGATCCAGCGACTTGGCATCCGCCGCCATGCCCACGGTGATGGTATCCTCGGGAACGGCTGCGGCCGCCCCGCAGAACATCAGCCCCAATGCCAGTACGGCGCACAAAACGGAAAACTTCTTCGATTTCATGAACACAC
This sequence comes from uncultured Synergistaceae bacterium, assembly GCA_902489135.1. Classification (GTDB taxonomy): domain Bacteria; phylum Synergistota; class Synergistia; order Synergistales; family Dethiosulfovibrionaceae; genus Pyramidobacter. The sequence continues at coordinate 6,086 of CABTYW010000054.1, forward strand.
TTCCTTTCAAAAAAATGAAGTTGACGAAGCCGCCCCGCCGGCTCATGCCGACGAGGAAAAAGCCTTTTGAAAAAAGCCCGCCTACGCGGCGGCGATACCCGTACGCTCAGCGATGAACGCAAGCGCGCCCGCATAAATTTCTTCGTCGGGACAGTACACCCGCATCAGCGTGCCGCGCTTTCCTTTCAGCACGACGACTCGAAGGCCGTCAATTTTCTGCACTTTGGTTACGTCTTTCCATAAAGCCCGACGCTCCACGCTGCGAATGGGACGGCGTACCGGTTCAATAGGATAAGCCGTGAAGCGCAGGAGCCGCCATGTCAGGGCGCGCGGGTTACAGCGCATATTTTCGCACAGAATGGCCGTGCGGTCGCAGCGATACAACGCAGCGTAACGGTTGCGCGTGATAACGAAGCAAATCACACAGTAAAAACCGATGAAGATCAGCGAAAGATAGGAAGCGACGACCGCGGCTCCCCGGTAGTGAGTGAGATCCACATATCCGCCGAGAACGAACTGCGTCGCGATCAGCGCGCCCCAGGAAACCACCCAGGCGATTGCCAGCAGCGTGAAAAAATCGAGCAGGATCAGCGGATTTGTCCCCAGCGGCACGCCGGTAAACCAACGCAGCGCCGCGTCGTCGGCATTCTGCCCGTGCGTCGGCGTCCTCGCGCCGTCAAGCATGAGCTCTCAAGTTTCGCGCAAAGTGGCAGGCGACGAAGTGCCCCGGGTCAATCTCCCGAAGTTCGGGCGTATTCGCCGTACATACGTCCTGCCGATAGGCGCACCGCCCGGCAAATCGGCAGCCCTGCGGCGGATTGACGGGGCTGGGCACGTCGCCTTCAAGCAGGATGCGGTTTTTCCTGCGGTTCAGGCGCGCCACGGGAATAGCCGAAAGCAACGCCTGTGTATAAGGATGTATCGGATCTTTGAAGAGCGTGAGATTATCGGCCTTCTCCACAATCTGACCGAGGTACATCACGGCGATTTCATCGGAGACATAGCGCACGACGCTGAGATTATGAGAGATAAACAGGTAGGTGTAGCCGCGGTCCTTTTTCAGCTCCCCCAGCAGATTGAGGATCTGAGCCTGAATGCACACGTCCAGCGCCGACACCGGCTCGTCCAAAACGATGAATTCGGGATCCAGCGCCAGCGCGCGGGCAATGCCGATGCGCTGGCGGCGGCCGCCGTCCAGCTCGTGGGGAAAGGAGTTGATCAGACGTTCCGCCAGGCCCACCGTATCCATCAGCTTTTTGACTTTGCGGTCCAGTTCGGAACGGTGCGAGTAATCTTTATTGATCACCATGGGTTCGGCAATGAGCTGGGAAACCGTCATGCGCGGGTTCAGCGACGAAAAGGGATCCTGAAAGACAATCTGCGCGTGTTTGCGAAACTGCGCGCGCTGCGCGGAATCGTACTTGAGAGCGTCCTCGCCGTTAAAAAAGATCTCGCCGCCCGTAGCCCCGATCAGCCCGATCACCACGCGTCCAAGTGTGGATTTGCCGCAGCCCGACTCGCCCACCAGTCCCAGCGTCTTGCCGCGGGGAATGGAAAGGGTCACGTCGTCCACGGCATGAAGCAGTCCCTCCGAGACCTGAAAATATTTTTTCAGATGCTTGACCTCCACGATGGGGAGTGCCTTTTCAATTGTGCCGGTCATGCGCGTGAACCTCCCTCGTAGGGGTGCGGGAAATAACAGTCGATGAAATGTCCGGGCTCAATCTCCCTCATGCCGCAGGGCTTTTCCAGACATTCCTTTTGAGCGTAAGGACAACGGGGCGAGAAGCTGCAGCCGCGCGGCAAATTGGTAGGATCGGGCGGCAGACCGTGAATGACGGAGAGTTTTTCGCCGATGGGGCTCTCCAGGTCGGGAACGGCGTCGAACAGGCCCTGGGTGTAAGGGTGCAGCGGATTGCCGTACAGATGCTCAATGTCAGCGTACTCAACCAGACGTCCCGCGTACATGATGGCCACGCTGTCGCACGTTTCCGCGACAATGCCCAGATCGTGGGTGATAAGCAACATGGAAGTCTTGACCTGCTTCTGCAAATCTTTGATCAGCTCCAGCACCTGCGCCTGAATGGTCACGTCGAGAGCCGTCGTCGGCTCGTCGGCAATGAGCAGACTGGGCTTGCAAGCCAAAGCGATAGCGATGCCGACGCGCTGGCGCATACCGCCGGAGAACTGGTGCGGATAGTCCTTGGCGCGTTCGGGACGGATCCCCACAAGTCGCATCATCTCCAACGCGCGCTCACGAATTTCGCCGCCCTTCAGGTCGGAATGGAGCGAAATCATTTCCATGATCTGTTCTTCCACCGTCATGATGGGATTGAGCGACGTCATGGGATCCTGGAAGATCATGGCGACTTCGCGCCCGCGCATATTGCGCAGCTCGGTTTCCGTCATCTCGCATACATTCTGCCCCTTGAACCAAATTCCGCCGCCGGTAATCTCGCCGGGCGGCGATTGAATGAGCTGGAGAATTGCCAGAGCCGTGGTCGTCTTGCCGGCGCCCGTTTCACCCACAAACCCCAGGGACTTGCCCTCTTCCAGCTGCATGTTGAGATGATTTACCGCATGAACGACGCCGGAATCGGTATCAAACTGAACTGTCAGATCGCGAATGTCAAGAAGTTTTTTCTGAAAGTCTGCCATCGTTTTTTCTCCGTTTACCGTTTCTGTTTGGGATCCAGCGCGTCACGAAGCCCGTCGCCGATGAAGTTCAGCGCAATGATGGTGATGACGATGGCGATGCCGGGAAACATGCTCAGATAGGGGCTGCTGCGCAGATAGTCACGTGCGCTCGACAACATGCCGCCCCACTCGGGATAAGGCGGCTGAATCCCCAGACCGATGAAACTCAGCGACGCCGAAGAGAGAATGGCGTTGGCGACACTCAACGTCGCCTGAACGATCAGCGGCGCACAGCAGTTCGGCAGAATATGCAGAACGATAATGCGAAAATCGCTGGCGCCCATGGCGCGCGCGGCTTCGACGAACTCCATTTCCTTCACCGAAAGCACCGAAGCGCGCAACAGGCGCGCAAAACGCGGCACCGAAGAGATGCCCACGGCGATCATCAAATTGAACAGTCCCGGGCCTAAAGCCGCCGCAATGGCGATGGCCAGCAGCGTCGACGGCACGGCAAGCTGCACGTCCATCAGACGCATGATCCAATTGTCGAGCCGGCCGCCGTAAAATCCGGCGACGGCTCCCAGCGATCCCCCCACGAACAGCGAGATAGACACGGCCACCAGTCCCACCTGAAGCGAAACGCGCGCACCGTAGATCAGCCGGCTCAAAACGTCGCGGCCGAACTCGTCGGTGCCCAGCAGATATTTGGCGTTGGGCGCCTGCAACGTTTCACGCAGGTGCTGACGCGAATATTTATACGGAGCGAGGGAATCCGCAAAAATCGCCGCGAAGATCAGCGTCAGCACGATCGCCAGACCGATCATGGCCAGATGATTTCTTCTGAGACGCACCAACGTCAGGCGCAGCATGCTGTTTTTCTTGAGAAGCATGAGAAAAGGCCTCCTAGCGGTACTTCGCTTTGATTCGCGGATCGACACAGGCGTACAGAAGATCCACGGCAAGATTGATAAAGCAGAAAACCAACGCTATGTACAGCACGCCGCCCTGAACCACGGGGAAATCGCGCATTTTGATGGACTCCACCATGAGACGCCCGACGCCCGGAATGGAGAACACCGTCTCCGTAAGGATTGCGCCGCTCAGAAGGCCGCCGAACTGCATTCCGATAATGGTCAAAATGGGAATCAGCGCGTTGGGCAGAGCATGTCGCCAGATGATCACCGACTCGCGCTGCCCCTTGGCGCGCGCCGTGCGCACGTAGTCCGACTTGATGACTTCCAGCATGCTGGAACGGGTCATGCGCGTGATCACGGCCAGCGTGCCGCCCGAAAGCGTGAAGACGGGCATCGCCATTTCTGCGAAGGTGGTAAATCCCGAAGGGGGCAGCCAGTTCAGCTTAACCGAGAAGAGCAAAATCAGCAAAACGCCCAGCCAGAAGTTGGGCATGGCCACGCCGATCAGAGCCAACACCATCGAAACCGAGTCGAAGACCGAGTACTGGCGAATTGCGCAGATAATGCCGAAGGGCAGCCCCAACGCCACCCCCAGTACAACCGCCCAGAACGACAGCTTCAGCGTGGTGGGAAAACGGGTCATGATCTCCTCGCTTACCGAGGATTTGGTGACGTAGGAATTGCCGATGTCGCCGTGAAACAGCGCCTTATAGCAGTAGCGCCCGAACTGCACGAAAAACGGATCGTCAAGCCCGTAATTTTTGCGGAACTGTTCCACCGCTTCCTGTGGCGCGTCTTCACCGAGAGCCATGCGCGCCGGATCGCCGGGTGTGATGTACAGCAGCGTAAAAACCAGCAGTGCCACGCCTGCAAGAACAGGAACAAGCAAAATAAGCCTTCGTATGGTGTACTTGAGCATAAAGTTCTCCCTTCCCCCGTTGGAGCGAAAAAAATAAAATCAACACAAAGCCTTCGCCGCTGTGTTTGTCCCCGGCCTGACAACTCGGTCTCAGAACGCAGGAGGATGCCCCTCCCGAAATATCAATCCCCACTTGTTTAAGTTCAGGTACAAGATTTTATTTTTTCAACGTTACATACAGTATAGCATAAAGCCCTAAAAAATCTATTCTTACCTTGACACCTTACAAAAGCGCTGATAGACTATAAAAAATATTTATTATGGCATAAAAATCATTATAAAATAAATTATTCGTGTCGGGACTTTCCGCTCAAAACACAAATCCAGTATACAAAACGGGAGCTCCAAAGCGATTCCAAAACGCCCATCGGCACTTTAATCAGGAGGATGACTTTCTTGAAACAAAACTATTTCATTCACGACGCAAAAATATGCGACGGAACCGGCGCGGCGTGGTACCGCGGCAGTCTGAGAACGGAAGGCGACAGGATCGTCGCCGTGGGACGCGACGTCAAAGCGGGTCGTGGCGATGAAACCGTCGAAGCCCGTGGACTGATGCTCGCCCCGGGCTTCATCGACATTCACAGCCACGCCGACTTCGGTATGGTCTACAGTCCCGAAGCCGCCAACATCATGCTGCAGGGTGTAACCACGGTGATTATGGGACAGTGCGGCATCAGTCCCGCGCCGATCTGCCCCGAACGCAAAACGGAACTGGATCAATATGCCGGAGTGACCAAAAGCGGGCATCACGTCGATTGGGACTGGAACAGTTTCGGCCAGTGGCTGGCGCGCCTTGATCGGCAGCCTCTCGGCGTCAACGCCGGTTCGTTCATCGGGCAGGGAACCGTTCGCCTGTGCGTGATGGGTTTCGACAGCCGTGAACCGTCGCGTGAAGAGCTGGAACGCATGCGATCCCTTGTGGAACAGAGCATGGAAGAAGGCGCCTTCGGCATGAGCAGCGGCCTGGCCTATCCTCCCGGAATTTATTCTTCCGATGCGGAACTGGAGTTCGTCGCCGGCGGACTGACGAAACGCCGTGGCCTGTACGTATCCCACATGAGAAATCAGGCGGATCGGTCGCCGGAATGCGTTCGCGCCACCATTAACGTGGCGCGCGTCAATCATATCCCCGTACAGGTCGTTCATCTCAAAGCGCGCGAAAACGACCGCCCCGGCATGGCCGCCCACCTGTTCTCCATCATTGACGCCGCGCGGGCCGAAGGTCTGGATGTCACCGTGGATCAGTATCCTTACACGGCGGCCAGCTCTACGCTGCGCTCGCTGATGCCCAAATGGGTTCACTCCGGCGGCATCCCCGGCATCATGAAGCTTCTCTCCGATCCCGCGACGCGGCGCGCCCTTCACGACGAAATGGAAAACTCCGAGCGCTGGCAAAAGACGATGCAACACGGCGGCGGCGCAAAATGTATCATCCTCGGCGAAATGCCGCTCACTCCCCAATACCGGGGCATGAACCTCGAGGACGCCGCAAAAAAAATGGGAACCGATCCCGTTGACGCCCTGCTTGAAGTCATTCTCCTCAATCAGGGAGCGGATCACGGCATTTACTTCTCCATGACCGAAGAAGACATCCGTCGCGTCATGGTCAACCCGCTGGTGATGATCGGATCCGACGGCGCCATCGCTTCGCCGCGGGAATTTGTGCATCCCCGCTACAGCGGCACCTTTCCGCGCGTTCTGGGACGCTACGCCCGCGAGCTGAAACTCTTCTCCATCGAAGAAGCCGTGCGCAAAATGACGTCACTTCCCGCGGCACGCCTCGGGCTGACCCGCAAGGGCATCCTCCGCCCGGGCATGGACGCCGATCTGACGCTTTTCAACCCGGAAACAGTCCGTGACGGCAGCACCTACGAGCATCCCATGACACCCCCCGTCGGCATCGAAGCCGTATGGGTCGGCGGCTGTCTCGGCGCGTACCGCGGCACCACAACCGGCGTACGCGCCGGCAAAGCGCTGCGGTATTGGACGGCTGACCGCCCATAACGTCATTTTTTCAAAAAAGCTCCATGCTGAGCCCCCTGCGGATTTTTCCCCGGCGCAACGCAGGGCCTGTGCTCTTCCTCCGATTTCGACAAAACCCGCAGCGGCGACCCATATAAAAACGGGCGCCGCTGCGGGTTTTGCTAAAAATTTACAGTTGATACCCTTCCTTCGTGTTTTCTGCTGCCCCTTTGAAAGGCTTATGGCTCTCGCGTGAAATTGCCTCACAAGGTTGCCCGAGGCCCACACGTCCCGTTCCGCCGGAGCATCGAGAACGGCCGCCGCTGTTGGCGCAGAGCGCCGCTCTTTGGCGGGTGAAGTGTTGCCGGCGGTTTGCGCGAAAAACGGCAAAAACCGCCGCGGTGCTTGCGCCCCTCCCGGGCACCTTCAAAGACGGCTTGGGCGGCACAGT
>CABTYW010000055.1 GCA_902489135.1 uncultured Synergistaceae bacterium
AGAACATCGACATCGGCGGCGTCGCTCTGATCCGCGCGGCGGCGAAAAACTACCGCTTCGTCACCGTTCTGACGGAGCCCGCCGATTACGCGCAGGTGCTGGAGGAACTTCGCGCCGAAGGGTCCATCTCCGCTGAAAACCGCCGCAGGCTGGCGCTGAAAGCCTTCGACGCCACGGCGCATTATGATGCCGCCATCGGCGCGGGACTGCGCCGCGAGATGGGCGAAGCGGAAGAGGACACGCAGTTCACCGCGGCGTTTTCGCGCCGCCAGACGCTGCGCTACGGCGAAAATCCCCATCAGAAAGCGGGGCTCTATCTGCCGCCGCTGTCGGACGTTCCCGTAAAACAGCTGGCCGGCAAAGAGCTTTCCTACAACAACATTCTCGATCTCGACACGGCCATGCGCGCCACCGCCATGATGCAGGACAGCATCGGCGCCGTGGTTATCAAGCACACCACGCCCTGCGGCATGGCCCTGGGCGCCACGGTGGCCGAGGCGTACGACCGCGCCTTCGCCTGCGATTCCCTTTCCGCCTTCGGCGGCGTCGTGGGCGTCACGCGCCACATCGACCTGGCCACGGCGGAGTCCATTTCCAAGCACTTCACCGAAGTGCTGCTGTGCCCCTCCATCGACGACGACGCTTTGCAGCTTCTCACATCGAAGAGAAAGAACCTGCGCATTATGACCTGGCAGGGCGGACGCGTCTTCCAAAAGCAGATGGTCTCCACCTGGTGCGGCCTGCTCATGCAGGACGACTGTCTGGCGCCTCTGCCGCGGGAAAAGGACGGACACTGGGTGGGCACGCCGCGTCCCGACCTCTGGAATGATCTCATTCTCGCTTGGAAGGTGGCGGCCGTCTCCAAGAGCAACGCCGTGGCCCTGGTCAAAGACGGCGAGGCGGTGGGCATCGGCATGGGATTTTGCAGCCGCGTGTTCGCCGTGGAATTTGCGGCGCATCAGGCCGGCCATAAGGCCAAGGGCGCCGTCATGGCTTCCGACGCCTTCTTCCCCTTCCCCGACGGCGTCGAAAAGGCTGCCGCCGCCGGCGTTGTGGCCATCATTCAGCCGGGCGGATCGGTGCGCGACGACGAAGTGGCGAAACGCGCGCAGGAACTGGGTGTGTCCATGTTCATCAGCGGACACCGCACCTTCCGTCATTAAAATGGACGGTACGCTGAACGTTCTGGTCGTCGGAAGCGGCGGCCGCGAACACGCCATTGTCGAAGCCTGTGCCCGATCGCCGCGGTGCGGAACACTTTACGCGGCTCCCGGAAACCCCGGCATCGCCGCAAAAGCCCGGTGCGTGGCTCTCCCCATCGAGGACGGCGAAGCCCTTTCGGCCTTCTGCGCCGAGCGCGCCGTGGATCTGGTCATCGTGGGCCCCGAAGTGCCCCTGGCCGCCGGCGTGGGCAGCGTTTTGCGCGGGCACGGCATCGCCGTGTTCGGCCCCTCCGAAGAGGGCGCCCGCCTGGAAGCCAGCAAAGAATTTTCGAAACAATTCATGAAGCGCCACTGCATCCCCACGGCGGATTTTCACGTCTGCCGCACCGTCGATGAAGCCGACGCGGCTCTGGCGGACTTCATTCCTCCCTACATCGTCAAGGCCTCGGGACTGGCCGCCGGAAAGGGCGTTTTCGTGGAACAGAGCATCGCCGACGCCCGCCGGGCCATACGCAGCCTTCTTGTGGACAAGACGTTGGGCGCTGCGGGACAAACGCTGGTCATCGAAGAGGCCCTGGCGGGACGGGAGCTGTCACTGATGGTGATCACCGACGGCAAAGACTATCGTCTTCTCAGCACCAGTCAGGATCACAAACGCCTTTTAGACGGCGACCGCGGCCCCAACACCGGCGGCATGGGCGCCTACGCTCCCGCGCCCTGGGTCACTCCCGGCCTCATGGAGCGCCTGCGGAACGAAATCATCGAGCCTTCCGTCAAAGCCATCGCCGACGAGGGCATGGACTACCGCGGCGTTCTCTACATCGGCATGATGATCGCTCCCGACGGCACGCCCAAGGTTCTGGAGTACAACGTGCGCCTCGGCGATCCCGAAGCGGAAGTGCTGCTGCCCCTCTTTGAAGGCGACTGGATTGACATGTGCTGGAACTGCGCTCAGGGGCACCTTGCCGATTTTCACTGGCAGGAGCCCTCGAAAAACGCCCTCTGCGTCATTATGGCCTCGGGAGGCTACCCGACCGCAAAGAGCGCGCCCGCCGAAATTACGGGCCTCGAAAAAGCGGCGGCGGTGTCGGGCGTCACCGTGTTCCATTGCGGCACCGCCCTTCAGAACGGCCGTCTCATGGCGACGGGCGGCCGCGTATTGTGCGTCACCGCCCTGGGAACCAGCCTGTCTCAGGCCAAAGACCGCGCCTACGAGGCGGTGAGCAAAATTTCCTTTGAAGGCATGCAGTTCAGAAAAGCCATCGGACATCAGATGTTTGAAAAATTTCAAGGAGCCCTCTAACATGAACAACCCCAAAATCGGTATCATTCTCGGCTCCGCCAGCGACGCGTCCCACACCAAAAAAATCGGCGACACGCTGACGGACCTCGCCATCCCCTTTGAAGTCACCATCGCCTCGGCGCACCGCACCCCCGAGGACACGGTGCGCTACGCCCGGAACGCCCGCCGCCGCGGCATCGAAGTTATTATCGCCGTGGCCGGCCTTTCAGCCGCCCTTCCCGGCGCCGTGGCGGCACAGACCACCCTTCCCGTCATCGGCGTCCCCGTTGAATCGGGCACGCTTCTGGGCATGGATGCGCTGCTCTCCACGGCCATGATGCCTCCCGGAGTGCCCGTGGCTTCCGTGGGCATCAACGGCGGCACCAACGCCGCCCTGCTGGCTGCGCGCATTCTCGCCGCTCACGACGACAGGACCGCCGAAAAGCTTCAGGCCTACGCCGACGCCAAAGCCAAAAAGATCAGGACGTCCCGTGGCGATCCCTCGGTGCTGCAAAACCTGCCGACGGCGCCGGAAAACGCCTTCGACGCCAAAGACTGACGGCGGTTCTTCGCTGAAAAAATTTTTTTGCAAACCCGGTCCATGAGCACAAAAAAACAGGTTCCCCTTCGATTTTGCGGGGAACCTGTTTTTTTAACCTCCGATGAGCCGCGCGGCCAACGGAACGAAAACGACGATGGAGACCATTCTCACGGCGTGAAAGACGCCCACGGTGAAGGCGTCGGCGTGAAGGTCCTCGGCAAAGAAAACGATTTGACTCAATCCGCCCGGGCACGTGGCCAGCACCGACGTCATGGCGTCCCATCCCGTGACGCGGTGCATAATGAACGCCAGCAGAAAGGACATGGCCTGAATGACGCCCAGCGAAAGCAGCAGCGGCACGAAGAGGCGAACCAGAAGCGTCATCGTCTGGGGCGAAAGCCCCGCGGTGATGACGGCGCTGAGGCAGATCTGCGCCCCGTTCTTTAACCACGGCGGCAGACGCATCACCTTTCCGGCCCAGATGTTTTGGGCCCCTGCCCCCGCCATGGCGCCGATCATGAGCCCCGAGGGCATTCCCGCCTTGTCGACCAGCAGTGCCGCGACACAGGTCAAAAGCGCAAAACGCAGGATCTCCGCAGGAGAAAAGACGGTATCGTCACGGCGGTCCTCTTCGGCGGCCTCGGGCGGTGTTTTGGCGCGGCGCGCCACAAACGCCGTGGAAAAGGGAAGGGTCACGTAGAGCACGATGATGCGCATGGACTGAAAGAAGGCGACGACGCCCACGTCGGCGCCGACGGACATGGCAAAAACCGACATCTCGGCGATGCCGCCCGCCGACGAAGCCGCCAGCGAAGTCATCAGCGAAAGGCGGTCTCCCGCGGCGGCGAAAACCAGCAGGCCCGTTAATATGGAGCTCATGACCATCCACGTCGCCGAAAAAGCGGCGGGACGCGCCATTTTTTTCAGAAGGTTCACCATGCCGCGGTCAATTTTCTGCCCCAGAATGACGCCGCTCATCACCTTTGAGAAAAACGACAGCGGCGCCTTGTAAAAGGGGAATTTGACGCCCGAAACGTTGAGGACGCCCAGGAAAAGCAGTGCCCCCAGCATGGCGGCGGCGGGCCATTTCAGCTTTCGGGCCGCGCGGTAGCCCAGCCATCCTATGGCCAGCAGAGTCGCCGTGCCGCCGGCCTGAACCGGCAGATCGGTTAAAATTTCTTCCATGGCAACATCAGCTGAAAAGCAGCCTCAACGCCCAGCCGCTGACGGGAAGCAGAATTCTGTCGATGACCCCGAAGTAAATCAGGACAAACATCACGGCGAAGCCCCAGCGCTCCAACCCGTGAACGACGCCCAGAGCGCTCCGGGGAAGGATCATGTACAGCAGCCGCGATCCGTCCAGCGGCGGAATGGGAAGGAGATTGAACACGGCGAAGTTGAGGTTGACGGCCACAAAGGCGTAGAGCACCAGTTGAAGGCCGTAGTTGGAGTAAAAGGCGGCGGGAGCGAAGCGCATGAGCATCTTTATGGCGACCCCCACCAGCACCGCCGAGAGGATGTTGCCCGTGACGCCCGCCAGCGACACCAGAACCATGTCGCGGCGCGGGCGGCGAAAGTATCGAGGATCGATGGGGACGGGCTTGGCCCAGCCGAATTTGAACAGCAGCAGACAGATAAATCCCAGCGAGTCGAAATGGGCCAGCGGGTTAAGCGTCAGGCGTCCCTCTTCTTTGGCCGTGGGATCGCCCAGCCGCAGCGCCACCCAGCCGTGGCAGAACTCGTGGAATGAAATGGCCCAGAATATGGCCGGGACCACGGGCAGCAGATTGACCAGCTCGCGGGCGATGCCCGACAAAAAACTCTTCATGGATAAAACCACCTTCAGGCTTTCTGCGCCTTTTCTTCAAGGCGTTTAAGGTCCTCCCAGATTTTCCCGAGAGCGTCGTAAAGATCGGCCGGCGTTCCGTCGTTGCACACCGTCCAGTCGGAACGTTCCATGCGCTCCTCTTTTTTCATGAAAAACTTTTCGCGCCGCGCCAGCTCCACGTCGTCGAGACCGCGAAAGGCGCTGCGCCGGGCGCGAAGCCCGTGATCGGCCGCCATGAAGAGCACGCAGTCCACCCACCGGGGGCGCCCCGCCTCAAAGAGCATGGGAATTTCGGCAACGGCAATGCCCCGCGGCGGAAGAGCGCGCTGAAGCCGGGCGTAAACGACGGGATATATGATGCGGCACAGCCAGTTGTATTCCTCTTTGTCAGAAAATATAATGCGCGACACCGCTTTTTTGTCGACGGCTCCGCCGGAAAAAACGGCTTCGCCCCAGCGCCGACGCGCCTGCTCAAGCAGCCACGGTTCCTTCCACAGATCACGCACCGCGGCGTCGGCATCGAGAACTGCGGCGCCGCGCGACGCAAACCACTGAAGCGCCGTGGATTTACCGGCGCCGGGCTCGCCCGTAAGGGCCATAACCACTGCGGCCATAGCGCAGCGTCACCTCCTTCTGCTCGTAAACGTCGGAGTACTCGTCGGGCAGTTCCGCCAGAAAGCGCGAGAACCCCTCGCTGAAAACCGTGCCGAAAAGGCGCCTGCGGCGGGCGCCGCTCATGTACAGCCGTTCCTCGGCGCGGGTCATGCCCACGTAACAGAGCCGCCGTTCTTCCTCCAGCTCGTCGAGGGTGTCAGAGCTGCGGGAGTGGGGAAAAATTCCCTCCTCCATGCCCACCATGAACACCACGGGGAATTCAAGGCCCTTGGCGGCGTGAAGGGACGACAGATTGACGGCGTCACGGGTTTCGTCCTGAGCGTCGGCATCGCTGTAAAGGGCGATCTGATCCAGCACCTCCGACAGGTTTTCGCCTTCGGGCGCGACGGACAGAAGCTCCCGTACGTTTTCGACGCGCTCTTCCCAGTCCGACGGCTCGGCCTTCATCAGCACGTTCTCATAGCCGATGCCCGACAAAACCCACGTGAGCACCAGCGACATGTTGTGCTGACGCTCCAGCAGCGTCAGCATATGCCCTGCCAGCTGAGACGCACCCTCGCCCGCCTTGCCCGTGAGGCCGCCCTTTTCGGTCTGAAGAGTTCGCCACAGGTCCTCGGCGGTGCCCACGGCGCGGCCGCGCATCCAGGCATTGAGCTTTTCGAGACTCTTGGGCCCCAACGCGCGTGCCGGCAGGTTCCCCACCCGATTGAGCGACACCAGATCCATGGGATTTACCGCCAGACGCATAAATGCCACCACGTCGCGCACTTCCCTGCGGTCGTAAAAGTTGGTGCCGCGCACAATGCGATAGGGAATGCCCGATTCGATCAGCGCCTGTTCCAGCACGCGGCTCAGCGAGTTCATGCGGTACAGCACCGCCATGTCACTGTAACGATAGAGGCCGGCAAGGCGGTGAATTTCGCGCGCCAGAGCCTGCGCCTCTTCCTCTTCGTCCTGCATGTACCACACCTGAACTTTTTCGCCCGCCTCGCGGTCGGTTTTCAAATCCTTTTCCCGCCGGTTTTTGTTGTGCTGAATTAAACTGTTGGAAGCGTCGAGAATCATGGACGTGGAGCGGTAATTCTGCTCCAGCAGGGTGACCTTGGCATGGGCGAAATCGTTTTCGAAGTTCATGATGGTGGCATAGTTGGCGCCGCGCCAGCCGTAAATGGACTGGTCGGGATCGCCCACCACCATCAGATCGGGGCGTCGTCCCACCAGCAGGCGCATCATTCGATACTGGGAGTCGTTGACGTCCTGATACTCGTCCACCAGCACCCAGTCAAGGCGCTCCTGCTCCCTCTTCAGCAGCTGAGGATCGTCTCTCATGAGTTGCAACGGAAAGGCGATGAGGTCGTCAAAGTCGAAGGCGCCCTGCTCTTTGAGAACCGCCTGATATTTTTCGTAGAGCACCCGCAGAAACTTCTCGCAGGCAGGCAGCGGGGCCGACGACGGATCGGCCGACGACTTGATCTCCGACAGGCGGTTCAGCGCCCAGCCGGGCTGATACTTTTCGGTGTCGATGTCCAGCTCCTTCATAAGGCGCTTGACGGCCGTGAGAGAATCGGTGCGGTCGTAAACCACAAAGTCGGGCTTGTAGCCCCGCTGGCGCAGAACCTCGCGGTTTCTGAAAAGCAGCTTGAGCCCGAAGGAATGGAAGGTGCAGATCTGTGCGCCGCCCAAATCCCTTCCCAGCAGCTTCGAGACGCGTTCGTTCATCTCCCGCGCCGCTTTGTTGGTAAAGGTCACCGCCAGAATTTTCCACGCCGGCACCTGTTTTTCGGCAATCAGCCACGCGATCTTGCGGGTCAGCACCCGCGTCTTGCCGCTGCCGGCGCCGGCCAGCACAAGCTGCGGCGCGCCCGTAAAGGTGACGGCCTCGCGCTGTGCCGCATTCAGTCCTCTGAGAAGAGCCTCGGGATCAGTCATCGGTGACATTTTCCCTGCCGGTTCGCGTCGAGGCCTCGCCGTCGCCGCACCACCCATAAAACATCTTAATCCAAAAGGACAGACCTTCGCCGCTGACGCTGGAAAGGCGCATGCGCCGCGCGCGGGGATTGAGGCGCGTCACCTCGTCCCAAAATTCAATTTCGTCGAAGTCAACGGCGGACTTGAGATCCACCTTGGTGAGCGCCACCACGTCGGCGTCTTTGAAGGTTTCGGGATATTTGCAGGGCACCCGGGAGCCCGCCGCAAAGTCCGACAGCGCAATGCGGCGGTGAGCCAGACGGTGAGCGGCCCCCGCTTCCCACAAAGTTCCCCCGTCTTCGATGAAGACCAGATCCAAATCGTCAAGAGAAAGACGTTGCAGCGCGCCCTCAAGGTCCGACGCGCTCAAAGGTCCCTGACTTTTTACCGCAACGGCCAACTGTTCGCTGCACCGTTCCCGAAGATACGCCGCGTCAATCTCGGGCACCGCTCCGCCCAGGACGACGGCGCAGCGCAGATCCAGCCCCATGAGAGTGCGCTCCAGCAGCAGCGTTCTCCCCGATCCCGGCGCCCCCGAAAGGGAAACGATGACCGCTCTTTTGTCGTCAAAAATCGCGCTTCGGCGCTCTGTATGCCGATTTTCCATGATTTTCCACCTCGATGACTGCCGCAGACCGTAAAAGCGGAGGAACGGCACTCTGCGCATAAACGGCGTCTGCAATTTTCAAATGCCGTTTTCTATTCTACTACACCGCGGCGACTTTCGCCCCCCTCCGATCGCCCCAAAAGCCCCCTTCGCCCCGCCTCGTTCATCATCGAAGCGCACACCTGCTATAATAAAGTGACAATGACCACTTCCGCGCCCGACGCGGCGGAGTTTTCCAAAACCGCCGAGCGCGCGTTCAGCTTACGGAGAAAGAAACGCCATGCAGAAAAGATGGGAACACCTCACCGAAGACAACTTTTACGCCCCCGCGGCGCGACTCCTCACGGACTGGTATGAACGGTGCAAACGCGACCTCCCGTGGAGAAAAACAGGCGACCCCTACAGCGTTCTGGTGTCGGAAGCCATGTTGCAGCAGACGCAGGTCAGCCGCGTCGTCGCCTTTTACCGGCGCTGGATGGAAAAACTGCCCGACTTCGCCGCACTGGCCTCGGCCGACGAGAGCGACGTCCTCGCGCTGTGGCAGGGATTGGGCTACTACAGCCGGGCGCGCAATCTCCTCAAAACAGCCCGATTTCTCAAATCTTCCGGGATGAAAACATTGCCCGCCGATCCCGGCTTTTTGAAAAAACTGCCCGGCCTCGGCCCCTACACCATCGGCGCCCTGTGCTCCATCGCCTTCAACATGCCCGTCCCCGCCGTGGACGGCAACGTTCGGCGCGTGTTCTCGCGCCTCCTTGACCTGGACATCGACCCCGCGAAATCCGCCGGAACGGGCATCATCGGACGTTGCGCGGCGGACGTGCTGAGACGGGGCGAGCCCCGGGTGCTGACTCAGGCCTTTATGGAGCTGGGAGCCACGGTATGTCTGCCCCAAACCGCCTTTCGTTGCGGCGACTGCCCCGTTTCCCCGTTGTGTGCGGCGCTGAAAGCCGGCACGCAGGCGCAGCGGCCCCTGTCGCCGCGGAAAAATGCCCTTTTGCGCCGAGAAGGCGCCGCCCTGCTCATTGAAACACCTCGAGGCTGGCTGGTGAGACAGCGGCCTGCTTCGGGCCTTTGGGCGGGATTTTATGAAATTCCCTGGATCATCGCCGACGAAGGAGAATCGGCCCCGTCGGCGCTGGCGCGGTTAATTGACCGAACGGCGCCGCTGGGCCCGTGCCGCGATCTCGGCGCCGAAGAGACGATGAAGTTCACCCGATGGCAGGTCAGAGTCCGCCTCTGGCAGACGTCGGCCCCCTGCGGCAACGATGCCATTTTCAAAAGCGACGAGGAGCTGCAAGCCCTCCCCATGCCCGCAGGACTGAAACGCCTTGTCGTCAAAGCTTTGGAGAAAAAACAGCTGGAGCTTTTTGTCCCCTGACCTTATAATGACAGAGACCGAACAACACATTCAACTTCAGACGAGGTGAATTTCATGAAAGCAACGGTCTATGGAACGCTGAACTGTCCCGATACCGTCGCCGCCTTGGAAGAGTACAAAAAGCGCGGCATCGACGTCGATTTCAGAGATATCGACGCCGATATCGGAACCCTCAAGGCCTTTTTGAGGCTTCGCGACACGCAGCCGATCTTTGAAAGCGTCCGCGCCCAACACAAAGTGGGCGTGCCGCTGGTCATCGCTCAGGGCAAAATGACGCTGAACTGGAAGGAACTCCTCTAACGTTCCTTTATTTAGCAATCCCTTCAATGGTGCCGTTAAAATGTCAAAACGACGGAACTCCGCCTTCTCCAACGAAAAAATCGGAGGAACGGCCGACAGAAAGTGCGCGTCGGACAGTTCCTCCGATTTTTTGTTTTTTCAGAGCCCTTCAGGCCGAAGCAAGGTGCGACGAAGCTTCAAAAAGCCCTGCGCGCTCCCTGCAAAAAAACTCAGCGCTTAAAGTTGTCGAAACATCTGCCGTAGGGCTGGCAACGCTGACGCTGTCCCTTCCCCTTTTCGCCGACAAATTTTCCGCCCGCGGCGATGATTTTGCCGCGAAGGTAAACTTTTTCGGGAATGCCGTGCATGGGGAAGCCCTCAAAGGCGTTGTAATCCGTACCGTGATAGCTGTTGGCGTTGGTAATCGTCCCGCGGTATGTGGGATCGTAAACCACGATATCGGCATCGCACCCCACGTCGAGACGTCCCTTATGAGGCAGTCCCAGCATACGGGCCGGCGCCGTGGCGAACACTTCGACGAACTTCTGTCTGGTAATGCGTCCGGCGTCAACGCCCTGCGTCCATAGCATGGCCAAACGATCCTGAACGCCGGGAGCGCCGTTGGGAACCTTGGCGAAATTGCCCAGGCCTTTTTTCTTGGCGCCCTCATAACCGCCCGCATTGGCGCAGTGATCCGAACCGACGGCCATAAGCCAGCCGCGCCTGATCGCTTCCCACATGGCGTCCAAATGTTCCTGAGGACGCAACGCCGGCGAGCAGATATATTTAGCTCCTTCAAAGCCGTCTTTGCCGCGTTTCGCCAGATTGTCAGTGGTCAGGGTCAGATAATGGGTGCAGGTTTCACCGTAGACGTTCAAGCCGCGGTCAGAGGCGTTTCTGATGGCTTCCATCGCGCCTTTGGTGCTGACGTGTACCACGAAAAGAGGCGTATCGGCAAGTTCGGCCAGAGCGATGGCACGCTGAGTTGCTTCCGTCTCAACAATCGGCGGACGGGAATAGTAGTGATAGATAGGATCGGTTTTTCCCTCGGCGACAAGTTGCTTTTGAAGAACATTGATGATGTCGCCGTTTTCGGCATGAACCATCGACGTCACGCCGCAGCCGCGCGCGATCTGCATGGCTTTGAAGATCGCCTCGTCGTCACAGTAGAACGGCGATCCTTTATATGCCATGAAGAGCTTCATCGTCGCCACTCCGATTTCGGGCAGCTTGCGAATTTCTTCAAAAACGGAATCCTTGGGATCCATAATGATCACGTGAAATCCGTAATCAACCGAACATTTGCCCTCCGCTTTGGCAGCCTGACGCTCCACGGCTTCGATCAGAGGAACTCCGACATCCTGAGGCGCAAAGTCCACAATCGTCGTCGTGCCGCCCACAGCAGCCGCATCGGCCGTGTCGAACAGCAGCCCGCCGAAGGAACCGTAGTGAACGTGCTCGTCAACTCCTCCCGGAAAAACGTATTTTCCGGACGCATCGACCACTTCGTCAGCCTTGACGTCCAAGTTTCGGCCGATCATGCTGATCTTGTCGTTTTCGACATAGATATCGGCAATATATTCACTGGTCGTTGACAAGATTGTTCCATTTTTAATCAGAAGACTCATAAACACCCTCCTTTCAGGCTGTTCGGATTTTTCCGTTCCATGGGCGCTGACCGCTCCGCAGAAGAACAATGGAGATGAAGAACTATTTTAAAGGAGCAGTCTGCGCCGCAAGATGGGTTTCATTCCAAAAAGGGGGCTGTCGTGACAGCCCCCTGGCGTTTCCCCAAACGAACAGATTTTACTTGTCGAGTTTGCGCTCGTGCTTGCGGTACACCGAAGGATCGATGCCCTCAAGATACTTCACCACTTCGTCAACCGGCACAACGTCGCAGAACTTGGCTTCCATATCGAAGAGGTTCCACTCGATGACGCCGGGGACGCGGTCGCCGATGGTTCCCTCGGGAATGATGGTCTTAAATCCGTAGCCGGTGGAGTCCATCACGGTGTGTCTGACGCAGGCGCAGGAGGTGGCGCCCATGACGATGACGGTGTCGACGCCGAGGAAGCAGAGGGTCTGAGCCAGATGGGTGCCGAAGAAGTTGGAGGCGTACTTCTTATGGATGACGGGCTCTTCGGGGCGCGGCTTCAGCTTCGGATCGATTTCCAGCCAATCGGAGTTGATGTCCAGCGCGCTCATGGGGATCTTTTCGTCCCAGCGGGGAAGATCCCACTGTTTCTCGCCCACGTACCCTGTGGTGGTGTGGAAGATGGGAACGCCCGACTTGCGCCCCGCCTCAAGAACCTTCAGCGCCTCGGCGCAGACTTCGTTGGCGTGGTCGCAGGTAAAAACATGACCTTCGCTCATCCAGGCCTTCGCCATGTCAACCGTCGTGATGGCGGGCGCCTTGCCGAATCCCATTTTTCTCATGAAGCCGCGCTCTTTGTAGATTTTGCGCGCTTCGGCAAAGGCTTCCTTCAGGAGGGCTTCGTTAAATCCGTAGTTGTCGACGAACTTGTAATCCTTGTTTGCCATGATGAGTTCATCCTTTCTGTTTTTTTTCATATTGGAATGTGAATGCCAAGACGGCTCTGTGAGATTGCTCCGGAAACAATCTTTTTGCGAGCGGGCCCTGCTCCGTAAATCGAAAGCGTGAAGCGGACTTTCCGCTGACCTCACGGTCGACACGCTTTTTCGATGCCGATATAAACATACCATATATTTTTTTCTTGTAAATGCTTATGACAGCTGTTGTCATGACCTGTGCCGTGACAAAACGGGACACCCCCGCGTCACGGATTTTCGACAAATTCCATAAATTAAACTGACTTTAACGCTTTACTTTCCGTCGAAAGCGTCGGCACAAAAAAAATGCCGAAAGCCGAAAAACGGCCCGGCATGTGAAGCGGAGACTTCGTTACGATCTCAGCCTGCGGATCATTCTCTGGAAAATCGCTTCGACGTTTTCCTTATTTTTTTGTTCGGCGGGGATTTTTTTCAGAGAAATTTCCAGCGCCGTCGAAGTTGCCGCCGAAAAGGTCGCTTCGTCGCAGAAGCGCAAGCCCTTTTCGTCCATCTGCACGGTCCAGCAGGATTTCATGCACCAGCAATTCATGTTGGGCAGCAGCTGATTTTTTTCGGAAACCAGCGCCACGTTGTACCATTGATATTTCTTCAGGTACGCGACGATGTTTTCCAGCGCCAGGGCGTACTCTTCGCGGCCGACGATGATGGGATCAAGTCCCAGCAAA
>CABTYW010000056.1 GCA_902489135.1 uncultured Synergistaceae bacterium
ACCCGCGACCCTCAGCTTGGGAAGCTGATGCTCTACCAACTGAGCTACGCCCGCAGATGCGGCCATTATACGACGGAGCTTCGTTTTTAGCAAGATGCAATGGGCCGGGGCTTTTATACCGGATAAAATTCGGCACGGCGGCGATGAAAGCTGAACATTTTGAGTAACCGTCTTCGGCGATCGCCTTCTGTGGCAACATATTCGGGAACAATGAGGGAAGCGCGCAGAGGCGCGAGCCATAATCACGGCGTCGGTCAGCTTGTCGGCGCCGTGAGAGCACGTTCGGTTTTTTTCGGTCTCAATTCACGTTGAGGCAGGGGCGTTTTTTGCGCGGGGCTTGCGGCTTTTCGGGTGCGGCGCCGGGCAATGTGGGGTATAATATAAAAAACGTCATGCCCTGAGGTTGTCTGCTGTCCGGGGCGCAATGTCACTGGCAGGGAACGAATTTTTTTTGCCAAAGGAGGCGAAGTTCTCCGAGAGTCGGGAGCCGTGCTGCCGGAGAAAATGAGCGGCGGCACGTTTTTCGGCAGTGCCGTCGGCCGGCGCGAAGGCGAAGCGGGGCCGGCGTCGGAGAAGAGCGCATGAGACCGACCTATGTAAAAATTAACATGTCGCGGCTGCGCGAAAATCTGCGCAAAATCAGGGCGGATCTCCCTGAAAACGTCACGGTCACGGCGGTGGTAAAGGCCAACGCCTACGGACACGGCAGCGTGGAAGTGAGCCGTGCCGCCGTCGAAGAGGGCTGTGACGCCCTTGCCGTGGCTTTGCCCGAGGAAGCGCTGGTGCTTCGGAAGGCGGGCATTGCCGTTCCCATCTATATTTTGGGGCTGACGCTGCCGTCGTCCTTCGACGAAGTGGTGGAAAGCCGCTGTATTCCCGCCGTGGAGGACTCCACAGATTTGGCGCGCCTTGAAGAATGCGCGAAAAAGCGGCGCCGGACGGTGGAGTGCTGCATTGCCGTGGACACGGGAATGCACCGTATCGGCATCGCCCCTGAAAACGCTTTGGACATGGCGGCGCGCATCGAGACCTTTCCGCACCTCAAGGTGAACGGCTTTTTTTCGCACATGGCCAATGCCGACGCGGCCGACCGAAGCGACGCCGAGGGGCAGATCGGGCGTTTTGCGCGCATGGTCAGGCGCGTTGAAGCGCAGCGCGGGACTCATGACCGTTTTTCTCTGGCCAACAGTGCCGGGTTGCTGTCCATTCCCGAGAGCATTTTTACCGACGTCAGACCCGGCATCATTATGTACGGTCTCATGCCGTCGAATTGCGTGGACAATCGACTGGGACTGGAGCCCGTGCTGAGCTTTTACAGTCAGGTGGTACACGTGCAGTGTCTTCGCCGCGGGGAGTCGGTGGGCTACGGCAGCGCTTTTACCGCCGAAAGTCCCTGCGTCGTGGCGACGCTTCCCGTAGGCTACGCCGACGGCTATCCGCGCTGTCTTTCCAATCGCAGCTCCGTTCTCATCGGCGGAAAGCGCTGTCCCGTGGTGGGGCATATCTGTATGGATCAGCTGATGGTTCGCGTTCCCGACGGGGTTTCCGTCGCGCCGGGCGACGAAGCCGTCCTTCTCGGCCGACAGGGGGCGGAAGAGATCACCGCCGACGAGCTGGCCCGTCTGGCCGGCACCATCTCCTATGAAATTGTGAGCGACGTGGCGGCCCGCGTTCCGCGGCAGTACGTCTGATACCTTTTGCGCATCGTCTTTCGAGTACAGGGGGTTTGACAGGACGTCCGCCGAATTTCCGGTGCAGAGCGAAACGCTCCCGGGGTGCACGGTGAAAGCCCGGTGAGTTTCCGTCGAGAAAGTCTTTGCCTAGACAACGGACCGACGGGAGAAATTGGAACCGTCTCTCCTTTTCGTTGAGGCGGGACGGCGATGTTTCCGCCTGCGAAAGCTCTTTGAGGGGCCGGAAGTCCACGGACGGAGGGAAGGGGCTTCGAAGCGGTTTTGACGCTCACGAAGTTCTCACGGAGGGGGCGTGTTTCCTTTGGGATAAAAGTCTCTGTGGTTGTCGCCGTCCGCAACGGGGCGCGAGGCCTCCGAAAGTGTCTGGATGCCCTGATTGCGCAAAGTTTTTCGGAGTTTGAGATGATCGGCGTCAATGACGGTTCCGACGATCAAAGCGCCGCAATTCTGGGAGAGTATGCGGTGAAGGACGATCGCCTGAAACTGCTGGAACTGCCGAAACAGAAGAATTTCAACACGGGCGCAGCGCGCAACAGAGGACTTGACGCCGCGTCGGGCAGCTATGTCATTTTTCTTGACGACGACGTTCTATGTGCTCCCGATCTGCTGAAAAAAATGTATTCTCGCGCCACGGCCGTTGAGGCCGATGTGGTGATCTGCAGCGGGCGCGCCGCCGGTTTCGCGTCGGGTCGCAGTCTCAGCCTCGGCCGTTATTTTCGCCCCGGGCAACTGCCCAAGCGAAAGGTTTTTTCCGTCAATGACTTTCCGCGGCACATTCTGACGCTCACCGATCCCGTACCGTGGAATAAACTCTACCGCAGGCGGTTTCTGAGGCAGGAGGGTCTGCGCTTTCAGGAGCTGGACAACTGCAGCGATCTCTTTACCGTTTTGCTTTCGCTGTGCGTTGCCCGTCGCATCAGCTACGTGGACCGGCCTCTGTTCGTTCACTGCAAAAAGGTCGGGGCGCATTTCCGGTCTCCCCGAACCGCTGAGCCGCTGTGTTTCATCGAAGCGCTGACGGCTCTTCACGACGAGCTTCAGCGTCGTGGACTGTATGCCCGTGTGGAACGGAATTTTGTCGGCATGGCCGCGATGATGGCGGCGCGGAGCTTGGTCGCGACCCCCGGCCGGAGGGGCAAAACGGCCATACTGCGCGGCCTGGAGGGTGAAGAATTTTCCCGCATGTCCGTGCTGGGACGTCCGAAAGCCTATTACACTGAACTTTCCCAGTACTGCAGCGCGCGGTTCGTTCAGAGCGCCCTGTGGGTTTATGAGCGGCTGCGCGGCAAAGGCTCCCACGGAGGGAACTTGAGCAGCTGAGTGCGGGAACCTGCATGGGGCGCCCCAGGCGGTTGTTTTTCTGACGGCCGCGGGGCGTTTTTCAGAGGCCGTCTTCGACATAATCGCGGAATTCCCGCGAACTGCGGGCGCCAATGTTTGCACGGGCGCGGCATTCCGGTTTTTTTCGCCCCTGCCGTCGCTGAACGTTCCTGCGGGAAGCGCGCGGTTCGAGGAGAACGCAAAGCGAAAAGAGCCGTTTTTAAAATTTTCGCCGGGCTCTTTGAATGGGGATCGAGACCCTTTTGGGTGAAGCCGATGTCCGATGCAAAGAAAAAGAAAGCTCTCATTGAAAATGGAGCATTTTGTCGTAAATTTATTTTTGTCAATTTTTGAATATTCGAAAAAATTTTTCATGTATTAGATAAAATGTAGCATCGTGCAAAGTGAAAACGTGATGAAATGCCGTAAAAGCCCGCAATTCGCTTTGAACGTTCGCCGAGGATGCCTTTTGAGACAGGCGGGGGAAGTAAAAGTTTCCGGGGGAACGGTGGGCGCTCATGTTGACATCTCACCCTTAAAATTTTAAAATCAAAAGGTATTTTTTGTGGGGAGCCTTTCAGTGCATCCCGCTCGTTCAGGGAGCAAAATTCACCTCGGCGGTGGGGATGTTTTTTCGATTTTTCTTCGAAAATGGAGTAATAGTGAAGCTTCTCACCAATGGTTGGGACGTGGCAGCATCGAGAAATTTTCTTTTGCAGATAAAATTTTTCTGAAGGAGGTGAGCGCATGTCAACCAATCTTACGGACGAAATTCGCGGCGTTGAAGCGGCAGCGGCAAAGAAAGTCGCCGATGCGAAAGCGGAAGCTCTGGACCTTGTGACAAAGACCCGCAACTCCGCTGCGCTTCGCGTGAAAGAAGCAAAACAGGCTCAGTTTCGCGAGTATCATCGGCGGATCGGCCAGGTTGAGGCGGAGGCCGCCAAAAAGTCGGCGAAAACGGTCGATCTGGGCAAGGTGGAAGCCGCCCGTTTTGTCGAAGAGCATGGCGAAGCAGTGAAGAAAACGGCTCAGTGGTTAGCCGAAGAGGTGGTGTCTCGATATGGCCGTTGCGAGCGTTAAAAAGATAGAATTGTTTGTTCATCGCACAGTGGTTGACGATGTGCTGTCAGCGCTGCAGTCCAAAGGGATCTGTCAAATTTCTCCCGCGGAAAGCGACGCGGCGGAGCCGCCCCTGCGCCCCTCGGAAAAGAGCCGGGACTACGCTTCCGAGCTCAATGACGTCACCTATCTGACCCGCTATCTCGCTCCCTACTACAAAGATCCCGTCGGGGCCCTGGCCCGGATGTTGGGAGAACGGGATGACGTCTCCATGTCCGACCTTGCGGCCCTTGACGGAACAATGAGCGTTTCCGCTCTTGCCGCTGAAGTGCGCAAACGGGAGCGCCGTCTGACGGAGCTGCGGTCCGACGTGCAGCAGTCAAAGGCCCTGCGGCAGACGTTGTCGGGTCTGACGGCTTTTACGGCGCCGCTGTCCATGATTACCGAGGGCAGCGAACTGGTGACGGGATTTCTGGGCACGGGGCGCGCCGAAGACCTTCAGGCCTGGAAAGAAGCCATGGATGACGCCTTGGGCGAAGACGGCGAATGTGCGGTCTCCCCGGTTGAAAAGGGCACGACGGCGAAGCTCTGGGGCAGCGCCTTTTATCTGCGTTCCCGCGAGAGCGACGTGCAGGATCTGTGCCTGAAGCACGGCATCGCGAAGATTGATCTGCCCGCATCGCTGAAAGGCACGCCCGAGCAGGAGCTGGAGTCCCTTTCGGAGCGACTGAAAGCTCTGGATGCGGAGGAGAACTATTACGAAGGCTGGTTGCAGTCCTTTACCGATGCGCACATGGATGAAATCCGCCGCATGGGTGATTATCTGACGGCCATGAAGGCCCGCCGGGATGCCGAAGACGGAAGCATTCACACCCGGGAAGCCGTGCTGCTTCAGGGCTGGGTTCCCGAACATCGGGAGAAGGTGCTGAAAGACACCCTGGCCCCCTTTGAGAAACACATTGATCTCAGGCTTTCAAAGCCGACGGAGGAAGACGATCCGCCCATCCTGCTGGAAAATCCTGCCCGAGCCCGTCCCTTCGAGATGCTCACCATGCTGTACGGCGCGCCGGTGTACGGTTCGGTGGATCCGTCCTATCCCATGATGCCTTTTTTCCTGCTGTTTTTCGGCATGTGCTATGCCGATGCAGGCTACGGGCTGGTGATTACGGCCATTGCGATGTACTTCCTGAAGAAATACCGCAAGATGCCCGATAACATCAGACAGGTGCTCATTCTGTTGAAGTACTGCGGCATTGCGACCATTCTGTACGGGGCCTTTACGGGAAGCTGGATGGGAGACATGTTCGACACCTTCCCCTTCCTGAGCTTCTTCCGTCCCATAAAGAATTTCTTCACGCTGATTGAGCCCATGAAGGATCCTATGCTGGTGCTGGGCATTTCTCTCGGACTGGGGATTGTGCATATTTTCTACGGGCTTCTGCTGGCGGCGTGGGACAACCTCCGCAAGGGCAACGTTTTTGCCGCTTGTGCCGATCAGGGCGGCTGGATGGTGCTGCTGACGGGACTCCTGATTTTCGGTGCGGGATCCTTCGGCGCCCCGTCTCTTGCTCCCGCGGGCAAGTGGATGGCCGTCGCAGGGGCCGCGATTTTGGTGCTGACGCAGGGGCGCGAAAAGAAAGGAATTTTCGGCAAGCTGATTTCCGGTGTCCTCAGCCTCTACAACGTCACCGGCTACCTGGGTGACGTGCTGAGCTACAGCCGCCTGTTGGCGCTCGGTCTCGTCGGCGGCGCCGTGGCCATGATCATCAACATGATGTCCACCCTTACGGGCGGTATGGCCTTCGTGGGGTGGATTATCGCTCTGCTGATTTTCTTCGGCGGACACGTTTTCAGCATGGTGATCAACATTTTGGGCGCCTTTGTCCATCCTCTGCGCCTTCAGTACGTTGAGTTTTTCGGCAAGTTCTACAACAGCGGCGGTTCGGCTTTCGACCCCTTCTGCTACAGAACTGAGTATGTGAACCTTTCCGACAGCGGCGAAAAATAGTCGGACGTCGGATTTTTCCGGACATACAATTTGAGAGGAGTGTCAATTTTATGGATTACCTCGGTATTGCTCTCGTGGTTTTAGGCGCGGCTCTGGCCGCCGGACTGGCCGGCATCGGTTCGGCCATCGGTGTCGGCATCGCCGGTGAGGTCGGCGCCGGCGTCATGACCGAAGATCCCTCGAAATTCGGACTGGTGCTGATGCTTCAGGCTCTGCCGGGAACGCAGGGCATTTACGGTCTGCTGATCGCTTTCTTTGCCATGCTGAAGGTGGGCCTGGTGGGCGGTTCCGCCGTTCCCTGCGACTGGGTGCACGGCCTCGCCGTCATGTTCGCATGCCTTCCCATCGCGCTGGGCGGTTGGATTTCCGCCATCTCTCAGGGCAGAACTTCGGCGGCATGCATTCAAATGATCGCCAAACAGCCCGGTGAAGCCGGCAAAGCCGTTATCCTGCCCGCCATGGTTGAAACTTACGCGGTGCTTTCACTCCTCGTCAGCATCCTTCTCATGAACGGCATTGCTCTGTAAGCCCGGGTGTCATCATGGCACTTGCAGACATCAGAAAGAAAATCGAACAGGACGCGGCGGCCGAAGCTGCCAAACTGCTCGATGAGGCCGGAAAACAGGCCGACGCTCTGAACAAAGAGGCGGATTTGCAGATCGCCCGAAGCAAAAAACATTACGACGATCTCTATGAAGCCGAAGCTCCCGAAGTGCGCCACCGTGCCGAGATTATCGCCAACCTCGATGTAAAGAAGAACCGGCTCGGCGCCAAGCAGGAGCTCATCGCTCAGAGCTTTGAGGCCGCCTATGAGCGTCTCTGCAAACTTCCCGAAGAGCACTATCTGGCCTTTATGGAAAAGCTTCTTGATCAGGCTGTGAGCAGCGGCGACGAGGAGCTGCTCGTGGGCACGAAAGAGAAGCGCATGAACAAGGCGTGGCTTGACCGATACAATGCCGCAAAGGGCAAAAAGCTGACCCTTGCCGCCGACAGAGCGGATATTGAGGGCGGTTTTATCCTTCGCAAAGGCAAAATCAGCGTTAACTGCTCTCTGGATACCCTGGTCCACTGGCTTAAGGATGAACTGGAGTCCGACGTCGTCAAACGCCTGTTTGACGAGGAATAGGTGGTGTGATCATGGCCCCGAAGGAGCGGTATGGGTACGCTGTAGCGCGTCTGAGGGCGCTTGAGAACCGTCTGCTTGATGATTCCGTTCTTCAGAGAATGATCGAAAGCGACACTCTGGAGGCCGCAGTCAAAGTTCTGAATGAAACTTCCTATTCAGCGTGGCTGATGGAACTGAAATCGCCTCTTGAGTACGACAAAGCGATTGAGGCTGAGCTGTTGCACAGCTACAGAGAGGCGGATACCTTTGTTCCCGACGCCGGCCTTGCAGCTTTGCTGCGTCTTGTTTATGACGTGCACAACGTCAAGACGCTGCTGAAAAATCGGTTTCTTGCAGAACGGGGCGAGGCTCATCGCACCGATCTTCTGACGCCTCTGGGCAGCATCGACATCGATCGTCTGTCCGCTGCCGTTGAAAGCGAAGAGTATTGGGAACTTCCCTGCGGATTCAGTCAGGCGATCCCTGCAGCCCTCACAGCATGGGAGCAAAATCACAGCGCGCTCGCCGTTGAGAAAATTCTCGACGAGGTGTATTTCAAAGCACTTCTGGAACTTGCCGGCGCGTTGAACATGCCGGCGGTGACCCAATGGGTGCGCAGCCGCATTGACGGCGAAAACCTCAAGACGCTTCTGAGATTGAGCCGCATTGACATTGATCGAAGCACGGTGGCTTCCTTCCTTCACGAGGGCGGCCTGATCCCCCTCAACCGACTGACGCCCCTTGTGGCGGAGCCCGTGGAGAACTGGGGCAGAGCTTTGTCGTTCGCCGATATGGGGGCGCTGTTGGTTCCCTTCGGCGAAGGCGATAACTTCAACGAACTGCTTGTCCAGTACGAGAAAAATTTGGACGACTTCATCACCGGCGTGATCTCAAAAAACCGCTTTGACGCTTTCAGCCCGGCCAATGTGGTTCGGTATCTGTGGCTCAAGGAGATGGAAGCCAAAAATTTGCGGGTTATCCTGGTGTCCGTTTCCAACGGCGTCAAAAAAGACCGCATCAGGGAGGTGCTGCGCCGTGTCCGCTGATCACAAAGGAAAAAAGATGGCGGCCGTGGGTTCCTACGACACCGTCCTGCCCTTTCAGGCGGTGGGCGTTCGTCCCGTTCCCGTTGCCGGTGGCGCCGAGACCGCAGAAAACGTTCGCCGGCTTGCGCAGGAAGGCTACGGCGTTGTTTTTGTGGAAGAGCAGTTCTACGTTGCCCAGTCGGCACTTATTGACGATCTTGTCCAACATTATGCCGCGAGCATCATTCCCATTCCCGGCATCCGCGGATCTATCGGCGTCGGCCTCAGCTCCGTGCGCAGCAGCGTGGAGCGCGCCGTCGGCATGGACATTTTTGCAAAGAAATAGTTAAAACCTGGAGGCGATTGTTTTGGCCACGGATACTCATGTAAAAGGCACTATTGAACGTATATCCGGACCTCTGGTCGTCGCGAAGGGCATGACAGGCGCCAGCATGCACGAAGTGGCGCGCGTCGGTGAAACCGGCCTGGTAGGCGAGATCATTGAAATGAATGGCGATCTTGCGTCAATTCAGGTCTACGAGGAGACCGCGGGACTTCGTCCCGGCGAACCCGTGGTCTGCACCGGCAATGCTCTGAGCGTCGAACTCGGTCCCGGTTTGATTGAACAGTTTTACGACGGCATTCAGCGCCCGCTGAAATCCATTGAAGAAGCCTCAAACAGCGTCTTTATTGCCAGAGGCATTACCGTCGCCGCTCTTGACCACAAGAAGCTTTGGAAGTTCGAACCCAAGGTGAGCGTGGGAGATCGCGTCGTCGAGGGCGATATCCTCGGCGTCGTACAGGAAACCGTCCTGCTTGAACACCGCGTTATGGTTCCCAACGGAATTCACGGCAAGGTGACTGCCATAGAATCCGGCGAGTTCAACATCGACCAGACCATCGCGGTGATCGACGACGGAAAGAAAAAACACAACGTTTCCATGCTCCGCCGCTGGCCCGTGCGCGTGGAGCGTCCCGTCCTTCAGAAACTGCCTCCCGTCACGCCTCTGACCACCGGCCAGAGAGTGGTTGACACCTTTTTCCCCATCGCCATGGGCGGCACGGCCTGCGTTCCCGGCCCCTTCGGCTCCGGCAAGACGGTCATTCAGCACCAGCTCGCCAAATGGGCCGAAGCTCAGGTAGTCGTCTATATCGGCTGCGGCGAGCGCGGAAACGAAATGACCGACGTTCTGCGCGAGTTTCCCGAGCTTTTGGACCCCCGTTCCGGCCAGCCCCTGATGAAACGCACTGTGCTCATCGCCAACACGTCCAACATGCCCGTGGCCGCCCGCGAAGCCAGCGTTTATACGGGAATTACCATTGCCGAGTACTACCGCGACATGGGATATTCCGTGGCGCTGATGGCCGATTCCACGAGCCGCTGGGCCGAAGCCCTGCGCGAGATGTGCGGACGCCTCGAGGAAATGCCCGGCGAAGAAGGCTATCCCGCTTATTTGGGATCCCGTCTGGCCGCCTTCTACGAGCGCAGCGGACGTGCCATATGCCTCGGCAGCGATCGCCGTGAAGGTTCAGTTTCCGTCATCGGAGCCGTCTCGCCTCCCGGAGGTGACCTTTCGGAGCCCGTCACGCAGAACACGCTGCGCGTCACCAAAGTCTTCTGGGGACTTGACGCCAACCTGGCCTATCAGCGCCATTTCCCGGCGATCAACTGGCTGAACAGTTATTCGCTTTACACCAAGAAACTGGACGAATACTGGGACTCCAAGTTCGATGCCGAGTGGACGCCCAGCCGCGTCGAGGCCATGAAAATTCTCGAAGAAGAATCTTCTCTCAAGGAAATTGTCCAGCTGGTGGGCATGGATGCCCTCTCCGTCAACGAGCGCATGACCATGGAAACCGCCAAGTCGCTGCGCGAGGACTTCCTGCATCAGAACGCCTTCAGCGACATCGACACCTACACCTCCATGGAAAAACAGTTCAAGATGCTCACCACCATCCTGAAGTTCCATCACGAAGGATTGGACGCTCTTCAGGGCGGTGCCGACATGAACAAGCTTTTCAACCTGCCGGTGCGCGAAAAAATCGCCCGCATGGGCATGGTTGAGGAGAAAGAACTGGAGAAAATCGACGCCCTCGACGGCGAGATGAAAGACGAAATCGCTCAGCTTCTCTCAGAAGGAGGCGATAACAAATGAAACTGCCCGTTGAATACAGAACGATCACAGGACTTTCCGGCCCCCTTCTGACGGTGGAGTGCGTCAACGACGTTCCCTACGATTCATTGGTGGAAATTGAACTTCCCGACGGCACTCGCCGTCGTGGCCGCGTGCTGGTTACCGACTCCAAAAGCGCCGTCGTTCAGGTGTTCGAAGGAACCGAAGGCCTTGACACCGACAAAACCGCCGTCACCTTCCTCGGCAAATCCCTGGAGCTGCCCGTGTCGGAGGACATGCTGGGCCGCGTCTTCAACGGCCGCGGCGACCCCATCGACGGCGGCGCTCCCGTTATCGCCGAGAAAAAACTTGACGTCAACGGCCTCGCCATGAACCCCTATTCCCGCGATTATCCCAATGAGTTCATCCAAACCGGCATCAGCACCATCGACGGAATGAACCCCATGGTCCGCGGACAGAAACTGCCCATCTTCTCCGCTTCGGGACTGCCGCACAACCGCATGGCCGCCCAATTGGCCCGCCAGGCCAACGTCATCGGCGGAGGCACCGAGAAGTTCGCCGTCGTCTTTGCCGCCATGGGAATTACCTTTGAAGAGGCATCGTTCTTCATGGAGGATTTCCGCAAGACCGGCGCCCTTGACCGCACCGTCATGTTCATCAACCTCGCCAACGATCCCGCCATCGAACGAATTTTTACCCCCAAGCTGGCTCTCACGGCGGCGGAGTATCTGGCATTCGAAAAGAACATGCACGTGCTGGTCATCATGACCGACATCACCAACTACTGCGAAGCTCTGCGCGAAATTTCCGCCGCCCGCAAAGAAGTTCCCGGTCGCCGCGGATATCCCGGTTACCTCTACACCGACCTTGCCACCATGTACGAGCGCGCCGGACGCGTAAGCGGCAGCACCGGATCGATCACCCAGGTTCCCATTCTCACCATGCCCGAGGACGACAAGACCCACCCCATCCCCGACCTTACGGGCTACATCACCGAAGGGCAGATCATCCTGAGCCGCACCCTTCACCACAACGGAATTTATCCGCCCGTGGACGTCATGCCCTCGCTGTCGAGACTGAAGGACAAAGGCATCGGAAAAGGCAAGACCCGCGAGGATCACGCCGACCTCATGAACCAGCTTTTTGCCGCCTATTCCCGCGGAAAAGAAGCCAAAGAGCTGGCCGTTATTCTCGGAGACAGCGCACTGAGTGAGGACGACAAAGCCTTTGCCGCCTTTGCAACCCACTTTGAGGACCAATACGTCCGCCAGGGCGAATATGAAAACCGCACCATCGAGCAGACCCTGACCCTGGGATGGCAACTCCTGACCACAGTTCCCGTCAAGG
This sequence comes from uncultured Synergistaceae bacterium, assembly GCA_902489135.1. Lineage (GTDB taxonomy): Bacteria > Synergistota > Synergistia > Synergistales > Dethiosulfovibrionaceae > Pyramidobacter. Next base: position 11,694 of record CABTYW010000056.1, read on the forward strand.
AACTGAAACGCGTCAAGGAAAAGTACATCCAAAAATATTTGATGCCGCTGAAGGAAGAAAAAACAAGCTCAGAGGCTAAGGCGTAAGGGAGGGGACTGCAATGGCGCGCGTAAACGTGAACCCCAACCGAATGGAGCTTTCCAGGCTGAAAAAACGCCTCGCCGTTGCCGAACGCGGCCATAAACTGCTGAAGGACAAACAGGATGCGCTCATTAAAGCCTTCCTCGAAAAAGCCCGCGCCGTGAAGGCCACCCGCGAAAAAGTTGAAAGCGAGCTTCAGGCCTGCTATCAGAGCTTTTTGATGGCACGCGCCCAGACACTGCCTGCCATGTTGGAACAGGCGCTCATGATTTCCGGCAGCGCCTGTACCCTTGATGTGACCACCCGCAACGTGATGAGCGTTATGGTCCCTCGGTACGAAGTGCATCAGGAGGGCAGCACCTTCAACTACGGCATGGCGACCACGCCGGCCAGCCTTGACGTGGCTCTTGAGGATTTCTCCAGGATCATTCCCCGACTGCTTCAGCTTGCGGCGGACGAAAAAGCCGTCGCTCTGATGTCCACCGAGATCGAGCGCACCCGCCGCCGCGTCAACGCCCTTGAACACGTCATGATTCCCAACTACAGCGAGACCATCAAGTACATCTCCATGAAGCTGGACGAACAGGCGCGTTCGACCACCAGTCAGCTGATGAAAGTCAAGGAAATCGTCAGCAGGCACTGAAGGGACGAAAGCTGAAACAACAGAAGATGCCGCCTGCCCGAAAGGGCTGGCGGCATCTTTGTGTGCGCAGGCGACGCTGAGTTCTTCGAAGCGTTTCCGTCGGCGTGTGGTACCTGATTTTGTTCTTTTGTTTGCGGAAGGTGAAAATGATTTCTCCTTTTGAAAAGGTTTTGTGAAAAGGTTTTGCCTCCGTCAGGAGGCAGGGAAAATACGCTGAGGGGGGGGGGGGGGGGGGCG
>CABTYW010000057.1 GCA_902489135.1 uncultured Synergistaceae bacterium
AACGTGTCCTGCATGTCGCGGGCGGGATGATGGGGCGGAATGTTCAGCGCTTCAAAGTTGAAAAAGTCCGTCTCGATTTCGGGGCCCGTAACCGTGGTAAAGCCTAGGGCTTCAAGCACCTCCAGCACGTCCATGGTCACCTGCACGACGGGGTGCGGCGCTCCCGCGGCGCGGCCCCGCGACGGCTGCGTCACGTCAACGCGGTCGCGAAGCTCGAGCTCCGTCAGACGACGGCGCTCAAGGGCCTCAATGGCGGCGTCCAGTTTTGCCTGAAACTCCGTTTTGGCCGTATTGATGAGCTTTCCGGCGGCGGGACGATCCTGCGGAGAAAGTTTGCCCAACAGCCTCTGAAGGCCCGTCATGGCTCCTTTTTTGCCGAAGACGGACACACGCGCGCTGTTGAGCGATTCCAGCGTCGCGCCGTCGTTGAGCGCGGCATCCACACAAGCCCGTATTTTCTCTATTTCAAGCGATATATTGTTGTCCATATGCTGCCTCCCGGAGTATTCCAGCCGGCCGCGCAGCAGGTGCCCGGCGCGGCCGTTTTAAAAACAAGAAGAGCTCCTGTCAGCAGGATGTGACAGAAGCTCCCATCTTTTCGCGTTTCATGCCACAGGTTGAGAGCTCTCGTTTCAACCTTACTTTGCCGCGGCCTTCGCCTGCCCGGCAATGCTGCGGAATGCCGCCATGTCGTTGACGGCAAGATCGGCAAGCATTTTGCGGTTGATTTCGATGCCGGCTTTTCTGAGGCCGTTCATGAAAACGCTGTAGGACATGCCTTCCATGCGGGCGGCGGCGTTAATGCGGGAAATCCACAGACGGCGGAAATCGCGTTTCTTGCGGCGGCGGTCTTTGTACATGCTGCTCAGAGCATGGAGATACGCCTCGCGGGCGCGTCGCACGTTGTTCTTTTTGTTGCCGAAAAATCCTTTGGTAAGCTTAAAGAGCTTCTTGTACTTTCTGTCGCTGGAGCTTGCAGACTTAATACGCATCGTTGTTCACCTCAAAAATTGATCTTACCTGCCGCAGGGAAGCAGCAGACGCAAGCTGGGCTCCTGGGCGCTTGACACGATACCCGCCTGACGCAGGCGGCGGCGGCGCTTGGCGTTTTTGCTGCTGAGAAGATGACGGCGTCCGCTTTTCTGGTATTTAATTTTTCCGCTTCCGGTGTAGGAGAAGCGTTTTTTTGCACTTGAACTTGTCTTTGCTTTTCGAACCATAATGGCTACCTCCACGTTTTAAGTTAATCTTTTATTCTTCGCCAGCGCTCTTGGGCGCAGCTGCAAAGGGGACAAGCATGGCACGCATGTAGCGCCCTTCCATTTTCGGCTCGTCGTCCATCTTGCCGACGGACGCGCAGTCGGCAGCCACGCGATTGATGACATCACGGCCTTTGTCCAAAAACGCCATCTCACGGCCGCGGAAGAAAATGGAAACTTTGACGCGATGACCGCTCTCAAGGAACTTGATAATGGCCCTGGTCTTGAAGTCATAATCGTGTTCGTCGATCTTGGGGCGCATTTTGATCTCTTTGAGAGCCTGAACCTTTTGCTTTTTGCGAGCTTCCTTGTCCCGTCTTTGCTGCTGATAGCGGTACTTGCCGAAATCAAGGATGCGGCACACGGGAGGCTTTCCGTCGGGCGCAACCTCCACAAGATCCAATTCGCGTTCTTCCGCCGCTGCAATTCCTTCAGCCGGAGTCATGACGCCCAGTTTCGTTCCGTCATTGTCGATCACCAGAATTTTCTCCGCAGTGATCTCTTCGTTGACTCTCGACTCGTCTGGCATTTTTTTAGCTATGTGAGTCACCTCCCAAAATATTTGGCAATAAAAAAATGGGGAAAGGCCCGGCCTCTCCCCATGCAAAATTACGGCTTTTGTAATAAGCTTTGCATGACCCGACAGCTACCCCAAAGGCGCCGTTCAGGTGAGAGGGCTTCCTCTTCTTTTCATTGCACGTCAGATTATACCGCCTGCTTTGAAATTTAGCAAGCGAAAAAAGGGGTTTCGGCGAAAATCAGCACACGGCCACCCGCTCTTTCTTCTTGAGAGAGAGCCGCAAAAGAGCTCTGAAGTCGTCGATGGCCTTCTGCTGCGGTTCGTCCATGGCAATGAAAATTCCCGTGCCCACCACTTGGGCGTGAAATTCACGCACCACCTGCATCATGCCCGCCGCCGTGCTGCCGCCGTGCATAAAATCGTCGATGAGAAGCACGCGGTCGTCGGAGGTCAGCTGTTTTGTGCCCATGTACATGGCGCGCACTTCGCCGCTCTGGGTGGGATAGTGGACGCACACCGCCGGGCCGTCGCTGGCTCTGTTCCTGAATCGGCACACCGCCAGCGACACGCCGAGAGCGCGGGCTGTTGCCAGCCCCAGCGGAATTCCCTTGACTTCCGACGTGACGATGAGTGATGGACGGAGGTCCTTGAACTCCGAGGCGAAAACCAGCCCGAGCATGTCCGTAAAGACGGGGTTGAAAAGGATGTCGGCATAATAGATCAGGCCGCCGGGCAGCAGTCGTATCGGGTCGGAAAGGGTACGCGCGAGGCTTTGCAAAAACTGAGAGCGCTTTTCCGGAGAAATGTCGGGGATGTAAAAGGCGCCGCCCGTTCGGCCGCGGTCCACCGTCAGATGGCCGTATCCCTCGTCGGTCAGCGCATCGTTCACCATGGCCACATCGTCGCTGATGACCGTTTTTGACACGCCGAACTCTTCGGCCAGCTTCGTCATTGAAATCAGACAGGAAGGCGAAGAAAGAAATTTTGATGTAATGCGGATGAGCCGCTCCGTGCGCTGTCCCCTCATGGTCATGTCACCTTTGCTCTCTAAAATGTAAGTACGTTCTCGATCCACGAAAAGGGGAGAACGGCGCCGCTGAATTTCTCTCTGTCCCACAGGGCGAAAGCCGCGCTTCCGCTGCCCGTAATGCCCCATGCCAGCGCGTCCCCTGCCGCGAAGGCCGCGAAGAGCTCGCCGTATTCCCTTCGGTCTTCCATGAGCGCCGGCGCGAAATCGTTGGGCAGCAAACCGCAAAACTGGTGCCGCCGCAGCCTGCGGAGGATTTGCTCCGCTTCGTCTCCGGCCCGCGAAAAATCCAGAGGCCACCCCTGTCTGTAAAATTCGTCAATGCGGTTGTACATGTCCGCAGTGCCGCAGCGCCAGCGGGGAATAACCACCGCCGCTTTCAAGTTCAAACCGCCGCACAGCGGCTGCATGGTTTCGCCGATGCCCGTTACAAGGGCCACCTCTTCGCCGCTCAACAGAAAGGGCACGTCAGCGCCGATTTGAGGCGCACACGCCTCTCCGGCTGCGCCCTTTTGTGCCAAAAACCTCAGCAGTGCCGCGGCGTCTCCGCTGCCGCAGCCCAGTCCCGTGCCCGGCGGCACCGTCTTTTCAAGGCACATTTCCAGCGGCGGCACGATAACGCCTGACTCGCGAAGCCGGTCCAACGTGCGCAGGAGGATGTTCCGTCCCAGGGGAACTGACGGCGTTCCGCTGAAATTTACCTTTACATTATCCTCTTTTGCCTCTCGAATTGTCAAGTAATCCACGGGACCGACGCGCATAAAAACCGAACAGAGTCCATGATAGCCCGACGGACGTTTTTCAGTAATTCTCAGCGTCAAATTGAGTTTGGCGTCACAGGAAATTTTGCCTGAAAAATCTGCCATGTCCAATCCTCTTTCTATAAAGACAAAGAAACGGCGCTGCCACGAAAGCGACAGCGCGCCTCTTGATTGCAGATCAATTTTTGCTGAAAATAATTCGTTTCTCGCCGACGCGCCGCGTAATGCCCTTGCCGTCAAGGTACTCCAAAATAGGAAGGACATATTTGCGGCTGCTGCCGGTGATGTCGCGCACCTGCGCGAGGGTAAATCCGCCGGCGATGCCGCGGAGCCGCTCCAGCAGCGGAGGAAGCAGCGATGCGGACAATACGAAAGTTCCGTCAAGGACGGCCGCCTCATTGTTTTTCTTCAGCTGGTCGAGCAGGCTGTTCAGCTCCTTTCGGGGCAACCCCACGGCGTCGGGCAGCTCTGTGATGACGGGGAGCTGGAAGCCGCACTGTTCGCAGTACTTGAGCAGCTTTTCGCGGTTTTCGCGATAGGCGGAATTGTCCACGGGCACAAAACCGGGCAAAGCGACCGTCAGACCGTCGCTTTTCAGGCGTCCTTCTTCCATGGCCCGAGAGAGAAGAATTCTGCCGTTTTTGCGCCGCTCCTCGGGGTAAACCTCATTGATCAGGCTCTCGGGAGCCATGCCCTTCTGGTGAGGAAAAGCCTGATGAAACGCTTTCAGCGCGGCGCACAGCCGCCCCACTTCTTGGTTGTACTCCGCCATGGAGAAGACGATGCCCTCGCCCAATCTGACGCGGAGCATTTTCTTCTGACGCTCGAGACGGTCCAGAGCGGGCTCAAGATCTTCAAGGCGCTCCTGCACCTGAACCATGAGATCGCCGATGGAAATCTGTCCCCTGCTTTCGATGACGGCGGCGATGCGGTCGTCCTGAGTTTTCGTGCGACTCAGGGCGATGAGCCGATCGCGTTCGCCGTCGCGGCGCTTTTTGCCCGTGGGGCGCTTGGCGTAGGGAATGAGAACCTCGCCGCCGCCGATGGTCCTCAGAGGGCTGAAAAAGCGGATGACAAAACGCTGTCCGATGGAAGCCACCACGGGCTCTTCGAGGACAAGTTGCACCGGCGCCGTCTGGCCGGGCTCGATGGTTTTTCCGTCGAGAACGGAAATGCGCGCGGGAACGTCGGAGGTGCCGATGTGAAGGTGGACGCGCTGCCAGTGTTCCAGCGGCTCCGATGCCGAGGTCAGCAGACGGAGCATGCCGTCAAGGCAGAAAGTGCCGCGATAGACATTTTTGGCACACACGGCGTCGCCATGCTGAAGCTGCTCCACCCGGACGTCGTTGAGACACATGGCCACGCGCTGGCCGGCGAAGGCGGTCTTCACATTTTTCCCGTGAACCTGCACGGAGCGCACGCGGGACTTGAGCCCCGACGGAAAGACTTCGACTTCATCGCCGGCGCTGACGCTGCCCTTGTAGGCCGTGCCCGTCACCACCGTGCCGAAGCCCGCCACGGGAAAGGCGCGGTCCACGGGCATGAAGTAGGCGCCGCCGCGCTCCCGCGGAGTAACGTCGTCCACCAGGCGTTCCAATCCCGCCTTCAGCTCGTCGATCCCCTCGCCGGAGGTGGAAGAGACGGCAAAGACGGGGGCATGCTCCAAAAAAGTGCCCGCTGTAAGAATGTGTACCTCCTCCATGACGAGTTGGAGCATTTCCTCGTCCACCAGATCTTTTTTGGTGACCGCCACAATGCCGTGGTGAATGCCCAGAAGGCACAGGATGTCCAAATGTTCGCGGGTCTGAGGCATGACGCCCTCGTCGGCGGCCACCACCAGCATGACGGCGTCAACGCCCGAGGCGCCCGAAACCATCTGACGGATAAATCGATCATGGCCCGGCACGTCGATAAGGCTGACGACGCGCCCGCTGGGAAGAGTCAACGGCGCAAAGCCCAGCTCAATGGTGATGCCGCGCTTTTTCTCCTCGGAAAGGCGGTCGGCGTCAATGCCCGTCAGCGCTTTGACCAGACGGGTTTTGCCGTGATCGATGTGGCCGGCCGTTCCGATGACCAAAGAGATTTCAGTGGTATTCATCGGCAGACCGCCAGAGCTTCGCACAGCGAGGAAATCATGACGTCTTCGTCACGGGGGGACAACGTGCGCAGGTGTATCAGCAGCTCGTTGTTGCGGGCGCCGGCCACCACGGGCATGGACGCGCGGCGCAGCCGTTCCTGAATTATGCCGGCGCTGATCCCTTCGTCACGGGGGCAAAGCGCCACCGCCCAGCCGGGCAGAGCCCGTTCGGGGTAGGCGCCGCCGCCCACGGCGTCGTCCACCGATTGGACTGACGTGAAAACCGAAAACGGGGCGCAGCGCCGGTCGATTTTCTTCTTCAGCGCCTCGGCACGAACTTTCAGTTCCTCCGATGATGCCGACATCATGGACAACGTGGGGATTTCCTTCCAATCGCCGCTGAGATAGAGGCGCAGCGTGGCTTCCATGGCCGCCAACGTCATTTTGTCGCAGCGCAGTGCACGCAGAAGGGGATATTTTCTGATGCGGTCGATCAGGGCCTTTTTTCCGACGACGGCGCCGATCTGCGGGCCGCCGAGGATTTTGTCGCCTGAAAAGGTCACCAGATCGACGCCCTCTCTCAGGCACTCCGTCACGGAGGCTTCGCCCTCGATGCCGAGAGTTTCGGCGTTGAGCAAAATGCCGCTGCCCAAATCCTCCATGAACAGCAGCCCGTGCGAATGGGCAAGTTCGGCAAGTTCACGACGCTCCGGCATGGAGACGAAACCGAGGATGCGGAAATTGGAGGGGTGAACCTTCATGAGCATGGCCGTCTGGTCGGTAATGGCGTTCTCGTAGTCCCGCAGATGGGTACGGTTCGTGCAGCCCACTTCCACCAGGTGAGTGCCCGCAAAGCTCATAATGTCGGGAATGCGGAAGGAGCCGCCGATTTCAACGAGTTCGCCGCGAGACACCACGGCCTCTTTTTTTGCGGCGAGCGCCGCCAGAACCAGCAGCACCGCGCCGGCGTTGTTGTTGACCACCACGGCGGCTTCGGCGCCGGTAATCCGGCACAGAAGCCATTCCACGTGGTCGTTGCGCTGACCGCGGCAGCCGCCTTCCAGATTGTACTCCAAAGTGTTGTAGCTTGCGGCCACGTCGGCCACGGCCTTGACAGCCGCCGGGGCGAGGCACGAACGGCCGAGATTGGTGTGCACCACCACCCCCGTACAGTTCAGCACGGGGCGCAGGCTGGGGGTGAGACGGCGCTTCAGCTGCTGCCGCAGCGCGGAAAAAAACCGCTGTCCGTCGAAGGATTGAAGCTCTCCGCTCAAGATCCGGCTGCGCCACGACGTCAGCGCGTCGGTGCAAACTTTCTTCAGGCTGTCGCGGTCTATGGCGTTTTCAAACTCCGCAAGCGCCGGATCGGCCAAAATTTTGTCCATGGAGGGAAGCAGGCACAGGATCTCCTGCACCGGCAGTTTTTCCTGATGTTTGTTATCCACGTCGAACACCTCATTTATTTTCCGCTGCATTTTTTGTTATGAATGCTATAATTACATGGAGTGGATTTCATTATCTCATAAAAATTCAATTTTGGAGGAGAGAACTATGGTGAAAATCGATGCACGAGGAAAAGCCTGCCCCACTCCCGTAATTATGACGAAAAACGCCGTCGCCGAAAATCCCGACAAAGTCGAAGTCACCGTTGACAATCCCGAGGCCCTTTCGAACGTCATCAGATTTTTGAAGAGCAAGGGCTATTCCGCCGTGGGCTGCGAACAGGGAAAAGACTATGTCATCACCGGCGTCCGCACTTCGTCTGCCGAAAGCGGCGCCTGCGAAGGTCAAACGGCGGCCGCGCTGAAAACGGCCGTATTTCTCTCCCACGACAAAATCGGCGGCGCCGACGAACAGTTGGGCGAAGTGCTCATGAAAGCCTTTCTCGGCACGCTGACTCAGTACGACGAAGAGCGCCCGGAGGTGGTGGCCCTGATGAACGAAGGCGTCAAACTTTCCGTCCGCGGCACTCCCGGCTGCGAAGCTCTTCAGGACTACGTCGGCAAAGGCGGCCGCGTATTGGTATGCGGAACCTGCCTGAAACACTTCGATCTTATGGAAAAAATCGGCGTCGGCACCGTTTCCAACATGTTTGAAATTGTCTCGACGCTGTTGAAGCACCGCACCGTCACGCTCTAAGTCCACCACGAAGCCATAACAGGAAGTCCTGCCCCGCCGGCAGGACTTCTTTTTTAGTCCAGAAAACCGCTCAGCGGCCCGTAACGGCCGTCGGGCGACAGATAAAGCACTTCGGTGCGCAACGTAAAGCCTGTGAGGTCGCGCACTTTTCGGCGCACCTTTCTCACCAGACTGAACACGTCCGACGACGACGCGCCGCCGATGTTGACGATAAAATTGGCATGTTTGCCGCTGATTTCCGCGCCGCCCACGCGAGTTCCCTTGAGGCCGGCCTTGTCGATGATCATGCCCGGCGGGCCGAAGCGGGCGTACAGCTCGGCGTCGTTGGAAAAGACGGAACCGCAGTTGGGCAGCTCCAGCGGAAATTTCCGACGGCGTTCCTCCAGAATGTCCAACATGGTCCGCCGCACTTCCCGCGCCGTGCTTTGCCGCAGCTCCAGTTCCGCGCCCAGAATGATCCACCGGGAGCTTTGAAACACCGAATGACGGTAAGAAAAGTCGCAGTTGTCCCGGGAGAGGGTTTTCACCGTGCCGTCGGGCGCCATGGCGACAACGCACCTCACGCAGTCGCCGACGCTGCAGCGCATGCTGCCGCCGTTCATGTACAGCAGTCCGCCCAAATTTCCGGGGATCCCCGCGGCGTGTTCCAGCCCCTCCAAACCTTTGGCGGCACAGGCCCGCGCCAGCGACGGCGCCCATATGCCGGCATCGGCCCGCACGGTCGTGCCGCTGATGCGGCAGCGGGCGAAAGAACGGCCGATTTTGACGATCATTCCGCGATAACCGGCGTCGTCAAAGAGAATGTTTGAGCCGTGCCCCACAACCATAAAGGGTACGTTGGCCTCGAGGGCGGCGCGGCAGACCAGAGCCACCTCATGGGCGTTTCGCGGCATCGCCAGATAGTCCGCCGCGCCGCCGATGCGCCAGCAGCTCAGATTTTTCAGCAAAACGTTCCGCTGCCAGCACAGGCCGAAGTCAGCGAGCGTTCTTTCGAGCGTTGAATTCATCTTTTTTCCTTCCTCGCGCTGACAGGGGCCGCGTGTCCGCCCGGCGCTTTTCTTCTCTGGAGTCGAAAACTTTTTTGTCGGGACGGACCAGACACTGCGGTCCCCAGCCGATGAGGTCTTCCCGCCCCGCCCTTTTAAGGGCCTCGATCACCAAAGCTCTGTTCTCGGGCCGACGGTACTGGAGCAGCGCGCGCTGCATGGATTTTTCGCGGCCGCCGCGGGGAACGTAGACTCTCTCGCCCGTCATGGGATTGAGCCCGGTGTAGAACATGCACGTCGAAAGGCTGCCCGGCGTGGGAATGAAATCCTGCACCTGCTGAGGCGTAAATTTCTGATCGCGCAGGAATTCCGCCAGTTCCACGGCTTCTTTCAGCGTGCTGCCGGGGTGGCCGGAAATCAAATAGGGCAGCACGTACTGCTCTTTGCCGACGCGTTCGGTGGCTCTCTCAAAGCGCTCTTTGAAGCGCAGATACTCCTCGATGGGCGGCTTTCCCATGAGGCGCAGCACCTTGGGGCTGGCGTGTTCAGGAGCCACGCGAAGCTGCCCCGAAACGTGGTAGCGGCACAGCTCTTCGATAAAGCGGTCGCCGTCGGGGTCGGCGAGGATGTAGTCATAGCGCAGTCCCGAACGGATAAAGACTTTTTTCACGCCGGGCAAAGCGCGCAGCTTTCTCAGCAGTCGGATAAATTCGCTGTGGTCGGGTTTCATGTGGGGGCAGGGCGATGGAAACAGGCACTCGCGGTTTTTACAGCATCCCCGCACAAGCTGGTCGGGACAGGAAGGGCCTCGAAAGTTGCCCGTCGGGCCGCCCACGTCGTGAATGTATCCCTTGAACTTGGGGTGAGCGGTGAGCTCGCGGGCTTCGCGCACCATGGATGCCTCGCTTCGGGCCTGAACGATGCGTCCCTGATGGGCGTGTATGGCACAGAAGGCGCAGCTCCCGAAACACCCGCGGGTGCTGTTGATGCTGAACCGCACCTCTTCCGCCGCGGGAATGCCCCCCAGTCGGTCGTACATTCTATGGGGTTCACGGGTATAGGGCAGTTCGTTGACCAGGTCGAACTCGGCGGTAGTCAGCGGGCGCATGGGGCGGTTCTGCACCATCCAGCGGTCGCCCACTTTCTGCGCCATCGTTCTGCCTCGAAAGGGATCCTGTTCAAGGCTCTGCAGGCGATAGGCTTCGGCGTAGCTCCGCTTGTCGGAGACCACGGCTTCGTAGGATGGAATTTCAACGCAGTTTTGGGGTCTTTCCCGTTTCATCACGCAGGTTCCCGGCAGCGAGTCGATTTCGCCCACGGGGACGCCGGCGTCGAGCTGGAGGGCAATTTCTTTCAGCTGCAGCTCTCCCATGCCGTAAATCAGCATGTCGGCCCTGGCGTCGGGCAACATGGGGCGTCGCACCGTGTCGGACCAGTAATCATAATGGGCAAAGCGGCGCATGCTGGCCTCAATTCCGCCGATAATCAGCGGAATGTCGCCCCAGATCTCGCGCACTCTGTTGCAGTACACAAGGGTCGCGCGGTCGGGACGGTGCCCCACTTCCCCGCCCGGGGAGTAACTGTCGGAGGCGCGCCGGCTGCGCGACGCCGTCAGCTTGTTGAGCATGGAATCCAGATTTCCGGCGGAGACGAAAGCCGCCAGCCGCGGCCTTCCCATGACTTCGAAGTCTTGGCGGCTGCGCCAGTCGGGCTGAGGCACAACGCCGATTTTCCAGCCCAGATGCTCCATCCAGCGCGCGATCAGGCCGTTGGCAAAGGTGGGATGATCCACATAGGCATCACCGGTGATCAACAGGAAATCAAGCTGCTTCCAGCCGCGGCGTTCCATATCTTTTCTGCATACCGGCAAAAAATCGTTCATGGCATATCACAGGGCTCCAGATCTAAAAGTTCCGTCCAAATCGAATTTCCCACGCGCATCCCGCGGGGCGATAGCGCCACGGTCCCCTCGGTCCAGCGGAAATCTTGCTGCGGCAAAGCTTTGAGCCGTTTCAAAATTTGGCCCAGGCAGGCCTTGCCGTAGCGGTCGGCAAACTCTTCAAAGGAAATGCCGAAACAGGTTCGCAGCGCCAAAATCGCCGCTTCCGAAGCGGCATCGGCGCCCGTCAGGCGCTCTTCGAAGCTGACGGGGGAACGACCCGCCTCAAGGGCCTGCGCCCACCCCTCGAAGTCGGCGCAGTTGGAAAAGCGCCGCCCGTCAAGAAATCCCCAGGCCGCCGGCCCTGCGGCGTAGACGGGAGTCCTGTTCCAATAGGCCAGATTGTGACGGCTTTCCTCGCCGGGCGGAGCAAAGCTGGCGATTTCGTACTGACGCAGCCCCCTGCGGGACAAATAATACTGCGCCCAGCGATACATGGGATAGCCGTCGGGCAGAGCCTCGGGGCGATGTTTTCCCCAAAAGCTCCCCGGCTCAATCATGAGCTGATAAATCGAAAGGTGACGCACGCCCAGTGCCACAAGGCGGCTCATGTTCTCGTGCCAGCGGCGCAGCGTCTGTCCGGGAAGGCCGAAAATGAGATCGGCGCCGGTGCGAAAACCCCGCTTCATGCAAAGTTCCAAAGCTCCCAGGGCGTCTTCGGCGCTGTGCAGCCGCCCCGCGGTCCTCAGCTCGGCATCGTCCAGAGACTGCACGCCGAGACTGACGCGGTTGACGCCGCCGTCGCGCCACAGCGCAAGTTTTTCGCCGTCGAGGCTTTCGGGATTGGCCTCCACGGTGAACTCAAAGTCATTACTGCGCGGAAATCGCGCAAGGGCCTCGAGAAGACGGCGCCAGATCGAACGTGACAGACAGGACGGCGTTCCGCCGCCGCAGTACATGGTCGAAAACCGCCGCCCCGGAGGTAGCGTGCGGCCGATGGCTTCCAGCTCATTGATAACGTCGCGGCACCAGCGCTCCTCCTGCCCCGGCGAGGGGCGAAAACTGTAAAAGGCGCAGTAGGGGCATTTGGAGCGGCAGAAGGGAACGTGGACGTAGAGCGACGCTCGGTCCTCAGTTTCCTTTCTCGTCATTGTCCACGTTGAGAAAGGACAGAAACGCTTCGGGAGGAATGGAGACTTTGCCGATCTTTTTCATCCGTTCCTTGCCCCGTTTCTGCTTTTCCAGCAGCTTGTTCTTGCGCGTGATGTCTCCGCCGTAACACTTGGCTAAAACGTCCTTGCGCAGCGCTCTGACGTTGGTTCTGACGATGACCTTCTTGCCGATGGAAGCCTGAATGGGCACCTCGAACAGCTGATTGGGAATGAGGCCCTTGAGCTTCATGGCCGCGGCATGGCCGCGGTGGTAGGCGTCGTCGGCGTGGCAGATAAAGGAAAAGGCGTCCACCGGCTCCTGATTGATGAGCATGTCCACTTTCACCAGCTGAGCCGCCCGATAATCCGCATGTTCGTAATCCAGCGACGCATAGCCGCGGGTCATGGACTGAAGTTTGTCGTAAAAATCCACGATAAATTCAGCCAGCGGCAGATCGTAGACAATTCTCGCCCGTTCGGTGGTGATGTAGTCCAAACGGTCGTAAATTCCCCGCTTGTCCTGGCACAGCTGCATGACTTTTCCCACGTAGTCCTTTGGAATGTATACGGTGAGGTGGATCATGGGTTCCTGAACTTCACCAATATCGCCCTCGGGCGGAAAATCCTTGGGGCGGTGAGCTTCAATGGCTTCGCCGCTTTTTTTCACCACGCGATAGGCCACGTTGGGCGCCGTAGCCACCAGACGGACGTTGAACTCCCGCTCGAGGCGCTCGCGGGAGATGTCCAGATGAAGAAGCCCCAGAAAGCCGCAGCGGAAACCGAATCCCAGCGCCGCAGAGGTTTCGGGCTCATAGGTCAGCGAGGCGTCGTTGAG
>CABTYW010000058.1 GCA_902489135.1 uncultured Synergistaceae bacterium
ATCTACCCCACGTATGTGGGGATGAACCGCGACGCGCGGCAAAGCGTGCGGTGACGTAACACATCTACCCCACATATGTGGGGATGAACCGTCTCTCAGCCCCGAAAATAAAAAGGGAGGGGCGGTCTACCCCACGTATGTGGGACCGAATCGGCGGCTACATTGGCATCAAGATATGCAACATGCCCGTCTTTTCATTCCTCATCGAAAACAGCGGCTTCGCGTGAAGAGAAAGCCTTTGCCGGCTTTCGCCCTCTGCGAAGCTGCTGTTTTATTGGCATAAAGCGTTTCGGGGCAAAGGACGTCTTTCGCGCAACCCTATGAAGAAAAAGGACAAAACAATGAACTCTCGCCGCGAAACTTCAGCGATGAAATTTGCCCTGCCCTGCGGATACGCTGTCTTCAAAGATATTGAAAACTTCAAAAATTTTCGTGGCGGAGACATTGCTTTCAAATAAGGATGAACTTCAACGCAAAGTCCTGAAAAAATCCAATAAATGCAGTAGAAAAAACGGTATTATGGTTGACAATACTGTTATTTTAGTGTTAGCCTAAATAAAAATTATTTAAAAGAAGGTCTTCCGGTGTAACCTTTTTGTGCCTTAACGTGCGTGATAGCGCTTTTGCGCGTCAAAAAACGGGGGGAGGAATGGGGCATGGGCGCTTTGCTTGAAGCCCGCGGTGTGTCGATTCGTTTCGGCGGGCTCAGGGCCGTCGAGAACGTGGATCTCGACGTCAACGCGGGCGAGATCCTTTCGCTGATTGGCCCGAACGGCGCAGGCAAAACGACTTTTTTCAACCTGGTCAGCGGCTTTTTAAAACCTACGGCGGGCACGGTCAGCTTTATGGGACATGACATTACAGGGCTGGCTCCTCACAAAACGGCGGCGCTGGGGCTGGTACGTACTTTTCAGAAGACCAATATCTTTGCCGAAGTCTCCGTGGCTGAAAGCGTCAGAATCGGCTTCAACATGAAACGCCGCGCTTCACTGGCCGACATATTGATGAACGGCAGAGTGTCAAGACAGGAAAACAGCCGACTGGCGGAGCAAACCGACGAAATTTTGAATTTCACGGGACTGTCTCAATGGCGCAGCCACCTTGTCAGGAACATTCCCTACGGCAAACAGCGCCTGTTGTCGGTCGCTCTGGCGCTGGCGACTGAGCCGAAGCTTCTGATGCTCGACGAGCCGGCTACCGGCTTAAATCCCGTGGAAACCGGCGAACTCATGGAAAACATCCTCAAAATCCGCGGCGAGCGCGGGATCACCGTCTTTTTGATTGAGCACAACATGAACCTGGTGGCTTCCGTATCGGATCGTGTCGCCGTGTTGCGCAGCGGCGAAAAAATTGCCGAAGGAACGCCCCGGCAGGTGACGCAAAATCCTCTGGTTATCGAGGCTTATCTCGGGAGGGGGTTCCGCAAAAATGCTTCTTGAAGTCAGGAATCTCTGCGCGGGGTACGGAAAGACGGAGGTGCTTCATGACCTGTCCATTGCGGCGGAAAAGGGCAGCGTCGTCACGCTGATCGGCGCCAACGGCTCGGGCAAAAGCACGTTTATGATGTGCCTCTCGGGCGTCATCAAGCCCTGGTCGGGAACCATCGAGTTCGACGGTCATCCGCTGCAGGCCATGCATTCCGAGCAAATCGTCGAACTGGGCTTGTCGCAATGTCCCGAAGGACGCCGCGTCTGGCCGCGAATGACCGTACAGGAAAACCTTGAAATGGGCGGCGTGACTGTAAGACAGCCCGAACTGTTGAAGGAGCGTCTGGAACGGGCGTACGGGCTCTTTCCGATTCTCAAAGAACGCCGTCGTCAGCTTGCGGGCAGTCTCAGCGGCGGCGAGCAGCAGATGTTGGCCATCGCCCGCGCGCTCATGTCGGGGCCGAGGCTGCTGATGCTTGACGAGCCGTCTTTGGGGTTGGCTCCCATCATCGTTGACCGCGTTGTCGACGCCATCAAAAAAATCCGCGACGACGGCACGACCATCATCCTGGTGGAACAAAACGCCTTTATGGCGCTTTCCATCGCTGATTATGCCTACGTCCTCGAGACGGGCCGCGTGGCTCTGTCGGGGCGCGGGCAGGAACTTCTCGAGAACGACGATGTCAGAAAATCCTACCTTGGTGTGTAGGAAAAAATAATGGAGGTGGCTATGATGAAAAAATGTATCGGTGCGTTTGTGATTCTGTGTCTTGCCGCGGCAAGCGCCTTTGCCGCGCCGGTGCGTATCGGCGTGGTTCTGCCCCGCTCGGGCCCCATCGCCTACGACGGCGGTCTGACGCTCAACGGCATCCAGATGGCCATTGACGAGGTGAACGCCGCCGGCGGCGTCAACGGCGAGAAGATCGAAATTCTCGTGGAAGACAGCGCCAACGTGCCTGCGACGGCGGTGGCCGCCATGGAAAAACTGGTGGGCATGGACAAGGTTGTCGCGGTCATCGGCGACTTCGGCAGCTCCTGCACTCTGGCCATGATGGATGTGGCCAAACGAAGCGAGACGGCGCTGATCACCCCTATCTCTCTGGCTCCCAAGATCACCGAAATGGGCAATATCTGGGTTTTCCGCGGATGCGACAATTCCGGCATGATCGCCCGCGCCTTCACCAAATGGGCCGTGGAAGAGAAGAAAGCGAAAAAATGGGCCTACATCGCCGTCAACACCGATTATGGCCGCGGCTCCGTCGATGCCTTCAACGTCGAGCTGAAGAAACTCGGCGGCGAGACGCTCTTCACCGAGTTCTTCAACCAGGGCGAAACGGACTACTATCCCATCGTCACCAAGCTCTCCGCCGTCGATGCCGACGCGCTGTGCCTGTTCGGCGAGACGCTGGACCTCAGCCGCGTGGTCGCCCAGTTCCACGAAATGGGTCTTGACGAGCGAATGCTCGTGATGGATCCCACCAGCGGAACCTTTAACGCCAAGTTCATCGAGCTGGCCGGAGAGAACGCCAACGGCATCGTGGGCGCCAGCCGTTTTGTAGCCAGTATTCCCACGCCCGCGGCGCAGAAATTCACCGCCGACTACCGCGCCCGCTTCAACATCGATCCCGAGAAATACGCCCAGGCCGGCTACGACTGTGCGAAAATGGTGGCCAACGCCATCGCCAAGGCGGGCCCTTCCGACCGCGCCCTGATCCGCAAGGCTCTTGCCGAAACCCAATACGAAGGGCCTCAGGGCAAGGCGCATTTCGACGACACCAACCAGCTGCTCATCGACGAGTACATTATCCGCGTCGAGGGCGGCAAGATTGAAGTGGTCGCCGGTCCCGTGTCGGGCCAGTAAACTCTGACAGCCATGACGACCATGGTTTTTTTTCAGCAGGCACTGAATGGCGTAATCCAAGGCTGTATTTACGCGCTGACGGCGCTGGGACTTTCACTGACCTTCGGCATTCTTCAAATTTCCAATTTCGCCCACGGTGAATTTTACATGCTCGGAGCCTTCACCGCGCTCTTCTGCACGGCGTCGCTGCACATGCCTTTTTGGGCGGCAATGCTGCTGTCCATGGCCGTCATGGCACTTTTCTGCATTGTGGTCGAGCGAGTCATCTTCCGCCCCATCGTCGGCACTCCCCTGATCAACAGCATGATCCTCTCCTTCGGCCTTTCCTCCGCGCTGGCCAATCTGGCTCTGTTCTTCTTCAAAGCCGATCCGCGACGGATTTCCTCGGGGCTGGCGCGAATGAGGATCCGCTTCTGCGGCCTGTTCCTGACGGGCGAACGGCTGGCCGTGCTGCTGATCAGCCTTGTGCTCGTGGCCGCCGTCGCGTGGTTCATCAAGTCCTGTCGCATGGGCAAAGCCATGCGAGCCGTCGCGCAGGACCGCGTCGCCGCCCAGCTGGCGGGAATCAACGTGAGGCGCGTCTACTCGGCGACGTTTGCGCTCAGCGGCGCTCTGGCGGCCGCGGCGGGCACCATGGTGGGCGCCATGTTTTTCGTGTCACCTGAAATGGGATTTACGGTCATTCTCAAGTGCTTTATCATTGTGACGCTGGGCGGCACGGAAAGCATTCTCGGCGTCATTGCCGCCGCCGTGCTGATCGGTCTGGTGGAAAGTCTCGGCGGAGGGTTTATCAGCTACGCCTACAAAGACGCTTATCCCTTCCTGCTGATGCTGCTGCTGTTTATTTTCAGACCTGAGGGCCTGAAAGGAGGCGGAGACTGATGCGCCGATGGGCAAAGTTCCTGTGCGCCGCCGCAATGGCCGCATTTCTGTTTTGCCTTCCCCGGATGTTCACCATGGACTACTACATGCACATCTTCGTGATGTCGGAGATCTATGCCGTTTTGGCGCTGTCCCTGGCCCTGATCGTCGGCTATTCGGGGCAGGTTTCCATGGGACACGCGGCGTTCTACGGCATGGGCGCCTACGTTTCCGCGCTGCTGACGCTGAAACTGGGCTGGTCGTTCTGGGTCACCTTCTGGTGCGCCGGCCTCGCCTCGGGACTGTTCTCCTACGTCATCGGGCGCCTGGTGCTGCGCCTGCGCGGCAACGTGCTGGCCATTACCACGGCTTTTTTCTGCGTGCTCGTCAATGTGGTGATGAACAACTGGATCCCCGTGACCAACGGCCCCA
Source organism: uncultured Synergistaceae bacterium (assembly GCA_902489135.1). Taxonomy (GTDB): domain Bacteria; phylum Synergistota; class Synergistia; order Synergistales; family Dethiosulfovibrionaceae; genus Pyramidobacter. The sequence continues at coordinate 4,582 of CABTYW010000058.1, forward strand.
TGGGCATTGCCGGAATTCCGCGCCCCACGCCGCTGGACGTGCTGGGGCTGCATCTGGTGTTCGAGAACCGCATCCATTACTATTACCTCGGACTCCTTTTCGTCGCTCTGACGACGTTCTTTTTGGCGCGCATCGTCAGTTCCCGTTTCGGCGACAACCTCGTGGCGGTGCGCGAGAACGAAGAGCTGGCGCAGTCAGTGGGCATCGACGCCATGAAAACCAAAGTCTTCGCCTTCACCGTCGGCGGTGCGCTGGCAGGGCTGGCGGGGTCTTTTTACGCCCACTACATTCTGTTTATCAGCCCCGTGACCTTTACCATCAACGAATCCATCAACATCCTGGTGATGGTAATTTTCGGCGGCATGAGCACCCTGTGCGGCCCCATCCTGGGCGCCATTTTGTTGACGGTGCTGCCGGAATTTCTGCGCATGGCCGGTGAGCTGCGATTGGTGCTCTACGGCGTGGCCTTGATTTGTTTCATCATCTGGCTTCCGCAGGGCGTCTGGGGAAGCCTCAAAGAGCGTATGGCCACCCGCAGGGAGGGGCAATGAACGGCTCCTTTCCAGTCACGGAAAAAGCTCGCGAAGGCGTACTTTTTCCCTTACAGCGCAACTTCAGTGAACAGTGAACATCGGATCGGTTTTCCTGTTTTTAAATCGTCTTGACAGCGACAGTCCGCCTTGAGGGAGGTTTCCCTCGGGCGGACTGCTTTTTTGTCCGCCGCGCGTCAATACCGAAAGGTCATGGCGGAACCGCATTGCCCCGCGGTTCCGCCATGACCTTTCGGTAAAACTTTTGAGAGTTTTTCATTGACAAAGCTAAAAAAATGACTAAACTTATAACAAAATTAATAACTTATAGACAATTATGTCACAATATTGACAATTTCATGAGAGGTAAATATGGAATCCAGAGTCACTCTATCGAAAAAAGTGGAAGTCTACCTGAGAAACAAAATTCTCAACGGCGAGCTTTCTCCCAACGACAAGATCGTCGAGCAGGACATTGCCGGCGAAATGGGCGTGAGCCGCGGCCCCGTGCGCGAGGCCCTGAAAACCCTGACCTTTGAAGGGCTCGTCGATTACCAGACCAACAAAGGCTGTTCGGTTACGACGCTGTCGTCGAGAGACGCCTACGAGATCTTCTACATGCGGGGCAGTCTGGAAAAAATCGCTCTGGAACGGTGCGGCGGCAAGTGCAGCGACGAGGCCCTGCTGAAAATGGAAATCGCCCTGGAGCAGATGAAAAAAGCCTGCGAGGACGATTCCCTCACCGGGATTATCGCCGCCGACGAGATGTTTCACCGCCAGATTGTGGAGCTGGGGCAGATGTCGCGGCTCACCAAGATGTGGCAAATGCTCAGTCCACTCAACGGAGCCATGTTCCTGACGGTGAAAAATGCGCGCAAGCTCGGGGCGAAAATTTTCGACGCGCCGTCGGATAACAAGTACGCCGTGAGCCACAAAAACAACTACGAGGCGCACCGGGCAATCATGGATGTCCTTAAAAAAGGAGACCTCAAGGAGTCCTGCCTCTGCCTCGACGCCCATTATATCGTCATGGGCGAAAAGATCTACCGTGTAAACCTCGAACGGGAGGTCAGGGAAGCCTCTCTGTACAGCTGTTCAGCGCCGCTGCCGTAAACTCCATGTCCGCGGCGGTGTAGCGCTGGTCGCACCGCAGACTCAGCACGTGGTCATAAATATATTGAGTGTTTTCCTGCCCTTTCAGGTCGATAAAAGGCCCCTGAGGCCAATAAACTGAAGTTCTCACGTCCAGATTCCGCAAAAGGGTCTGGACTTTTTCCCGTTCGCGCACATAAACGGTGAAATGGCTGGGCACCGAAGCCTCGTCCAGCGATGGGAAAACGATCTTCAAGTTTTCGTTCTCTCTCACGTTCTCCAGAAGACAGCGGTAATTGTCGCGGCGCTTTCTGCGCATTCCATGGAAATCGGCGCGTTTCATCAGCCGAATCGACCTCTCGTCGCTGCCGAAGTCGTCGAAGATCTGCCGCAGCAGCATTTCGCCCTGCCAGAAAAGCTCCGCGCTGTCCTGCTCGATGGCGTCGTAGCGCAGCTTCAAATGTCTCTCGTGAGGAGGCAACGGTCTGTGGCTGAACGTCCCGCGTCTTTTGACGGCGAAACCGCCGCAGGCGACGCCCATCCATTTGCGCAGACTGCCCGCCGCGTAGTCGAAATTTTCGTCAAGGCCGTCGGCGGACAGCGCCGAATGGGTCATGTCCTGCAGGACGGTAATGCCCCGCTCTCTGCACTTTTTCACGAAGTGTCTGTCATAGGTGGAAAAGCCGTAGTAACCGCAAATGGAAATCAGGCTGATGTCGTCGAGGACATCCTCGGAAAACCGAGGGCGCAGATCCCGGTCAACGGGATAGAATTTCAGCGAAAAACCGGCTTTGACGAAGGGCGCCACCACGGTTTCGCAGGTGTACAGCGGCAGATAGGCGATGCGCGTTCCGTCGCGCTCCATGATGTCACGCAGACAATGATAGATGCCGCACCGCCCCGACATGAGGAACTCACAGCTTCCTTCGGGAGCCAGGCTTTCAAAAAATCCGTTGTCCCGTTCAAGAGGCGTCTCCAAAGGGAAAAGATCGCCGGAATAGGTCACGTTGGTCACTTCCTTTGCGAATTCATGGGGAAGGCCCGGCCCGAGGGCACGGGCACCGCCGTCAGAGCTCGATCTTCCTGAACTCCTCCGCCAGATCGGCGATGTAATCGGCGCAGGTCTGAAGCATCTCGCGTCCCCACTGTTCAGTCGCCGTGCCGGGATGGTCGAGGCCAATCCAGCCGCTGTCGGTGATTTTATTGATCAGGCGGGGAACGTTGAAGCTTACGCCCTTGTAGCTGACGCTGTAAAAGCCCGTGGCCTTTATGGCGCCGGAAACGTCGTACAGCTTGAGCGCCGGGCCGATCTCACTGCCGTCCACCAGCGCCGGATCGATGCCCAGAATGGCCGCCGTCTCTTCGCCGCCGCCATGGCCTCCCTTCCAGGCGGGATTCATGTCCCACGCCATGAGCCACCAGTTCAGCACCGCCGTCAGGCAGCCCTTTTGATCCATGTCCAGCGCCACCCGTTCGATGGGCTTGATGTTGCCGCCGTGGCCGTTGAGAATCAAAAACTTGCGGGCGCCGTGGCGGTACAGGCTTTCGACCACGCAGAGAAGGTATTTATAGAGAACGTCGTTGTCGATGTCCACGGTTCCCGGATACTCTCTCAACGACTGAGTGGCGCCGTAGGGAATAGTGGGCGCAATCAGCACGTCGGTTTTCTTTTCGATGAGGTCGATGAGTCTGTCGGGGATCAGCGTATCGGTTCCCAGCGGCATGTGGCGGCCATGGCTTTCGATGCTGCCGATGCCGATGATGACGGTGCCGTCGTTTTTAAAATACTCTTGGGCGCGGGGCCAGGTGATGTTTTCCAATCGCATGGTATTTTCCTCTATTCTTATTCGCGTTCTGCCCTTGGCTTCACAGAAGCGGGCCGCAGGCGATTAACGGCTGCGGTTCTCGGGAAGAGGCAGTTTCTTGAATTCCTCCATAAAGTCGGCGATGTAATCGGCGCAAGCTTGGAGCATTTCGCGCCCCCACTGTTCAGTGGCCGTGTTAGGATGATCGGGGCCGATCCAACCGCCGGTGGACGTGACGCGATTTACGGGGCGCAAAATTTCGATGGAGACGCCCTTATATTTCACCGACCGGAATCCCGTCGTCTCGAACTTCTCGGAAAGATGGATGTACTCCAACGGGCCGCCGATCTCGCTGCGATCCACCAGCGCGGGGTTCACGCCCATCACGCCGGCGGTTTCCTCGCCGCCGCCGTGGCCGCCCTTCCACGCGGGATTCATGTCCCATGCCATGAGCCACCAGTTGAGCAGAGCCACAAGGCAACCGCGCTCCTCAAAGGTGAAGCCCACGTTTTCGATGGGCTTGATGTTGCCGCCGTGCCCGTTGAGAATGGCAAAGCGCCTGATGCCGAAGCGGTAAAAATTTTCCATCACCGACGACAGCAGACGGCTCAACAGCTCGTCACCGATGTCGATGGTGCCGGGATAACAGGCCAGCGACTGCGTCGAACCGTAGGGAATGGTGGGCGCCATCATGACGTGGCTTTTTTCTTCGATAAGCTCCAAAATCCTGTTGGGAATGATGGTGTCCGTTCCCAGCGGCATGTGGCGGCCGTGGCACTCGCAGCTGCCCACGGTGATCAGGACGATGTCGTTCTCCTTGAAATAGTGCTCTGCCTGAGGCCATGTCATATGTTCCAATTTCATGTCGATCACTCCGTTTCCGCTTCCGTCGCTCCGCGCAGAGATGCGCAAGGCGAAACATTAAAATCCACAGCGACATTCCTGACCGGTTTTCATTGGCGATCATCGGTCAGGAGGTAATCGCTGTGGATTGCTTTTTTATCCGTTGAGATGTTTGCTTTTTGCCGCTTCGTTCCAACGCCCTTTAAAGGCGGTTATTTTGCCATCCTGACGGCGTTCAGCTCATGGTAGCCCACGGGATCGATGACGAAGCCCTCGACGCCCTTACGCGTCCCGACGTTGATGGTGGAGTAATAAATGGGCGCGTTGTTGTTGAGCTTTTTCAGCAGCAGAGCCAGCTCTTTGTAGATGCCCTTTCTCGTCTCGGAATCGGAAGTGGTTCTGCCGGCTTCCACCAGCTTGTCCACTTCGGGGTCGTGGATGAAGGATCGATTTCCGGAAGCTCCCTGCTTTGTGGAATGCTCAAGGGAATAATAGGTGTAATCGGCGTCGCGAGTGGACGTCGTCCATCCGAAGAAGGCCATGTCGTGCTCTCCGGCCGTGGTCTTCTGAATGAACGAGCCGAATTCCATAACTTCGACGGAAGTGTCGATGCCCACGTCAAGCAGCATGGCCTGAACGGCCTGGCAGATTTCGATGCGAGCCTGATTGTCGTTGACCCACAGCGTGGCCTTGAAGCCGTCGCCGTATCCCGCTTCCTTGAGCAGTTCTCTGGCCTTATCGGGGTTGTATTTATAGACGCCCGAAGGATAGTAACCGAACACCGCGGGGGCAATGATGGCGTCGGCGGGCTGTCCGTTGCCCGACATGATCGTCTCGACGATAAGATCGCGGTCGATGGCATAATTGATGGCCTCTCTGACGCGAGGATCGTCGAAGGGCTTTTTGTTCATGTTCATGGAGATGTACCAGCACGAAAGGCTGGGCGCCTCCAAAATCACCACGTCCTTGCTGTCGCGCGCCCTCTTCACGTCGTTGACGCCGAGGTCGTAAGCGATGTCCACGTCGCCCGTTTCAAGGGCAATGAGGCGCTGGGACGTTTCGGGAATGACTTTCATGACAAGATGGGGCGTGGCGGGTTTTCCGTCCATGTAGTCGTCGAAGGCGTCGAGCTTGACGGTGTCGCCGGGCTTCCACTCCACGAATTTATAAGGCCCCGAGCCTACGGGATGCAGTTTGAAGCCCTCCTCGTCTTTTTCCACCAGGTCTTTGCAGACAATGGCGGCGAAGGGCACGGCCAGGTTGCGCAGCGCCGGCGCATAGGGCGAGTGAAGGATGATCTCCACAGTGTAGTCGTCCTTGACGTTCACCTCTTTGATGAAGTCCACAATGTAGGAGACAGAAGCCGAGGCGATGGCGCGGTCAAGCGAGAACTTGACGTCGGCGGCCTTCAGCTCGCTGCCGTTGTGGAATTTAATACCCTTTCTGATATGGAACACATAGGACGTGTCGCTGGTCTGCTCCCAGCTTTCGGCAATCTGAGGTTTGACCTCTCCCGTCGTCGGGTCGACGGTCGTCAACGTGTCGAAAATCTGGCAGGTTACCGTCACGGCAGGCGTTTCCTTGCCCTGATGAGGATCCAGCGACGTCACGTCGGCCCCCTGTCCCCAGATGATGGTGTCCTTGTACGCCTTCTCCGCTGCGACCGCCGTGCCGCCGAGAATCACCCCGGCGATAACCAGTGCCGCTGCCAGAACACCTTTTCTCAAGTCTCTCATTCTTTTCGTCCCCTTTCGGTGAGTGTGCGCCCCGTCATGGACCGGGCATTTTTTTGTTAAAGCCGCCATGGCTTTTAACCTGAGTTACGAGAGCTTTCCCACTTTGATGCAGCTGACGAAATGGTCCTTTTCCACTTCGCTCAGCATCAGATCCGCCGCGCTGCAGGCGGAGTCGGCATAGGGACAGCGCCGCGCGAAACGGCAGCCCGGAGCCGGATTGATGGGCGAAGTGATCTCGCCGGAGAGCTCAATTCTCTGCATGGGCAGATCGGGATCGGCAATGGGAATGGCTGAAAGAAGGGCTTTCGTGTAGGGATGAAGCGGATTTTTGAAGAGCAGGTCGGAAGGCGCTTTCTCCACCATCTGTCCCAGGTACATGACGATGATGTCGTCGGAAATGAACTTCACCACGGAAAGATCGTGGGTGATGAACATGTAGGTCAGCCCCATCTGTTCCTGCAAGTCCTGCATGAGGTTGAGAATCTGCGCCTGAATGGAAACGTCGAGGGCCGAAACCGGCTCGTCGCAGACGATGAACTTGGGATTGAGGGCCATGGCGCGGGCGATGCCGATCCTTTGGCGCCGTCCGCCGTCCAGTTCGTGGGGATAGGTGTTGATCAGCCGCGGCGCCAGTCCCACAAGGTCCATGAACTCGGCGACTTTCTTGTGAAGTCCCTTTTTGTCCCGGCCACTGTAAACGTTTTGCACGATCAGCGGCGCGGCGATGGCCTCGGCCACGGTCATGCGAGGATTGAGCGAGGCGAAAGGATCCTGAAAGATGATCTGCATGTCCTTGCGGAGGGCTTTAAGGCGCTTTTTGCCGTATCCGAGAATGTCCTCGCCCTCGAAGCGGACCGATCCCGAAGTGGGCTCGATCAGCCTGAGGATCGACCGTCCCATGGTGGACTTGCCGCAGCCCGATTCGCCCACGACGCCCAGGGTTTTGCCGCGGTTCAGCGTAAAGGTGACGTCGTCTACGGCATGGAGCGTGCCGGAAGGGGTGTTGAAGTATTTTTTGAGATGTTCGACTTTTAAAATTTCATCGGCGGGCATCGGAAATTTCCCCCTTCCCGTAATATCTGAAACAGCGGACTTTATGGCCCGGCTTGAACTCGACGAGCTCGGGAAGTTCGCGCCGACACCGTTCCTCCGCGAAAGGGCAGCGTTCGTAGAACTTGCAGCCCTCGGGGAGTTTCGTGGGATCGGGCATCATGCCGTCGATGGCGTGAAGCCGCCGCTCTTTCGACGACAGCGATGGAATTGACCCGAATAGCCCCTGAGTGTAGGGATGGAGCTTTTCATGATAGACGTCCTTGATATTGCCCACTTCGACGATCTCGCCAGTGTACACGATAGCCACGTCGTCGCAGTTTTGCGCCACCACGCCCAGATCGTGGGTAATGAGCAGCATAGAGGTGTTGTTCTGCTTTTTCAGCTGGTGGATCATCTCCAGGATCTGCGCCTGAATGGTCACGTCAAGGGCCGTAGTGGGCTCGTCGGCGATAAGCAGCCGCGGCTTGCAGGCCAGAGCGATGGCGATGACCACGCGCTGCTTCATGCCGCCGGAAAACTGGTGGGGGTAGGCGTCGTAGCGCCTTCTCGGAATGCCCACCATCTCCAGCATCTCCCCGGCCTTTCTCTTCGCCTCGTCGTGGGGCAACGTCCAGATCGGAAGAGCACACGTCTGAACTCC
>CABTYW010000059.1 GCA_902489135.1 uncultured Synergistaceae bacterium
ATCCCGTTTTGTTTCACGGATTGAGGTTCGACGTCGAGCGGTAAAATAAAATTTCGCATGAATATGTCAGTCACTCTTAAGGAAGAGAAAAATAATGGCAGTTTTTTTCGCCGTGCATAAGCTGAGCAAATGCCGGAAGCGAAACTTGTCTAAAATATACAATTTTATAATTTTCTATTTTTATGGTAATCCGAAACAACCGGTGTGTCAATAAACCACAAGAAATGTTCTTGATTATGATTGAGCCTGAAGATGAAAATCTTCTCCAAAAAGGCTTCTTAATATGGAAGAAGAGAGCGGCAAATCCCTGTATTTCGGAATGAACTTTTATGTTCTTGGGAGTTTCCGGAGGCGGGATGAAAAAAGGACATAACTCGGGAGCGCACCGCGAGGGACGTTCCCTGAGGGCCCAATGCGGCGGCATGTCGATGGGCACACCGGGACACGAAAGGCGGCAAAGCGATAAACCGTTCTTTGCCGTTGTCGGCATTTCGGTTTTTCCATGCCGCGGGCGGTCTTGTGCCGCAGCAGGCCCAATGATTGCATGGCGGAGTGTACAACGAAATCTCACAAAGGGGGAAATTTTTAATATCAAACGAAAAAGGGGAGAACAGGGTGAAAAAGACCATGGTGTTCATGGCCCATGATATGGACGAAGCCTTCAAAATGGGCGACCGGGGTTTGTATCATGAAGGACGGAACGGTCGTTCAGAGGGGAACGCCTGAACACGTAACCACTTATCCCGCCGACAATTACGTGCGGAACTTCATTAACGGCGCGAACAAGACGAAAGCGATGTGGGGGCGCAACATTATGATTACGCCGTCCGGCATTGTTCGCATCGACAACACCGTGGACTACGCCATCGGGGGGATTCAGCGGAGCGGACGGTCATGGTTTTTCGTGATTGATCACGATATTCGTTTATCGGCAATTCTCCTGATCGGGGAGGCAATTGAGGCGCGGTGACGGGGTCAAAGCATCGTTCAGTCACTTCGCCGGGATGTGCCGACGGGAACTCCCATACGCCGATCGCCGATATCATTGCTCCTGCCGCGGAAGCTCCGTTCCCTCTTGCCGTTGTTGACGAAGAGGGCTGCCTGGTCGGGATCGTGACCAACGCCGGCATCCTTTCCTCTTTAATGTGAGCAGTGCGCTCACAGAAGCTGCAGGACAGACATGGTCTCTTCCCCCCGGAAATGCGGCTGAAGCCGCGAAGGCTTGCAGACCCATATTTTCTTGAGACAACGCATGTGAGTATCCCGAAGAAATTGAGGGGCACCGCCTTTCTCTCTCCGGGTGAAAATTTCTGTAAAAAGAAGCGCTCTCAGCTCGTCCGACGGTGAGCTGAGAGCGCTTCTTTTGTGTTGAAGATTTTCATTGAAAGGCGCGGCGAAGGGTTATTCCACGGGTATCAGAGGCCGGAGCGACGGATTGGGATTGTTGTCGAGGCAGTAGACTGAAAAAACGACGGTTTTTTGCCGTCCCAGAGCGTCCATGGCGGTGAGGCGGTGCTTTCCCGGTTCCATGGGCCACAGACAGGGCAGTTCCGCCGTTCCCGAACCCACATAGCGGCCGTCGATGTACCAGTAAAAACGACCGGCTCCCTCGGCGCGCAGCACCAGATTGGCGCCGTCCTCGTGCTTCAGGTAGGCGACGTTTGCCAGCGGCGAGGCGATGACCAGTTCCTTTCGGCGCTCGTAGGGACTTTCCATGTAGGCGGAGAGCTCCTGCGGCCACAGCGTAATCACCTTGCCTTTGACCAGACGGTGCATGGGACACAGCGCCGCAGGCGAAATGCCGCGGATGTAATACTCCCTGGCGGTGTGGGGACAAAGGTCGGTGGGCGGAAGGCCGGAAAGCGAACATACGCGGCGCTGATCCACGCCTTCGGGCGGAGGGGCAAAATTTCCCGGCGGCAGGGCGCGCATCACCTGCAACGCGGCGGGGGCGGCGGCGCTGAGGCCCACCAGCTCAGGGTGAGGGGCCCCCGTGGGGTCTCCCAGCCAGATCACAACGGACCAGCGGTCGTTCCACCCGGCAGTCCAGGCGTCACGCAGTCCGTAGGACGTGCCCGTTTTGAAGGCCATCCGCCCCTCATGGGGGGCAACGGACCGCAACAGCGTCGGAGTACGAGAGAAATCAGCCAGAACGTCGGTGGTGATCCAGGCGCTTTCGGCGGAATAGACGGCCTGTTCCGCGATGTTTTCGTCTTCGGCCAGACGGGGAATGACGTATTTTCCGCGGCGCGCCAGCGCCGTCACCGCTCCGCAGAGTTGCAGCGGCGTCACCTCGCAGCCGCCCAGCACCAGCGAATCGCCGTAATGGGCGGCATCGCCGGTGAGCAGACTGAAGCCGAGGAGGCGGAGTTTTTGGAGAAAACGTTCGCCGCCTTCAGCGCGCAGAATGCGGACGGCAGGCACGTTCAGCGAATCGATGAGCGCATTGGCGGCGCTGACGGGACCGCGGTAAATGCGGTCAAAATTTCTCGGGGCGCGCCCCGAAAATGTCAGAGGCGTGTCGGCCATGAGCGTGTGGGGCGTCAGCACGCCGTCTTCAAATCCCATGGCATAGACGAAAGGTTTTAAAGCCGACCCGGGAGACCGCGGCGAATCGGCACAGTCCACCCAGCGTGCGACGGTGTTTTCCGTTCTGTGGCGAGCGTTGGCCACGTAGGCGCGCACGGCTCCCGAGGCGTTATCGATGATCACGCCGGCGGCGGTGACTTGGGGCGCCTGACCGGCCAGTGCGTCGGTCAGCGCGCCGCGCAGGATCTTCTGCAGGGAGCGGTCCAGCGTTGACGTGATGTCTTTTTGAGGGAAGGTCCTGATGACTTTTTGGCAGAAAAGCCAATCATCCGACGGAAGAGGCGTCATTTTTTTCGGCAGCGGTTCGGCGAAAGCGAGACGCGCCTGGTCGGCCGTAATGACCCCCCGTTCTTTCAGCAGGGCAATGACGTAGTTTCGACGCTTCAGCGCAGCGTCGGGATGAAGGTCGGGACGGTAGGCCGTGGGGCCCTTGATCATGCAGGCCAGCAGCGCGGCCTGGGCAATCGTCAAATCCCGCGCCGAACGGTTGAACCATGCCAGTGACGCGGCTTCGGCGCCGCGCATATTGCTGCCCAAAGGGACCATGTTGAGATAAATTTGGAGGATGCTGTCCTTCGACAGTCGGCTTTCCAACCGCCGCGCCTGAAGGAATTCGCGCAGTTTCGTGCGCACGGTGCGCTCGGCGGGCCAGCACAGGCGGACAATCTGGCTTGTGATGGTGGACGCTCCCGATCGGACGCCGCCCGCAAAAAGGTTGTCGCGGGCGGCGCGCAGGATGCCCAACCAATCGATGCCGTGATGGCTTCTGAAACGCCGGTCTTCCGTCTCAATGACGGCCTGGGGAAGCCATCGTCCCATATCGGAAAGGAGGACGGGGAGACAGAACTCCCCGTCCTCCGAGAGGGTCACACACAGCGTCGTTCCGTTTCTGTCGCGAACGACCGCGGAGCGGGGCCAGCCTGACAGGCGCGGCAGCAGAGGTGCCGGGTTGCTCAGGCGGTACAGGCCGAGGCCGGTACAGATCAGGCTGAGCAGCGCAAGCCCCGCGAAAAATGTGAACCTGCGGTATTTCATTGTCGAAATTTACTCCACGTGCATCCGGGCACCTCCGCTGAGGCAGCCTATGCCCTTGTTCCCCAGGGCTTCCACGGAGACGGGCGGCACGCTGAAGTTTCCGCGGTAGGTGGCACGGCAGGGCATGTTCCACTGGAATTTTTTGCCCTTGCCGGAGATGTTGAGCAGCAGGCGATCAAAGCGCAGGTCGGCTCTGACGGCGTATCCTTCGCTGTTGACGAGCTCGCCGGCATTTTCGGCTTCGACGGCGGCGGGGAACAGCGCGCTGAGACGCAATTCAGACGCGGAGGACGCAACATCCACCGAGAGTTGCATGATAAGCCGCTGCCCGAAGGGCACGTTTTGCATGTCTGCGGGCTTCATGGTGTCGGCATCGAGGAACCGACGCGTGACTTTGACGCCTTTGGAGAATTCCTTGACGGGCGCGGCGGGAACGCCGGAGGCGGTCCAGGAATACCACAGAGAGCCGCTGCCGGTAACTTCAAGGGCCATTTTTCCGCCCCGCGAGCCCTTCCAGCGGACGGGCTGTCCGTCGTAGAGAAGAACCACGTTGCCTTCGCTGTCCGTCAGTTTCGCCGTGGCCGGACCGGCCGCCGCATTGCGGCTGAAAACGCTGAGCGCCATGACCATGCTGGCGGCATCGCCTGCGCGGCGGAAGGGCGCGTTCTTCTTCAGCTCTTCGGCGATGCGGGCAGCCAGATCGCGTGAAGGCGCTCCGCCGGGTTCCATGGCGTCAAAGGCCAACATGCGAAATCCCGCTTCGGGGAAGGAAAGCTTATCGGAAGCGCTGCCGCTTTCGGAACCGGCCAGAGCTTCGGCCTTCTTGCGGTCGCCCGCCAGAGCATAGGCCGCGGCGAGAAGCGAACGTCCGGAGTTGTTCATCTCTCCGGTGCGTTCTTCAAGCCAGTTCATCCAGCCCAGAGGCGCATCATGGGCGAGAGCCAGCACGTAACAACCGTACGCGCGGGCTTCGAGCTCTTCCTTCGTTTCGCCCTCGGGGACCTGAGAAGCCATGTAGCGGCGCAGCCATTGATAACCGGCGTTCAGCCCCGCGGGGTCCATGACGCCCGCTTCTTTAATGGCCGTGAGCAGATGCAGCGCCGACACGGAAGACCAGGGATCGCTTCCGTCGCCCATCCAGCGGCTCCACGAACCGTCATAGAGCTGATAGCTTGTGATGCCCGCCAGAACGGTGTTGAGCGCGATGCGGTTCTCTTCGGGATTGACCAGGTCGGCGTCTTTCTCCGACAGCAGCCCCGGCAGGTTGAGAACGATCCAGCCGCGGGAGATCAGACGATCAATTCCCCAGCCCCAGGTGTTCACCGTGTTCAAAAGAGAAAGTGCGTCAACGACGGGAGCTCCCGACAGGGACACGTCAATGTCGCCCGTTCCGGGATACCAGTCGTCGGGAAGGGTGAACTCCGTGGTACCTTCGTTGACGGCGGCTCCGCCCGTCAGGGAGGTCAAAGGCCATTCGGGACGGACGGCGAGGCCCGCCGTGGCAGTATAGGTCTTACCGTCCATGACGGCATCCACGGTAAGACTGCCGTGATCGGAGGTGTTGAGCGCCATCATGAGAGGAATGCTTTCGGTGAGGTCGACGCGCTTTTTCGCCGGCAACGCCACTTTTTGGAGATTTTCCGAAGGATGGCCGGAGATGCTGCCGAGGCTTTCGGAGGGCGTGACGGTGACGTCAGCCTGTCCGCCCTGTTCGGAAGTGATGTTCAGGGCGGCCATAATCTCGTCGTCGGGCGAGGCGAAGCGGGGCAGCGTCGCGCTGATCACCACGGGGCGGGCGACCTTGGTTTCCGTCGTGCCCCGTCCCAGGCAGGTCTTGGCGACGGCCACGGCTTCGGCTCTCAGAGCGCCGGTAAATTCGGGGACCTCAAGGGTCACTTCAGCCGTTCCGTTTTTCACGTCCACGTCGGGAAGCCACAGCGCCAACGGCTTGTAATCGGAGGCGCGGACGGGGGACATCATGTCGCCGTTGGCCATGAGCTTCATGCAGGCCATTTCGGCGCTGTCGCCTCCGGCGGGGTGAAGCAGCGCAGTGCCGCGGGCTTCCAGGGGCAACAGAGAGTCGTAAATGTCGCAGAGCCGGCCGTCAAGGGCGCGGCGGCGGGTGAAGTGGTCAAAGGGGTTCTCGTTGTCCTCGTCGCTGAGAAGCAGAATGCCGCGATCCACCAGGGCGATGGAGACTTTTCCGTCGGCGGGCTTTCCGTCGGCATCGGTCACGGAGATCTTGGCCGTCAGACTGCCCGGCTCGGTTTTCTTGGGAAGGTCCAGCGTGACGTTGAGCTTGTGAGCGCCGAGGTCAAGTTTGAGCGGCATGGCGCCCAGCGCGCGGTAGGGCGGTTTCGTCTCGGCGCCCTCGGGACGGACGACCTGAACGACCACCCATCCGTTGGGCGTCATGGCTTCGGTGACGGGGATTTCCACTTCGGCTTCCGAGGAAGTCATGTCAAAGGACTTGATCATCAGAGGCTTGTTGTTGCCCGCCGTGATCACGGCGCGGCCGGCGAAGGGCGACTTCAGAGTGATCTTTGCGGTGCTGCCGGCGGAGTAGGCTTCTTTGTCGCTGTGGAGCTCAATGCGGTCAGGCATGGTGGCTCCCGAAGCGGAAGATCCGCTGTAATTTTCCCAGACGCCGATGCGCAGCGACGCGCGTCCCTGCTTGTGGGTGAACGTAATTCGATAAATGCCCTCTTCTTCGGGCGTAAAGACGTATTTGGCCGTGCCGTTCAGCATGACGGAGTCGCGCCTGGGCTCGGAAAACTCTTCCTGCCAAGTCATGCGACTGCCGTTGTCGTCGGAAATCATGACATAGCGTTCCGTGACCTTGCTGATTTCCACGTCCACTTTGCCCAAATTCACGGGGTTGTCATCGGGCGTGACGGCCACGAGGCCGATTGGGGTCTTTGCCCGGGGGCGGATCTCGCCGGAGGGAGGCAGAACGCCGATGAGCGCCTTGGTGGGGTAGATGGGCACGGAAACGGTGCTGCCCGTCCAGCGTCCGCTGCTTTCCATAACATTCAGGCGAACGTGGGCGCGAATAATGGATGACGCCGTCAGATCGGAATCGGGCGTCCAAAAAACTTCGGCGGCACCGTTTTCGTCAAGCTCGCCTTCTCCGATTGAGCCGGAAGAGCGTCCGGCGTCCTTGGCCGCTTCGTACCCGAAAACGTATCCGGGATTGTTCTTCGACACGTAGGCTTCGGGAACGGTGGAGTAATTCAGTTCCCAGTGGAGCCCTGCGCCGCTGCCGCCGAAGAGGTAGCGCGCGCTGAGGCCGAATTTGGCCTCCATGTCGGGATAGAGCGCCGTGGGGGCGGCGATTTTCGTCTCCACTTCGGGAGGACGGAACTCTTCAATCTGAACGGTCCGCTCGGAAAGAGACGATGAGGCTCCCGGAACGGAGAGTCTGAGAGCGTAGCTGCCCGATTCGGCCGTTGCAGGAATAGGAACGGAGATGAGTCCCGTGCCTTCGCCGTCAAGCTTCAGCGTGCCGGAGGCCAGATCAATGCCGCGGGTGGACAGCGACCACGTCAGAGGAAATTCGCCGGGCAGATCGAGGGCGGCGCTGCGCACCACGGCCTTTGCTTCCAGAGTTTCGCCCGGCTGGTACAGGCTGCGCGGCAAAATCCACAGCGCGTCGTAGGCGTCGTTCCACGGGGCGCCGGAGACGTCGATGTTGCGTCCCGCCAGCTGGTCGGAACTCAGTTTGACAAAGGTGATGACGCCTTCTTTCTCAGCCACGATGGTGTCGGGGCGGAGATTTTCGTCCCACTTTTCGGGCAGAGCGAACTCGGCGATGCCGTCGGCGTTTGTGACTCCCGAGAGGAGAACCTGATTGCTCGACGAATAGACTTTAACGGTGGCGCCTTCAACGGGGGCCGCGGTGGAAATGCCCGTCGCCCAAACGTGAAGGCCGTTGTTGTACAGACGTGCCGACAGCGCCGTGTCGGTGATGCACAGCAGCATGGTGGAGGACTGCCAGGTATCGGGATCGGCGTTGGACGCCTGAATCATGTAGACGCCCTCTTCCTTGCATCCCAGAGCGGCCAGGTCGAGGGAACGGCGCGTAATTTCGTTGGACATGCTGCCTACGGTGTATTTTTTGGAACCCAGAGGACGCGCAAAGCGCCGGAAGTCGCTGTTCCATGCGTCGGCATCAAGCACGGCCACGGGCACGTTGTTGTTGTAAAGCCGCCAGGCGGAAACGTTCAGCGTGTTGACGTTGGCGGTCTCTATGGCAATGCGGGGATCTTCGGCGGGCGTCAGGAACATGCCGGCCGAAGGAAAACGGATGGCGGGGTCCATGTCGGGGAAGATGAAAGCCTTGACGAAGTCCTCCTGCATGGGCGTGGAGTCCTGTGCCGTCAAACCCTTGCGGACGGTGAGCGTGACGCGGCTGCGGGGAGCGAAGTCACCCTCGATGAAAAATCCGTCATAGGCGCTGCTCAGCGTGAAGGGAACGGAAGGGGAAAGCTCGATGAACCCTTTGGCCTTGGCCAGATCGACGGAGTTGTTGAGCTCGACGCGGATGCGTCCGTGTCCGGATTCGTTGGTGTAAGCGGAGGAGTTGGTGATCTTCGTCTCCGTGGTGATGTCAAAGTTGACTTCCAGAGGGCCGTCCTGAGGCAAATCGCCTTTGTCGGGCAGCAGTCCGCCTTCCACGAGAATTTTGACGCTCTTGCCGTAAACGGCGTTGGTGTGCACGATGATCGCTTTTGTGGGGGCGGCACCTTCAATGTTGTAGCCTATAGTGTTCCCGTTGGCATCGGTAATGTTGAGGAAGCCGCGAAGACGAACGGGCGAGACTTCGGTGTTGAAGTCCAGGAGGAGCTTCAGCTCACGGTTCGAGGAAGTGCCGATGATGGACGCTTGTTTGAAATTGAGCGCGGGACGGTGAAATGTGAAGCTTTGAGTTCCGGCCACCAGATTGCCGGAAGGCGTCTTCAGTCCGCCCGGGCCGAAGTCGGCGTCATAGCGGGTTGCCGGCTGAAGGTCCTGAGAAGGCGTGAAGACCAGTTTGCTGACGGAAGTCCAGCGGGCGGTGCCGTTGATCGACGGGCGGAACTTCACAGGAATTTTGTCGCCGCGAAGAACCTTGTTGACCTGCGATTTCTCGGCGGCGGCACCGTTAAAGACAACGATGATCTGCGGGCGTTTTGACTGAATTTCGCCCTGCGGCGAAAAGCTTTTGACGGTAACGTCCGCTGCCGAAGCTGCCGTGGCAAAGCAGAGCCCCGCCAGCAACAGTGCTGCTAATCTGCGCATAATGATGCCTCCTTAATTAAAAAAATACACATTGGTGCCGGAACCGCACACAGCCCCCAGCGTTTCTCGAAAAGGCCGGTGACGCTGCAACGTGCGGCGCCGCGCCCTCCATCTCCAACCCCGTCACCTCCGGGAAGAAGATCACCTGATGGAAAAGCGAAAGACCTGCACTTTTGAAAGGAAAAAGTACATTGAAAACGTAAGTAATTTTAACATAAATAAAGGGTTCTTACAATATCCCAAAAAGACATTTCGTGCGCCTGTAAATATAGAAGATGGGCCTTAAAAGTGTGCCCGAGGGCTTTTTTGCTGAGCCATAAAAAAATCCCCGCGTAAACATCACGGGGAGAGTGCTTGATGGCGTCGAAATGCGAAAAACTTCCGGTGCAACGTTTTTTGCGCTTCGTCCGTAAAGGCTGTGTTGCTCAAGTCGTTTTTCAGCGCTGAAAAGGAGATCCGCAGCCGCGCACCTCGACAGGTAAGACCTATTCGCCGGGCTTTTGCCGTCTCTCTTCGACGGCACCGTTGAAAAAGCGCAAAAACAGCCGCGCCCCCGTGCGAAACCTCGGAGAACGGGCGACAAGGGCGGTTTCATCGCCCCCGAAACTGCAAAGCGCAGCGGGCATGAGAGCGCGCTGTTGTATGTCGGCGACGTCCGCCCCTCTTGAGCTGCTTTCACGCACGGCCGCTTCGCAGCGACGCACAGGGCGGCACAACCGTTTATGAAATCTTTCTTCTTATTTTTAATTTTAATGGTGCGTCGTAAAGGGATGAGCGCGCAAAAAAACCGTCGTCGCAGCGCGCTCCGGGAAAATTTCATTCATAGCGGGGCGGCAGGTGGCGTTTGGCTTTCAAGTCGCGCTTTTCCAGGCCGAGAATTTCATGCCCCAGCGACGCGCTGAGCACCACGCGGATGATGACGATGACGGACAGCAGAACGACTTGCTTGACGTCGGGATTGCAGACTGTGAGGATAATGTCCGCCGCCACGAGAAATTGAAGTCCCAGCAGCATGATTTCTCCCAGCGTACGGCGCACCCGAAGCCAGCTGTAGCTCAAGTCCAGGTCGACGCGATGTTTTTCAATTCCGATCATCAGAAGGTGGAGCAGAGCCCATAGAATTCCCCATGTGATAATGGCCACGCTGAGCAGCTCAATTGCCGCAGCCACCTTTTGTACCAGTGCGATCATCTCGATTCCCCTATCTTGGGTGTTGGGATATATAGATACACGTCTGTTATTATATATTACGCCTCGCCGCTTTGAAAAGCGTGAATTTCATTCGTATTCCTGCGATTTTTCATTTATAATGAAGCATCATGGATATTTGCGGAGGAATTTTTATGATTAAACTCATCGCTGCCGACCTGGACGGAACGCTGTTGGCTCCCGGCGGCTTTGAAATGCCCGAAGCCAATCGAAGGGCGGTCGCCAAAGCGGTGGCTGCCGGCGTGCGCTTCGTGATCTGTACGGGGCGTCTCTTTGCGGGGGCGAGAAAGTACGCGCTGGAAATGGAAGGCGACTGCCCCGTGGTCTGCGTCAACGGCGCCGCAGTGCGCATGAGCCGATCGCTGCGGTGGCTGCGGCGCGTCTCCATGGCTGCCGCGCCGGCCGGCGAGGCGCTGGAAATCATGAGGGAAGCCGACGCCAAACCGTGGTTTTACCGGGGTGACATCTGCCGGGCCGAGGAGATCACCCCGGA
>CABTYW010000060.1 GCA_902489135.1 uncultured Synergistaceae bacterium
CTCATTGCGCCCGTGGCCATGAACGAACAGCTTCGCTTCGCCATTCGCGAGGGCGGCCACACCGTGGGCGCCGGCGTCGTCTCGCAGATCCTCGACTAATTCGGAGGCCCCAACGTGTCTAAGAAAATCAGAATTCGCCTGAAGGCTTTCGATTATCGTGTCCTTGATGCGTCGGCGACGCAGATCGCCGAGACCGCCTCTCGCAGCGGCGCAAAGGTTGCCGGCCCCATCCCTCTGCCGACGGAGATCAACAAGTATTGCATTTTGACCTCGCCTCACGTCAACAAAGACGCGCGCGAGCACTATGAGAAGAGAATTCACAAACGTCTGATCGATATCCTCGATCCGACGCAGAAAACAATGGAAGCATTGATGCAGCTTAATCTTCCCTCCGGAGTTGACATCCAGATCAAGCTCTAATCGAGCGGGAAGCTCTTAAAGCCATAAAAGCTGAATCTCCCCCCTTGCGGGGGGGAGCTCTGAGCAAAGGAGAGTGTTTGTGCAATGAGTCTTGGAATTCTTGGACAAAAACTGGGCATGACCCGCATCTTCAATGACGCCGGAAAGTCCGTTCCGGTGACCGTTATCGCTGCCGGTCCCTGCCCCGTGGTTGACGTTCGTACACCTGAGAAGAACGGGTACAGCGCCGTTCTTCTGGGATTTGGCGAGCGCAAGCCCCACAAAGTCACCAAGCCTATGAAGGGTATTTTCGACCACGCCGGCGTCGCTCCCTGCCGCTGGCTCCGCGAGTTCCGCATCGAGAACGCCGCGGACTACAAAGTGGGTCAGTCCGTTGACGTTTCGCTCTTCGCCGAAGGCGAGGCCGTAAGCGTCACGGGTACCAGCAAGGGCAAAGGATTTGCCGGTGTTATGAAGCGCTGGAACTTCGGCGGCCTTCAGGCGACTCACGGCGTGTCCGTGTCTCACCGCAAGCCCGCATCAAGCGGCGCGACCAGTTATCCCAGCCACGTTTTTAAGGGAAAAACGATGCCCGGTCAGTTGGGCAACGAACGCGTCACCGTCAAAAACCTGACCGTCGTCGCAGTTGACAAGGAGAACAACCTCCTTCTCATCAAAGGTGCGGTGCCCGGCGCCAAAAACGGCCTCGTCCTGGTACGTAAGCAGGCCTAGGCTGAAGGAGGATCAAGGAAATGCCAGTTATCAAAATGCTGAATATTTCCGGAGAAGTCGTCGGAGAGAGAACTCTGTCCGATGAAGTTTTCGGAATTCCGGTACACGTTGCTGCAATGCATCAGGTTGTGGTCGCCCAGCTGGCCCATGCGCGGCAGGGGACGGCGAGCACGAAGATGCGCGGAGAAGTCAGAGGCGGCGGCAGAAAACCCTGGAAACAGAAACACACCGGCCGCGCGCGTGCAGGCAGCACCCGTTCGCCCCTGTGGGTCGGCGGCGGTGTCGTTCACGGTCCAAAGCCCCGCGTGTACTTCCTGAAAGTCAATAAGAAGGTCCGCGCGCTGGCCATGCGCAGCGCTCTCTCCATGAGAGTGGCGGAGCAGTCGCTTTGCGCCGTTGAGAACTTCGATCTCGATGCCCCTTCCACGAAGAAGATGAAGGGCTTCATTGACACTCTGAAGGCGAAAAAGGTTCTCTTCATTCTGGACAGCAGAAATGAGAACGTCGTGAGATCCGCCAGCAACATTCCCGGCGCCAAGGTTCTTCACGTTGACAGCATCAACGTGCTTGACCTTGTGCATCACGATCATGTGGTCGCGACACCGGCGGTTCTCCAGAAACTTGAGGAGGTGTACGCCTGATGAACCTTGTAGCGCATGACATCATCATCCGTCCTGTGGTTACCGAGAAGAGCAGCCGCTTGATGGAAATGAACAAGTACACTTTCGAAGTTCATCCCATGGCCAATAAGGTGGAGATCCGCAAAGCCGTCGAGGTTGTCTTCAAGGTTAAAGTGAAGAGCGTCCATACCATAAAGGTTCATTCCAAACCGAAGCGTATGGGAGCTTTTCTCGGAAAAAGCCGCGCGTGGAAAAAAGCTGTCATTACGCTGGCTGACGGAGAGCGCATTCAGTTCTTCGAAGGCGCCGGCGCGTAGCGATTGGAGGATCACGGAAAATGGCTATTAAACAATTCAATCCCTACACCGCCAGCAGACGTCATATGACGATCCTGAGCCGCGCGGACATCACAAAACAGAAGCCCGAGCGCTCTCTGCTTGCCGGTCGCAAAAAGAGAACGGGCGGCCGCAACAATTACGGTCGCAGAACCATGCGCTTCATCGGCGGCGGCCACATCCGCCGTCTGCGCATCATCGACTTCAAACGGGACAAAATCGGCATTCCCGGCCGCGTTGCCGCCGTTGAATACGATCCCAACCGTTCGGCGCGTATCGCACTCATCTTCTACGTTGACGGCGAGAAACGCTACATCATCTGCCCCGATCAGCTCAACGTGGGCGACACCATTATTGCCGGTCCCGATGCGGATATCCGCCCCGGCAACGCCAAGAAGTTCCGCGACATTCCCGACGGCACGCTGGTTCACAACATCGAGCTTGAGCCGGGACGCGGAGCCAAGCTGGTACGGTCCGCCGGCGTCAGCGCTCAGCTGATGGCCAGAGAAGGCAAGTTCGCTTTCGTTCGTATGCCCAGCGGCGAACTTCGTAAGTTCCTGCTGGAGTGCACCGCCACCATCGGCACCGTTGGCAACGGTGACCACGAGAACATCTCTCTCGGCAAAGCCGGCAAAACGCGCTGGCTCGGACGCAAAGGCCGTATCCGCGCCATGATTCAGAACCCCGTCGATCATCCCATGGGCGGTGGAGAAGGAACCACGAAATCCAATCATCATCCCTGCTCGCCTTGGGGCACACCTGCAAAGGGCTATCGCACTCGCACGCGCAAGCCGTCCGACAAGTTTATCGTCAGACGCCGCTACGCCAAGTAGTAGGGTAAGGAGGATATACTATGGCACGTTCTGCTAAAAAAGGACCCTACGTCGAGGCGAGACTCCTCAAGAGGGTCGAGGAGTTGAATGAAAGTGGAGCGAAGAAGGTCCTCAAGACCTGGTCCCGCGCTTCTATGATCGTTCCTCCTATGGTTGGTCATACCATTGCTGTTCATAACGGCCGTACTCATGTTCCCGTCTACATCAGCGAGAACATGATCGGTCACAAACTCGGCGAGTTCTCTCTGACCCGTCGTTTCACCGGTCACAGCGGACAGGAGCGCGCGGTTCCCACCGGCGCGACGGCAGCGGCAGCTCCCAAGACGGCAGCTCCCGCCGCTAAGTAAAGGAGGCTATTGACGTGCAGGCTCATGCAATTGCCAAAGGTGTGCGTATTTCGCCTTATAAAGTCCGTCAGGTTCTGCCTCTGATCCGCGGCAAGAAAGTCGGAGACGCCATGATGGCGCTGCGCTATACTCCCAAAAAGGCCGCCCGCCTTGTGGAGAAAGTTCTGAAGAGCGCCGTCGCCAATGCCGAGTTCAATTTCGGCATGGATGTGGAGAAGCTGAAAGTGGTCGAGGCCTTTGCCGTTCAGGGCCCCAGCATGAAGCGTTTCCGTCCCGTTTCCATGGGACGCGCCCATGCCTATGTGCATCGTACCAGTCACATCACTGTGACGGTTGCCGAGTAAGGAGGAAATGACTTATGGGTCAGAAAGTTCATCCGATCGGTTATCGTATCGGCGTGATTCGTGACTGGGAGTCCAAATGGTTCGCTGCCGGCAGCAACTACGCCAAGAACCTTCACGAGGACATCAAACTTCGTCAGTGGATTAAAAACCGCTTCGACGGTGCGGGCATTTCCCGCGTCGAGATCGAGCGCATCGGAAAAGTCATCCGTTTCACCATCTGGACGGCCCGTCCCGGCGTCGTCATCGGCAAACAGGGTTCCGAGCTTGCCAAGATGAAGGACGAACTTCAGTCCATGACGGGAACCCGCGTGATGCTCAACGTGCAGGAGATCAAAAATCCTGAAGTGGATGCCGAGCTGGTGGCCGAGAACATCGCTTCCGCTCTGGAGCGCCGCGTGAGCTTCCGCCGCGCCATGAAACAGGCCATGTTCCGTACCATGAAGGCCGGCGGCCTGGGGATTAAAATTCAGTGTTCCGGCCGACTTGGCGGCGCTGAAATTGCCCGCACGGAGTGGTATAACGACGGACGTCTGCCTCTGTCCACCCTGCGCGCTGATGTCGACTACGCCTGCGTCAGGGCGGTCACCATGTACGGAACCATCGGCGTCAAATGCTGGATTTACCGTGACGAAAAGGCAATCAACACCGCCGCCCCTCGCCCGGTGCGCAGCAGAGCCAACAAGCGGGAAGGAGGCCGGGCTTAAATGTTAATGCCGAAAAGGACAAAGTACCGCAAACCCCATCGCGATTGCCTTGTGGGTCAGACAAAAGGCGGTGCTTATGTAGCTTTCGGTGAGTATGGCGTACAGGCATTGGAGTGCGCCTACATCACCGCCCGCCAGATTGAAGCGACCCGTGTTGCCATCAACCGTAAGATGCGCAAGGGCGGCAAGCTTTGGATCCGCATCTTCCCCGATGTCCCCTACACGAAGAAACCCCTTGAAACCCGAATGGGTAAAGGAAAGGGAGCGCCCGAGTTCTGGGTGTCGGCCGTTCGCAAGGGACGTATTATGTTTGAGCTTGGCGGGATTCCCCGTGAAGTCGCTGAGGAAGCATTCCGCACGGCTTCTCACAAGCTTCCTATTAAAGTGCGGCTTGTGACCCGCGACAGTTTGGATGGTGAATAGCTATGGACGCCAAAAGTCTGCGTGAAATGACTGTTGAAGAGCTCAAAGCCAAGCACGATCAGTTCAAGGAAGAGCTTTTCAATCTGCGCTTCCAAAACGCTGTTGGTCAGTTGAAAAACACCAGCAGAATCAAGGAAGTTAAAAAGACCATCGCGAGAGTCCTTACCATTGTTCACGAAAAAGAACAGGGACCGAACGTGAACGCCGGAAGGAGGTAGGGCGCTATGGAAGCTAAAACCCCTCATCGCAAGACAAAGATCGGAATTGTCGTCAGCGATAAAATGGAGAAAACGATCTCCGTCAGAGTTACTCGTCATGCCATGCACCCCGTGTACGGCAAACGCATTATCAAGTCCAAGAAGTTCCTTGTGCACGATCCCGAGAATACGTGCCGCGAAGGCGATAGAGTGCAGTTTGCCGAGACCTGCCCCATGAGCAGAAAAAAACGCTGGGCCCTGGTGAGAATCGTCGAAAGAGCGCCGATTCTGGACGGTTCAGTCGAGGAGGATGCCTAACCGATGATTCAGTTGAATACCGTTCTCAACGTCGCTGATAACACCGGAGCGAAGCGCGTAAAGTGCATCCAGGTGCTCGGAGGCAGCCGCCGCCGTTTCGGTTCCATCGGTGATGTTATCGTCTGCGCTGTGAAGGAAGCCATTCCCAACAGCAACGTTGCCAAGGGCAGCGTGGTAAAGGCGGTTATCGTCCGCGTGAAAAAGGAGCGCCGCCGCGCCGACGGCACTTACGTTCGCTTTGACGATAACGCCGCGGTTCTGATTGACGCCAACGGCGATCCCAAAGGAACCCGTATTTTCGGCCCAGTCGCCCGTGAGCTTCGCGCGAAGAAATACATGCGCATCATCTCGCTGGCGCCCGAAGTTGTGTAGGAGGCCTGCGAGATGAGCAGAATGCGTTTAAAAAAAGGTGACCGTGTAAGAGTCATCTCCGGACGGGACAAGGGCAAGGAAGGCAAAATCCTTGTTTCGCTTCCCGACGAAAAGAAAGTCATTGTTGAGGGCGTGAGCGTCGCGTCTCGGCACATGAAACCCACACAGGCAAATCCTCAGGGCGGCATCGTCAAGAAAGAAACGCCCATTTACGCCTGCAAAGTGATGCTGATTTGCCCCAACACCGGCAAGCCCACCCGCGTTGGTCATGCTTTCCTTGAAGACGGCCGCAAAGTTCGCGTGGCTAAAGTCTCAGGAGAAGTTGTCGATCTCGGCAAGAAGAAACAGTGAGGAGGCAAACGATGACCATTCCCGTTCGTGTGCTTGATAAGTACAAAAATGAAGCTGTCCCTGCACTGCAGGCGCAGTTTTCCTATAAGAACCCCATGAAGACTCCCCGCATCGTCAAGGTCGTTATCAACATCGGCGTGGGCGACGCCAAAACGGACAATAAGTTCATCGATGCGGCGGTATCGGAGCTTTCAACCATCAGCGGACAACGTCCTCTGATCAGAAAGTCCAAGAAGTCCATCGCCAACTTCAAACTTCGCGAGGGCTCCCCCGTGGGCTGCAGCGTCACGCTGCGCGGAGTTCGCATGTGGGAATTCCTCGATCGCCTGATGTCTCTCACGCTTCCTCGCATTAAAGACTTTCAAGGCGTCTCCCGCACGTCCTTTGACGGGCGCGGCAACTATAACCTCGGACTCAGAGATCAGCTGATTTTCTCCGAGATCGAGTACGACAAGGTTGTAAAAATCCGCGGAATGAATATCACCATCGTGACTACGGCTGACAACGACGAAGAGGCCTTTGTCCTGCTCGATAAGCTGGGCATGCCCTTTGCGCACACGGAAAACTAAGGAGGGCTCACAATGGCAAGAAAAGCACTCAAAAACAAAGCTGCGCTTCCTCCGAAGTTTTCTACCCGCGGTTACAACAGATGTCCGCTCTGCGGTCGTATGCACGGCTATATGAGAGACTTCGACATGTGCCGCTGCTGCTTCCGCACTCTTGTCCGCGAAGGCAAGATTCCCGGAATTGTCAAATCAAGCTGGTAAGAACAGCTTTGTTTAGAAAGGGGAACTTTCATGTACGTTAATGATCCGATTGCGGATATGCTCACAAGAATTCGCAACGCGAACATGGTTTACCATGAGAGCGTGGATATCCCGATCAGCAAAATGAAGCTGGGGATCGCCAAAATTCTTAAAAGTGAAGGGTTCATCCGCAATTATAAGGTCCTCAACGATCCGAACAAGCCCGTGGGCGTCATCAAGATCTTCATGAATTACGGTCCCAACCGCGAGCACGTTGTTCAGGGCCTTCGCCGCATGAGTAAGCCCGGTCGCCGCATCTATGTCGGCAAGGACAAGTTGCCCAAAGTGATGGGCGGTTTGGGAATTGCCATTGTTTCCACTTCTCAGGGTCTTAAGACCGATGCCGAGGCCAGACTGCTCGGACTCGGCGGAGAAGTCGTCTGCTATGTCTGGTAAGTGAGGGAAGAACATGTCAAGATTAGGACGTAAACCCATCACAATCCCGAAAGGCGCCAGCGTAGAAGTCAAGGAAGACCGAATTATTGTCAAGGGCAAAAACGGGGAGCTTTCCATGCCCGTCGTGAAGAACATCATTGTTGAAGTGAAGGACGGCGTTATCCACGTTTCGCGCTCCAACGAGGAGAAGCCCACAAAGGCCGCTCACGGCATGATGCGCGCCATGATCAACAACATGGTGGTCGGCGTCACCGAAGGCTATACCCGCGTTCTTGAGATTGATGGCGTCGGTTACCGCGCTGCCATGAAGGGCAAAAACCTCGGCCTGAGCCTCGGCTTTTCGCACCCCGTGGAAGTGACGCCGCCTGCCGGCATTTCCTTCAGCGTGGAAGGCAGCAACAAAATTCTCGTCAAGGGCATTGACAAGCAGGCGGTGGGACAGATTGCCGCCATTATTCGCGCCTACCGTGCGCCGGAACCCTATAAGGGCAAGGGCATCCACTACCAGGGCGAGTACATTATCCGCAAGGCCGGCAAGGCTGCAAGCAAGTAGACGAGGTGAGCCCATATGATTAAAAATAAAAGCAGAAATGAAATGCGTCTCCTTCGTCATCGCCGCCTTCGCCGGAGCGTGGCCGGAAGCGCCGAGAGACCGAGACTTTCCGTTTTTCGCAGCTTGAAAGAGATTTATGTGCAGGTCATTGACGATACCGTGGGTCACACGCTGCTTTCCGTTTCCACTCAGGAAGATGCCGTGGCGCAGTCCCTCCAGGGCGGACACTGCACCGTCGAGGCGGCCAAGGTCGTGGGGAAGCTGGTGGCGGAGCGCGCGAAGGAAAAGGGAATTACCGAAGTTGTCTTTGACCGTGGCGGCCATGCGTATCACGGCCGCGTTCAGGCTATCGCTGACGCCGCTCGCGAAGCGGGCTTGAAGCTCTAAGGAGGAAATTCAATGACCGAAAAACAGTCTGCGAACGCTGCCGAGCTGAACGAGCGCGTTTTATTCATCAACCGTGTCAGCAAGACCGTCAAAGGCGGCAAGAGATTTCGCTTCAGCATTCTTCTTGCGGTGGGCGACGGCAAAGGCAATGTGGGCATCGGCATGGGCAAAGCTCGCGAAATTTCAGAAGCTGTCCGCAAGGGCATTGAAGACGCCAAAAAAGACATGATCTACGTGAAGCGCCGCGGCGCTACCATTCCCCATCCTGTGCTTGGCCGTTACGGCTCCGCTTCAGTGTTGCTCCGTCCCGCCGTTGACGGTACCGGAGTTATTGCCGGAAGCGTCGTCCGTGCCATCATGGAGCTGGGCGGCGTGACGGACGTCATGACGAAAGTG
This sequence comes from uncultured Synergistaceae bacterium, assembly GCA_902489135.1. Classification (GTDB taxonomy): domain Bacteria; phylum Synergistota; class Synergistia; order Synergistales; family Dethiosulfovibrionaceae; genus Pyramidobacter. Next base: position 8,514 of record CABTYW010000060.1, read on the forward strand.
GTCGGCCACACGTCCAACGCCGTGAACGTTGCCCGCGCTACGCTGGCCGCTGTGGCGTCTCTTCGCACCCGCGACGAAATTCTGGCGCTGCGCGGTAAGAAAAAAGCCCCGGCTCCCGAAGCCGCACCTGAGGCTCCGGCCGCCGCTACTGCCGAAGCTCTCGCTTAGGAGGAGTTGCGATTATGGCTAAACTTCGTATCGTCTGGAAAAAAAGCGATATCGGCCGTCCTGAGCGTCAGTCCCGCACCATCAAGGCGCTCGGCCTGCACAAGCTGAATTCAGTGGTGATTCATGAGGATACGCCTCAGATCCGCGGCATGGTTCGCGCTGTGGCGCACCTTGTGGAATGCACCGAAGTGGAAGAGTAAGGGGGCATACCGATGAATCTTACTGATCTGCGTCCGGCTGAAGGATCCAAACGCAAGCCGAAACGCGTCGGCTGCGGCATCGGCTGCGGCAACGGCAAGACGGCGGGAAGAGGCCACAAGGGCTACGGCTCCCGCGCCGGCAGCAGCATCCGCCCCGGCTTTGAAGGCGGTCAGATGCCCCTTGTGCGCCGTACTCCCAAGCGCGGTTTCAATAACTACAACTTCGCCAAGGTGTACCAGATTGCCAACCTTGCCGATATTGCCGAAATTTTCAAGGAAGGCGCCGTGGTGACCGTAAACGAGCTTTTTGCTTACGGCCTTGTTCGCAACATGGACACGCCCGTCAAGATCCTCGGCGACGGCGAACTCAACAAGCCGCTCACCATTAAGGCACAGGCCTTCAGCAAGACTGCCGCTTCCAAAATTGCCGCTGCCGGCGGTACTGCTGAGGTGATCTAAAGTGGCTGACACCTTCAGCGACGTGTTCAAACTTCCGGATCTCAAGAGGCGCATTCTCTTTTCGCTGGGAATGTTGTTTATCTTCCGCCTGGGATCCCACATTCCAACCCCCGGCATCGATTCGGCCGCCATGGCTCAGCTCTTTGAGGGAAGCGGCGTTCTGGGGTTCTTGGATCTGTTTGCCGGTGGCGCGCTTAGAAGGTTCAGCCTTTTCTCGCTCGGCGTCGCTCCATACATTAACGCGAGCATTGTGTTGCAGCTGGCTGCAGCGATTTTCCCCACCCTCGATCGCCTTCAGAAGGAAGGTCCGCAGGGGCAGAAAAAGATGACGCAGTATACGCGCTGCGGCGCCATTCTCTTCGCCTTCATTCAGGCCTTCGGCATGGCGCTGTGGCTTCGCCGTGCCGGCGTTCTCGGCGCGTCGGGTCTGGCCTTCTTTATTGCCGTGCTGACGGCGGTGACGGGGTCGGTGGCGGTGATGTGGATCGGCGAGGAGATGACCGATCACGGCGTCGGCAACGGCATTTCCGTTTTGATCTTTGCCGGAATTGTCGCTCGTTTGCCTGAAGCCGTCATCCAGACCTTCTCCATGGTCAGTTCCGGCGAAATGAATGTGGTGACGCTGATTATGGCGGTTTTCGTCATGATCGCCGTTCTTGCCGGCGCCGTGCTCCTTGAGCAGGGACAGCGCCGCCTGCCGGTGCAATATGCCAAGCGTGTCGTGGGCAACCGCGTCTATGGCGGACAGAGCAGCTTTATTCCTCTGCGCGTCAACATGGGCGGCGTGATGCCCATCATCTTCGCTTCATCGTTGCTGATTTTCCCCTCCATGCTTCTGCGCCTGTTCCGCAGCACCGAGAGGATTGCCAACGTATTTGCTCCCGGCAGCTGGATTTATACCCTGCTGTACGTGGTGCTCATTGTCTTCTTCGGATTTTTCTACACGGCCATGGTCTTCAATCCCTCCGACATTGCCGACAATATGAAGAAGAACGGCGGGGTTATCC
>CABTYW010000061.1 GCA_902489135.1 uncultured Synergistaceae bacterium
ATCATCGTCGATACCTACGGCGGCATGGTTCCCCACGGAGGCGGCGCCTTTTCCGGCAAGGACCCCACGAAGGTGGATCGTTCGGCGGCCTATATGGCGCGCTACGCGGCAAAGAATGTGGTGGCCGCGGGACTGGCGCATCGCTGCCAAATCCAGGTGGCCTATGCCATCGGCCGGGCGCGCCCCGTGTCAATCTGCGTTGAAACCTTCGGCACGGGCACCCTGGCCGATCACGAGATTACGGCGCTGGTGGAGCGCGCCTTCGACTTTCGTCCGGCGGCCATCATCCGCGACCTCGATCTGCGCAGGCCGCAGTACCGCCGCATCGCCGCCTATGGACACATGGGACGCATGGACCTCGATCCCATTCCGGCGTGGGAGCGCCTTGACCGCGTGGATGCGCTGCGCGGCAGGTAGAAATTTTTTGAGAGAAAACGAATGCGGCGGCCCGAAAGTTTTTTCGGCCGCCGCTTGTGCCGTCGGAAGATCTCGGGGCAAAAATGTATTTTTGACGCGGAAACTGGTATAATCTAAAAATACCCGGCATCAGTTTTTTTTTGAGAGCGAGGTGAACTTCCCGATGGTAAAACGGTTGTTTGAAACTCTGGCGCTCATTCTTCTGGCTATATTCGGGCTGAAAAAGCTCAACGGCAAGAAGGTCAATCCTCCGGCGCTGCGAGTTCTTCTGGCAATTTTGTCGTTGATGGCCTACGGCCTTCATTCGACCTTGATTCTCCTGTTTGCAGGCACGTGGCTGCTGTTTCTGCTGGCGGGAGATGTGGCTTCAAGGTTCGGCGTGGATCTCAGTCTTTTCGTTCCCGCTCCCGTTGAAGGCTCAGGGCGCGAGGAGGCCGCGAATTCCCGAGAACTCTTTGTGGGCGGCGGGGAAGGCGTTTCTTTCTTTTCGTCGATAAAAATGGGCGTCAGACGCTGTAAATCCTTTGTGACGGGACTTTTTTCCGGTTTCGAGGGTAAAAAATAAAGAGATGTTGCGTTTGGAGTATTGACTGAGGCGGAATATTTTGAGGCCCGCCTCTCAAGGTGCGTTGCCGCACTGTCCGACGCGACGCGGCCCGTGTTGCCGCTTTTTTTAGAAATTCTGAAAAATCAAGGGGGCCGTGAAAGGCCGGCCGCAGAAAAAATTCCGTGATCCCAAATGGGAAAAGCCGTGCCGATTTTTCAATACCGGCCTTTGTGCATTCATTGAACGCCGCGAAAATTCCCGAGGTCTGTCGTCCGAGACAGATCTCCGGGGATTTTTTTTGTATATCTAGCGTTGTTGGAAAAAATTATATACTAGGAATAGCGTTTTTTCCCTTTACGTGCCGTCGGAGATGCGATACAATGAGCGTATCTTCGCGTGAAAACTGTGTGGTAACATTATTTCAGAGAACAGGAGCCTGCGGAAATGTATAAATTGATGAAGGATCGCTTCAGGAAGAACATAGATCTTGCGCTTCTGGAAAATCCCCTGGTGCCGAGACAGTCGGAAAATGCCCGGTGGCTTCTCGATCAGCGCTATTTTGCCGAGAGATACGATGCCCAAATGGGCGGGCTGCGCAAGGAGCGCAGTTTTGAAGAATTTGCCCGGCGCGTCTCGCGCATTGTCTGCACGGCTGAGAGCCTTTACCTCGCCGAAGGCGATATTCAGTGGCTGCGGTGTCTTGAAAAGAACCTGTTCGCCGATCTGGTGGAAGGGCGCTTTATCTTTAATTCGCCCTGTCTTTTCGCGTCGGGCGCCGGGATGACCCGTGTGCCCGAACTGGCCGAGCTGATTTATCGCTCTCCCGACGAGATGGAGCTGGCGGATTACCGCAGACTGTACGACAACAAAACTGACAATCAACAGCTTTTCGCGTGCTTTGTCATTGACATTCCCGACAGCATCGAAGGCATCTTCGATTCGGTGCGCGACGCCGCCATCATCAGCAAGTACGGCGGCGGCGTGGGTGGAAACTTCGGCCACCTGCGCGAGCGCGGTTCCGACATTAAAGGCGGCACCGGCGGCAAGGCTTCCGGCCCCGTGTCCTTCATGGAGACGTGGAACACCATGGGCAGCGTGGTGGTGCAGGGCGGACGTCGGCGTGCGGCGCTCATGGGCATGCTGCCCGACGATCATCCCGACATTGAGCAGTTCATGGATGCCAAGACCGAAGAGGGCAAACTTTCCTATTTCAACATTTCGGTGTGCGTTTCCGACGAGCTGGTGGCGTCGGCCCGCGAAAAACGTCCCTTTGCCCTTCATTCCCGCATTGACGGACAGACCCTTCGCACCGTGCCGGGCGACGAGCTCTGGAACAAACTGTGCAGCAACGCATGGCGCCGCGGCGATCCCGGCGTGTTCTTCATCGACCGCGCCAATGCCGACAACCTGCTGAAGCTTTCGGGCGACTTCGACATCGAGTCCACCAACCCTTGCGGCGAGCAGCCCCTTCCCACCTATACGAGCTGCAATCTGGGGTCCATCAATCTGACGAAATTCGTGGCCCTCGACGAGACGGGACGCAAAAGCTTCGACATGAAGGCCTTTATGGATCAGGTCTATCGGTCCATTTATTATCTTGACCTGGTCATTGACGCCACCAGTTATCCCCTGAAGCGCATCGGCGACCGCACTAAGCGCATTCGTCCCGTGGGGCTGGGCCTCATGGGGCTGGCCGACGCGGCCATGATGATGGGCGACGTCTACGGTTCGGAGTCTTTCCGCCGTTTCTGCGGAGAACTGGGCGCCCACATGGCCTGTTCGGCTTTGATGGCGACGGTGGATTCGGTGGATCAGATGAAAAAAGATCCCTTCCCCGAAAGTTTTGCCGTGGCCCGTCTCTTTAGCAAAGAGCATCAGCTCCACGGCGGCGAGATCTTCGCGCGTCAGTGGATTGAAGAGATGACGTCGGACGATTACGGCGAGTTTATGGAACAGATGCGCCGCCGCGGCCAGGTGCCCTATACGCTTCTCAACACCCTTGAGGCGCTGCCGGGTGTGCTGGGGGGCGAAAATCTGCCCGAGCTGAGGCGCGTCCTGCTGGCGCTTCTCGACGGCAAGATCCGCAACAGCCGGCGGCTTTCCATTGCGCCGACGGGATCGATTTCCATGATCTTTGACGCGTCCGCGGGCATTGAGCCCAACTTTGCGTGGCGGTGGAGCCGCAAGGTGATGAAATCCGACGGCGACGGCTGGGAAGTGCGCGAGTATTTCCATCCTCTGGTCACTCAAAAAGAAATTGACGAGATGAAAGGCGGCGGAAAAATTTCCGATCCGCGGTTCGTGACGGCCTATGATATCACGCCGGAGCAACACGTGGACGTAACGGGCATTTTTGCCCGGTATGTGGACAGCGGCATCAGCAAGACCGTCAATTTGCCTTCCTCCGCCACCGTCGATGATGTCCGCGAAGTCTACGAGAAGTGCTACGATCTGGGCTGCAAGGGAATTACCATCTACCGCGACGGTTCCAGAGACAATCAGCCCATTGAGGTGAAAAAGCAGGAACGCAAGGAAAAACCCGCCGAAGAGGTCGCGGTGAGCAAAGCCGAAGTTGAGGAGAAGATCAGCGCGGGCAGCGTCGTTGAGCTCACGCCGTCGCTGGAGTGCGCTTTGAAAATTCACGAGCACGCTCCGTACAGCAGCAAGGTCAAGCAGCGCTCGACGCCCATCGTGTTCGGCAAGACCATTAAAGACCGTACGCCCTGGGGCAGCCTGTGGGTGACGCTGAACTACGACGGCAACGAACCCTTTGAAGTGTTCGCCACGCTGGGCAAGAGCGGCTCGGAGCTGAAGGCCATGACGGAAGCCATTTCCCGGGTGATCTCCATCGGTCTTCGCTCCGGTTGCCGGCTTGATGACTTTATCGGCACCCTGCGCGGCATTTCGGGCAAGGAGTACTGGATGTTTGACTGCGACGAGGACAAAATGGTCCGTTCCATTCCCGACGCCGTGGCCCTGCTCCTTCAGAAGCTCAGCAGCCGGCGCGGCACGGAGCCCCAGAGAAAACCCGGAGCCGGTGAGCCTCAAAGCGAGCTCATCTGTCCCGAGTGCGGCTCACCCATGGAAATGGTGGCAGGCTGCGCCTACTGTTTCAGCTGCGGCTATTCGCCCTGCAAGTAAAAGCCGCCAAAACCCTTTTTTGAAAGCGACGGCGTCTCTGTGACGGTGCACCGTCCGCGTGGCAGGGCAGAATGATCGTAAAAGAATAAAAACGTTTTCGCCCCTTTCGCCGTTCCCATACCCATGCCCGAAATGGAGGATTTTATTCGATGGCAGAACTCCGCAGTGTGAAATTCGACGATATGCTCAGCTTCCATTTTCTTTCCCGGCCGTCCTTTTCTCCCGACGGTTCCAAAATCGCCTACGTGGACGCCCGCGCCGATCTGGAAAAAGACGGCTATGCCGCAACTTTGCGGCTGTACACCCTGAGCGACGGTTCGGACCGTCCGCTGACCTTTTCGGGAGAAGAGAGCGTCTACGGCTGGTCGCGCGACGGCGGCGCCCTGATTTTTATGTCACACCGCGGCGGTGCCGACAAAAAGACGTCACCCCTTTATCGTCTCAAAGTTGACGGCGGCGAAGCCGAGCCTCTGGGGACCGTCGATCGTCAGGTCACCGACCTGTGGGAACTGCCCGACGGGCGGCTTCTCCTGAAGGCGATTTTCATTCCCGAAGAACCGAACCCCGAAAAAGCGCAGTACCGGGTTTATACGCAAATTCCCTTTTGGCAGAACGGCAGCGGATTTACAGGTCAGCGCCGTGCGGCTCTGGCGCTGTGGACGCCCGGCGGAGTTCTCCGCCGTCTCACGCCCCGGGACATGAACGTGGAAAGCTGCGTGCTCTCTCCCGACGGAAGAAAGGCTCTTCTGACGGCGGTGGCGTATCAATCGGTTCTTCCGCTGACGAACCGTGTCTATGAACTCAATCTGGAAACCGAGGAACTGACCTGCCTGAGTGGCCGTCTTGAATGGTCATTCAAGACGGCGGGGTGGAGCGGCGACCGCGTCATCGTTATCGCCAGCGACATGAAGCGTCGCGGCATGAACGAGAACCCCACCATTTACGAGCTCAAGGACGGGCGCATGACCTGTCTGGCGCCCGAACTGGACAGCAGTTTTCATTGCAGCATCGGCAGCGACTGCCGTTACGGCATAACGGGGCAGACGGGCATGGTCGACGAAGAAGGCGTCGTCTATCTTTCGACGGAAGGCACCACGTGTTGCGTGCGCAGAAACACGCTCAACGGCGGTGACCGCTGCCTGACGCCCGGGCTTCTTTCGGCGGATTGCTTCGACGTCCGCGGCGGCCGTTTGGCGGTCATCGGCTTTCAGGGGCTGAAACTTCAGGAGCTCTACTGCGTCGAGGACGGCGATATGAAACAGCTGACGCACCGCAATGAAACCGTCATGGAGGAACTGAAGGTGTCCCCGCCCGTCCACTTTACCGTGGACAACGGCGAAGGACTCATGCTCGACAGCTGGTATCTCAAGCCGCAGCCCTACGAGGAAGGCAGGAAATATCCCGCTATCCTAGACATTCACGGCGGCCCGAAAACGGCCTACGGCGCCGTCTATTTCCATGAAATGCAGTGCTGGGCCTCCCGGGGTTATGCGGTGATCTTCACCAATCCGCGCGGCGGCGACGGCCGCGGCAGCGAATTTGCCGACATCCGGGGCAAGTACGGCACCGTGGACTATCAGGACATTACAGCTGTGCTGGATTGGGCGGCGGAAAACCTCGACTTCATCGATGCCGACCGCATGGGCGTCACGGGCGGAAGCTACGGCGGCTACATGACCAACTGGATCATCACCCATACCGACCGCTTCAAATGCGCGGTATCGCAGCGCTGCATCAGCAATTGGATTTCCTTTGACGGCGTCAGCGATATCGGTTATACTTTCGGTGTTGACCAACAGGGCGGCAGCGGCCCTCTGACGGACATCACCGCGGCGTGGAACGCCTCGCCGCTGAAATATGTCAATGACGTTGGAACCCCCACGCTGTTCATCCACTCCGAAGAGGATTATCGCTGTCCCGACGAACAGGCTTTTCAGATCTTTACGGCCCTTCAGGTGCGCGGCATCGAAAGCCGACTGTGCTACTTCCTCGGCGAAAATCACGAACTCAGCCGTTCCGGCAAGCCCCGCAGCCGTCTGGCGCGGCTTCGCGAAATTACGCAGTGGATGGATCGCTTCCTGAAAAACTGATCACGCCTTGGGGCGTTGCGCGGTTCGTCGGTTCCCCTGTTATCAACGGCGGTTTCTTTTGAACGCGCGGCAAGGTACGTGTTCTGCACGCCGCGCAGGAATGCTTCCCCTCTTCGAAAGCCCGAAAGTCCGCCGTCTTCTTTTCGGTAAAAAAAGACGACGGAAAAGACAAGAAGGGGCGGCAAAAGATTTTGTCGTTTCCAAGTTTCAGGGACAAAATATTTAAGGAGGAATGATGAATGAAGAAATTACTGGTTTTGCTCGTTGTCGTGGCTGTTGCCGCTTTCGGCGCCTATCGTCTGGGCTATCTTGACGAATATGTGGGCCCCAAGGGCGAAGTGGTGGATCAGGCCTACGTTCGCGACAACGTCGGGAAAACCGGCGTCGTGCTTGTGGATGTGCGTGGCCGCGCCGTGTATGACGGAAAATCCCCCCGTGAGGGCATCCCCGGAGGCCACATCCCCGGTGCAGTCAATTTCCCCATCGCCGACCTCGAGAAGGACGGCGCCGAAAAAGCCCTGGCCGATGCCGGCATTACCAAGGACGCCACGTTGATCGTTTACTGCAACACCGGGCATAACAGCACGCTCTTTGTGCGCAAGCTGGTGCGCAAATTCGGCTATGACCCCAAGAAGATCATGAATTATATGGGCAGCATGACCGATTGGAGCAAAAATCCCGAAAATAAAATCGACACGGCTGTCGCCAACTAAAAAGGCCCAATGGATCCCCCTCGAAAATCCCCGCGACTTTCGAGGGGGATTTTTTTGAGCCTCCTTTGCCGTTTCGCCAATTGAAGAAGTCGCGCCGCCCGGTGAAACTGAGCGCGAGCCGTCAAAGCGATACAGAGCTTCCGCCCCTTGGGCGGGAAAAGGGACATCCGTCGCAGGCGTGGGCGAAAAATGGACGACACGCCGGCGGATCCAACGGCCGTTTGCGTTGGCCGTTGAGAGGGCGAAAGACACGAGAGCAGACAGGTGGTAAATAATGGACAAAAGATATCTCATTGTGGCTGTTGCCGCGGCGTTAACCGCAGTGGCGTGGCGTCTTGACCGCGCCGAACTCAGGCAAAGGGCCGAAAACATTGAAACCGTTTCCGTCGATTACGTGGCGGCGCGGCAGGGGACGGCGAACTTTTTTCTGCTGAACCTTCAGCCATCATCGACGGTGCGCCGCGGCGAAATCGCCTTTCCCGTGGAGAGGCTGGAAAGCCGCGCGGCCGCATCGGAACTGGAACGACTGGGCGTGACGCCCGACTCCGAAATTGTCATCAAAGGCGGAAGCGCCGAAGAAAAAATTCGTGCGGCGGAACGACTGATGAAACTGCTGAACCGGTCGAGAACGGTGATTAAAAAGCTGCGCCCCGCGGAGTGACCTGCGCGTCCGGTCCCTGCCACTGCGGCGGCGCGGCTGTCGTTTTTACCCGCGGAGTGATCCGCGCATCCGGCCCTTGCCACTGCGGCGGCGCGGCTGCCTTTTTATCCGCGGAGTGACTGCGCGTCCGTCCCCTGCCATTGCGGCGGCGCGGCTGCCGTTTTTACCCGTGGAATGACTGCGCGTCCGTTCCCTGCCATTGCGGCGGCGCGGCTACCGTTTTTACCCGCGGAATGACCTGCGCGTCCGGCCCCTGCCACTGCAGCGGCGCGGCTGCCGTTTTTACCCGCGGAATGACTTGCGCGTCCGGCTCCTGCCACTGCGGCGGCGCGGCTGCCTTTTTACCCGCGGAGTGATCCGCGCATCCGGCCCCGCCCGAACACACTGATTTTGACGGCTTGCGGAACGCTGCGGCGAAAATTTTACGCCTGCCAAAGAAGCCTCCCCTTAGGGGAGGCTTCTTTGGCAGGCGTTTCGGTTACTTTTTGGGGAAGATCACTGTAAAGCGGCTGCCTTTGCCGGGAGCGCTCTGCAAATCGATTTTGGCGCGATGAATGGCCGCGACGTGTTTGACAATGGCCAATCCCAACCCTGTGCCGCCCGTCTCTTTGCTGTGACTTTTGTCAATGCGGTAAAAGCGCTCGAAGATGCGTTCCTGCTGTTCCGGCGCAATGCCCGTTCCCGTGTCTTTAACGCTGAGCGACGAGGAATAATCGTCGGAGAAAATTCCGATTTCGACGCTTCCGCCGGGGCGGTTGTATTTAACGGCATTTTCCGTCAGGTTAAAGATCAGCTCGTCCAGCAGATGGGGAATGCCTCGGATGACGGCGTGCTCTCCCTGCAGCGAGAGCGTGATTTTCCCCGATTGGGCGGCATCTTTCAATCTCGGGAGAACGTTCTCGCAGAGGCGGTACAGATCCACGTCCTCGAAGCGGGGGAGCTCGGCTTTCTCGTCAAGGCGCGACAGCTCCATAATGTCGTTGACCATGGCGACCAGACGCTGGGCTTCCCGGTGAATCAGCGACGCAAAATGCCGGGTGTCCTCGGGTTTCGCCACGCCGTTGCTCATGATCTCCGAATATCCGGCAATGGACGTCAAAGGCGTGCGCAGCTCGTGCGAGACGTTGGCGCTGAACTCACGGCGTTCCCGTTCCGCCCGTTCGCGGGCTGTCACGTCAAGCATCAGTACGACGATGCCGGGGATGCTCTCACCGGAAACGGGAGTGGAGAGCAAGCGATAAATTCGATCGTTGAGCTCAATGGAGTCCTCGCCGCTTCTGCCGCCCTGAGCTTCCTGAACGACGTGCAGCAATCCGGCGCTGCGGTTCAGCTCAATGATGTTGTGCCCCGTGGCTTCTTTTGGGCTTGAGGAAAAAATCCGAGCGGCGCTTTTGTTGATGGAAAGGACGATGCCGTCACGGTCCAGCATCAGCAGCCCTTCGCGCATGTTCTCGGTGATGGCCGTCAGTTCCCGGCGCTGTCGAGTCAGTTCGCTGAGCTGGAGTCGCAGCGTGTCGTTCTGTTCCTGGAGGCGCAGCAGCAGCGGCGACAGTTCGTCATAGATGTCCTGTTTCAGCGGTGAGGCGAGGTCGATCTGTCCCAAGGGCGCGGTGATGTGTCGGGCAAGGCTCTTTGAGAGCAGCAGGGCAAAAAGCGACGTGAGAAGCAGTACGGCGAAAAGCGGAAGCAGCACGTGGAGCAACAGGCCGAGGATGTTGCTGTAGGTCATGGCGATGCGCAAAATGCGGGAATTTTTCAGACGCAGCGCGTAATAAAGCGTCTTTTCCGTCAGCGTGTCGGAACGGCGGTGCAGCAACCCGCTTCCGTCGCGGATCGCCGAACGGACTTCGGGACGGCTTGCGTGATTGTCCATCTTGTTGGCGGGAACGCGGTTGTCGTACAGGACGGTGCCGTCATGATCGATGAGCGTAATCCGGCTTTGGTCGGGCAGGGTTTTCAGAAATTCGACGTTGTCGGGAACACGCTCAAGGGCGCGCGCCAGCATGTCCGCCTCGGTGCGCACTTCATTGGCCGCCTGGCTTTCAAAGATTTCGTAGAAGGAGCGTCCGGTAAATAGCCCGATAATCAATACCGCCGTGAGGGCGGTGAGAAAAATGCTGCGGAATATTCTTTTCTGCATGTCAGTCTCCAAATCTGTACCCGATGCCGCGCACCGTCTCAATGAAGGCCGCGCAGCGCCCCAGTTTGCTTCGCAGCGTCTGCACGTGCACGTCCACGGTGCGCGTACCGCCCTCGTAGCTGTAATCCCAATTGCGCTCCAGGAGCTGTTCGCGGGTGAAGGCGATGCCCGGATTGCGCATCAGCAGTTCAAGCAGAGCAAATTCTTTAAGTGTCAGCACCACAGTTTGACCGTCAACGGTCACCTCATGTTTCTGGCTGTCCAGCACCAGCCCTTCATGGGTGAGGCGGGGTTGACTGTCGGCACGATCCCGCGCGCGCAGTCGGGCTTTGACGCGGGCCACGAGCTCCATCATGCCGAAGGGTTTGCTGATGTAATCGTCGGCTCCCAGGTCCAATCCGCGTACTTTGTCGTACTCGCTGCCCTTGGCGGTGACCATAATGACGGGCACAAGACGCAGGGAAGCATCGTCTTTCAGCTGTTTCAGAATGGCGAGCCCGTTCTGTCCCGGGAGCATGATGTCCAGCAGGATCA
>CABTYW010000062.1 GCA_902489135.1 uncultured Synergistaceae bacterium
AGACGTGTGCTCTTCCGATCTCAGGGGGAAGCGCAGGCCGCCCCGCCGCTTTTTCTTCCGCTTTCAGTCGGCCGAAGGTGGGGGGCGCAACCACGGGCGGCACCGCGCCGAGATGTCCCGCCGAAGAAAAAAATCGCCGCCGCGCAGGAAAGCGGGGGACGCCGGCAGGCTTCCGGCTCAAAACTCGGTCGTTTCAATGCCGCTCACCTTTCATCCGCCTCGGCGAACAACCGCTGAAAACGGGGGAATGAGCGCGCCGGTCAAAAACAGTGCAAAGGGAGCTTCCGGCCTTTCCGATGCCCGCTGAACGTTAAAACAGACGCAGCGGGGCCGAGGCCGAGTTCCCAATGCTCCGTTGCGGGAAAAGGGCAGGGGGGCTTTGCGGTTTCGCCGTGCCGCAGGTTTCGCCGTGCCTCATTTTGCGCACGGCCGTTCGCCCTCGGCCACGTCTCCCTGACGATGGCCGCCTTTTTTTGCTTTTATGAAAGCCGCCCCATGGCGGTTTGAGGCCTCTTCTACCGGCGATGCCAGCATATCAGAGCGCTTCCCCAGGAAAGTCCCACGCCGAAACCGCTAATCAGGATCTTCATACCGTCTTTCAATTTTCCGCGCTCGGCACACCGCGCAAGGACCAAAGGAATGGACGATGACGCCGTATTTCCCGTTTCCTCGAGATCGATGACGAATTTTTCCGGGGCGAGACCGAGTTTGTCGCGCAGCTGCTCCAGCACCACCATCGACGCCTGATGGGGCACCACCAGGTCGATGTCGGCCCACGTCAGCCCGGCGGCGTCAAGCGCGCGCGCCATGGACTTCGGCGCCTGCTCCACGGCGAATTCAAGGACTTTGCGCCCGTCCATAAAGAGATTTTCCAGGGTGTGGACGTTGCCGAAACGATTGACGATGGGGAGCGCCGTGGCCGAAGAATAGGGCATGGCCGTTTCCCCCGCTTCGATGATGATGTCTCGCGCGCCGGAGCCGTCGGTGCCCAGGTCAAATCCCGTGACCTCGTCGTTCTCGCACGCCTCCAGCAGCGAAGCCGTAAAACCGTCGCCGAAAATTGTCCTGACCGAACGATCCATTTCGTTGATATACCACGTCAGTTTGTCGCCGGTAAGAAACAGCACGCGGCGGGCAATGCCCGCGGCGATAAAACCCTTGCAGAGCGCAAGGCCGTAGACGTAGCCTGAACAGCCGAGGTCGAAACTCAGGGCGCCGCTGGTGTTGCGCAGGCCCAACGCATGGTGCACCACGCAGGCCGTCGAGGGCAAAACATAATCGCGGGCTTCGCTGCACACAACGAGCATGTCCACGGTTTCGGGCATCACGTCGGGATGTTCGGCGAAAAATTTTTGTCCGGCCTGAATGAGGTAGAACGAAACGGGCTTCTTGGGATCGGCAATGGGCCGCTGAGTGACGCCCGTTTTTTTGTAGATCTTTTCCACCGTCCACGTTTTGAAATCCTTCACAAGATCTTCGTTGGTTTCCATGCGCTCGGGAAGGACATAGGACACTCCCCGTAAAGTCATTCCTCTGTTCATTGAAAAAATTCCTCTTTTCCTGGGGGCCGATCGCCCTGATTGACATGAAGTATTGAGAACTGGTAATAAATTTTAAAGGAAGAACCTTCGCCTGACAAGCCCGTTTTTCCCTTTGCTCCCGTTCTTCCTCCGGGCATGTACGCCGCGTTCCGCTTTTCGCCAATGGACGGCGACTTCTTCTGAACGCCTGAACGGAGCGCGCATTTTTGAAGTTTTTTCCCGCTTTGCAAAAAAAGGGCGCAAAAAGCTTGATACTTTAAAAAATCAGCTTTTTGCAGATAAAAGTTCACTATCGTTGACAGCCTTCGGGGCTTCTGCTAAGTTTTTTATGAAATGGCTTAAAATTTGCCTTTTCCGCACCATTCTAAAAAAGCGAGGTCACACCGTGGAAAACACTGAACAGAAAACAATGGGTGTCAGCGCGATTTTCATGATGATCTTCAAGATCAGCGCCTTTACGCTGGGCGGCGGCGCCGTTCTCATCGGCCTGATCAAGGAAGCCTGCGAACGTTCCGGCCTGGTGAGCGAAGAACGGACTTCCGACATGCTGGCGCTGTCTCTGGCGGCTCCGGGCGCCATGGGAATTTCCATGTCCTATCAGGCCGGTCTGGCGCTGGGAGGCCCCGTCGGCGCGGCATCCGCCGTTTTCGGCATGGCTTTGCCGCCCTTCATCGCCATTCTCGCACTTTCCAGCTGGCTTCTGGCGCACATGGGATCGCCTTTTATTACGGCCTTCTTCGGCGGCGCCACGGCCGCGCTTGTCATCGTCCTGGGCGCCATCACCTACAAGCTGATGAAAACCAATGCTCTTTCTTCGGCGCACAACTTTGCAGTCTGCGTCTTCGTGGCCGCCGCCGTCGCCGCCTTTAAAATTTCTCCCGTCTGGGGACTGCTGGGCGGAACGGCCGTCAGCGTCGCAGTCAACATGATTTTCGAGAAGAAAGGGGAAAAGGCCTGATGGATTTCGTGGTCCTGTTTCTCATTTTCGCGAAAGTCAGCCTTCTGACTTTCGGCGGCGGTCTGGCGTCGCTTCCCTTTCTCTACCAGGCCTTCGTCGTTGACTACCGCTGGCTGAGCCCTCAGGTCTTCAGCGAGACGGTCGCCCTGGCTCAGATGACCCCGGGTCCCATTATTCTCAATTCGGCGACGCTGTTGGGGTACCGCCACCTGGGCATGGCGGGCTCCGTGATCGGCACTCTGGCCGTGGTGCTGGCGCCTCTGACGGTGGTCATCGCTCTGGACTGGATTTTCAAAAGCGCTTCGGGGCGCGCCCGTGAATGGGTTGACCGCATCAGACTCGCCATGCGTCCCGTCGTCGCCGGACTGCTCATCGTCGCCCTCTGGACGGTAGCTCTGCCCGTCATTCACAAAACCGTTCTGTGGAGCTTCACGGCACTGTCGGCGCTGCTCTACTTCACCGTTCCGTTCCTGAAAAAATACCCTCAGGCGCTGCTTTTCGGCATGGCCATTCTCACGACGGTTCTTTACGCCTTTGGCGTGACGGCGCTGGGCGCCTGAAAATCCGCCGCGCACCGGCAATTTCCGCCTGAAAAATTTCATTCGCCCCCCATGGGGCGAATTTTTTGATTTTACCTTTATCCGTTCTTTACATCCCTTCCCTATGATGGACCTGTCGCGCGAAGAAATGCGCCCGCCGACAAACTCGACCAATGAACAAAATCACGGGAGGAGATTGAATGAAAAGAAATCGCAGGTACGTCGTTGCTTTAGGTCTGGCTCTTATGGTGTGCGGAGCCGCGGAGAGCTTTGCCGGGACGAAACATTACGGCAACAGCGAAAAACTGAACACCCGCCCTTCGCTGACTGTCAGCTGGGAAGCCTGGAAGGCTCAATGGCCGCTGGTCGCCTCTGATTTCACCAAGGTTTCTCTCACCCCCGGCGTCAATGAGACAGAGCTGAACTTCGCCTGGATGACCCCTGCGGAACGTGACGGCAAAGCCTCGGTACGCTTCGGAACGGACCTGTCGGAGATGAAGGAATTCACCGGCACCGCCGAAGACGTGGATCCCGCGCTGACCAACGGCGCCAAATATCGCGCGAACAAAGTGACCGTCACGGGACTGAAGCCTCACACCACTTACTACTACACCGTCGACGGCAGAGAAACCAAGGCGTATACCACCTCCGACTTCGACACCGTTCGCTTCCTCTACGTGGGCGATCCTCAGATCGGCGCTTCCAAGGGACAGATGCAGGGCGACGTGAAGCTGGCGCCCGCTTCCGGCGCGGAGAACACCGCCGCGCGCAACGACGCGTTCGGCTGGGAGCGCACGCTGAACATCGCCGTTGAGCAAAATCCCGATTTGAACTTCGTTTTTTCCGCCGGCGACCAGGTCAACAAGACGGGCAAGCCCAAGGAAGAAGAGTACGCCGGCTTCCTGAACCCCAAGGTTTTTGAGAGACTTCCCCTGGCCACCACCATCGGCAACCACGATTCTCTGAACCTGGACTATCGCCACCACTTCAACACCCCCAACATGTCCGAGCTGGGCACAACCGTTGCCGGCGGCGACTACTGGTTCTCCTACGGCGACGCGCTGTTCATCGTGCTCAACACCAACAACTACAACGCCGCCGAGCACGAAGAGGCCATGAAGAAAGCTCTGGCTTCCCATGCCGACGCCGCGTGGCGCATTGTTTCCATGCACCAGGACATCTACGGCTCCGGCCTCGATCACTCCGACTCCGACGGCATGATCCTGCGCACGCAGCTGACGCCGCTCTTCGACAAGTACGACGTTGACGTGGTGCTTCAGGGACACGACCACACCTACAGCCGCTCCAAGATGCTGTACGGCGACGGCAAAATTCACGGCAAGTACGCCTTCAGCCTCAACGAAAAGGGCGACGATTACGACTGGAAGCACGCCATCAACACCGAAACCAAGGCGAAGATCGCCCTCGATCCCAAGGATGACGCCGACAAAAAGGCTCTTGAAGCGTTCCGCAAGGACAATGCCTGCTATGTCATCGAGGACGTTCAGGGCAACAAAGTCGTCAACCCCAAGGGGACGCTTTACATCGAGACCAACTCCGCTTCGGGCTCCAAATACTACGAGCTCGTTCCCACTCAGCAGGATTACATCGCCGTGCGAAGCCAGAACTGGCTGCCCTCCTACTCCGTAGTCACCGTCACCAGGGACTGCTTCAGCATCGACACCTGGCAGGTCACCGACGAAGGCAAGGCCGAAAAGATCGACGAGACCTTCTCCATCGTAAAATCCGCTCAGTAAGGCTCCTTCTCCAAAGACACGCTGCCGCCTGCTGCAGAACACAGGCGGCAGTTTTTTGTAAGAGGCGCATCGTAGGGCGATGCGCCTCAAAAACTTCCAAAGAAAGGAACGGCTGCATGAAAGAGAAAAATCATGGTGCAGGACTGCTCCCCTCGCTGCTCATTATGATCTTTACGGCCGCGGGATTCTGGCTGCTGGGCGGCCAACAGAAAACCGAACTGGTGCGCCGCGTCGGTTCTTCTTTTGAAAAGGGCGTCGTCACGGAAATCCTTCAGGACAACATCCAGCGCGACGGCACGCGAGTCGGCGAGCAGCGCCTCCGCGTTCACATGTTCACGGGCCCCCGAAAGGGGCAGGAAGTGGAGACCACCAGCTCGGCGGGGTTCCTCTTCGGCGCTCCCTGCCGCGTGGGTATGAACGTGGTGGTCATGATGTCCGTTGCGGGATCGACGACGGTTTCCAGCGTCTACAGCCGGGACCGCGAGCATACGATTTACGTCTTCGGGGGACTTTATCTTGTTCTTCTGGTGCTCATCGGCGGCATGCAGGGGCTCAAGGGAGCTCTGGGGCTGATTTTCACCTTCGTGAACATTGTCTGTTTCGAACTGCCGCTGATCTACCGAGGCTATTCGCCCTACGCCGTCACCGTGACCGTATGCGCCCTTTCGACGCTGGTGACCATGTACTTTATCGGCGGCGCCACGCGAAAAACGGTCGCCGCCACGGCGGGCACGGTGTCGGGAATTATCTGCGCCGGGCTGACGGCCTGGTGTTTCGGGCGCGCTTCGGGCATCGGCGGATGGAACGTGTCCAACATCGAAAGTCTCATGACGCTGTGGAACATCAAGGGCATCCAGGTGGGGCAGCTCATGTTCTGCGCGCTGCTGATTTCCAGTCTCGGCGCCGTAATGGACGTGGCCATGTCCATCGCCAGCGCCATGCAGGAAATTTATTCTCAAAATCCGGCGCTGCACCGATGGCAGCTCTTCCGTTCGGGACTGCGAGTGGGCCGCGACATGATGGGCACCGATTCCAACACGCTCATTCTGGCCTTCTGCGGCACCGAGCTCAGCGCGCTGCTGCTGAATTATGCCTATGATCTGCCTTGGCTGCAAATCATCAATTCCAACAACATCGGCATCGCCGTGATGCAGGGGCTGGGCGGCAGCTTCGGCGTGGTGCTGAGCGTGCCCTTTACGGTGCTCTGCGGAGCTTTGCTTCTACGGCCTTTGGGGGCGGATCCCGCGGATATTTAACACGTCAATTTACAATTTACGCATTCTTTACATTGTCCGTATTCATCCCAGACAGCCCGGGCCTATCCTACAGGTACAAACCTGAAAGGAAAGAGGAGATAAAATGAATCTGAAAAAGTTGGTTTCGGGAATGGTTCTTGCGGCCGGTGTGATTTCGGGATGCGCCTTTGCGGCGGTGAAGGGAAATATCAGCGTTCTTTCCCGCGAAGAGGGCTCAGGCACCCGCGGAGCTTTCATTGAGCTGATGGGCATTGAGAAGAAAAACGCCGAGGGCAAAAAGATTGACTACACCACCGACGAGGCTGACATCACCAACAGCACTTCCGTCATCATGACCGCCGTCGCCGGCAACCCCAGCTCCATCGGCTACGCTTCTCTGGGCTCTCTCAACGACACCGTCAAGGCTCTGAAAATCAACGGCGTCGTCGCTTCTCCCGAGAACATCAAGAACGGCAGCTACAAAGTGGCGCGTCCCTTCAACATCATCGTCAAGGGCGAGCTCAAGGCTCCGGCCCGCGCGTTCCTGAACTACATTCTCAGCAAAGAGGGTCAGGAAGTCATCGCCAAGAACGGCTACATCGCCATTAACGACGCCGCTCCCGCTTATGACGGCACCAGACCCGAAGGCAAAGTGGTTGTGGCCGGTTCTTCCAGCGTAACGCCCGTTATGGAAAAACTCAAGGAAGCTTATCAGCGCATCAACACCAAGGCCGACATCGAAGTGCAGCAGAGCGACTCCACCACCGGCGTGACCTCCGCCATTAACGGCGTCTGCGATCTGGGCATGGCTTCCCGCAACATCAAGGACAGCGAGGCCAAGGCCGGCGCCAAACCCACGGTCATCGCCATGGACGGCATCGCGGTGATTATCAACAAGGCCAACGATCTGGACAGCCTCAGCGTTGAGCAGGTGCGCGACATCTACATCGGCAAAATCACCAGCTGGGACGATCTCAAATAGTTGAATGAACTCTTTTAAAGAGAAAGCCGCACATGGGATTTTCGCGGTGGCCGCCGCCATCACCGTCTTCACCGTGGCGCTGATCTGCTTCTTCCTCTTCGCCGGCGGAATGCCGGGAATGATGAAAATCGGCGTCTGGCAGTTTGTGTCGGGCAGCCACTGGAAACCCACGCAAGAGATCTTCGGAATTCTTCCGATGATTCTCGGGTCGGTCTATGTCACTGCGGGAGCGCTGGTTATCGGCGTTCCCGCCGGCCTTTTAACGGCACTTTATCTGTCGCGCTTCGCCACGCCGAAGGTGAAGCGTTTCCTGAAGCCGACGGTCTCTTTGCTCGCGGGAATTCCGTCGGTGGTCTACGGATTCTGGGGACTGACCACCATCGTCCCCGCCATCCGGGTGTTCTTCGGAGGCAGCGGCTCCTGTCTTCTGGCGGCGGCGCTGCTGCTGGGCATTATGATTCTGCCGACGATCGCGGCCGTCAGCGAAGCGGCTCTCAATGCCGTGCCTTCAAGCTATTATGAAGGCGCGCTGGCCCTGGGAGCGACCCATGAACGCGCCGTCTTCACCGTCATTCTCCGCGCCGCGCGCTCAGGCGTCATCGCCTCGATTATTCTGGGCATCGGACGGGCCATCGGCGAAGCCATGGCCGTCATGATGGTTGCGGGCAACCGTGCGGTGATCCCCAACAGTCTGATTAAAGGCGTCCGCACTCTCACGGCAAACATCGTCATGGAAATGGGCTACGCCGCCGATCTGCACCGCGATGCGCTGGTCGCCACGGGCGTCGTCCTTTTTGTGTTCATTCTCGTGATCAACGCGCTCTTCTCCTTTTACAGCAGAAAGGCGGTTCAGCAGTGAAAAACAGGATTTCCGCTTTTTTGATGAGAGCTTCCGTCAAAATCACTGCGGCCTTCACGACGGCCGCCCTGGCGGTCATCGTGATCTCCATTGTGGTTCACGGTCTCCCCAGCCTCAAGCCCTCGCTTTTCGCATGGCGGTACAACTCCGTCAACGTGTCCTTGACGCCGGCTCTGCTCAACACGCTGTTCATGACGGTGCTGTCGCTTCTTTTCGCCGTGCCGCTGGGCATCGCCTCGGCGGTCTATCTCGTTGAATACGCCCGACGCGGCAGCTCTTTCGTCTCCATGGTACGCCTTACCGCAGAGACACTGGCAGGCATTCCGTCCATCATTTACGGTCTGTTCGGCCTTCTGTTTTTCGTCACGCGCTGTCATATGGGAATATCGTTGATTTCCGGCGCTCTCACGCTGGCCATTATGATTCTTCCGCTGATTATGCGCACGGCCGAAGAAGCGCTTCTGGCCGTTCCAGACAGTTACCGCGAGGGCAGCTTCGGCCTCGGAGCGGGGCGCCTGCGCACCACGGCCTGCATCATTCTGCCTGCGGCCATGCCGGGCATTCTTTCAGGCATCATCCTGGCCGTGGGGCGCATTGCCGGCGAGACCGCCGCACTCATTTACACCGCCGGAACTGTGGCGAAAGTGGCCTTTTCGCCTGCCGACTCCGCCCGAACGCTGGCCGTTCACATGTACGTTCTGTCCAGCGAAGGTCTTTATATGGATCAGAGCTACGGCACCGCGCTGATTCTTCTGGCGGTTACCGCCGGCATGAATTGGCTGTCGGGATTGCTTTCAAGGAGACTTGCCGGAAATGTTAAAGTTTGACATCAGCCATCTCAACCTCTGGTACCGCGATTTCAAAGCGCTGAAAGACATATCGCTCCAAATTCCCGCCAATCAGATCACGGCCTTCATCGGACCGTCGGGCTGCGGAAAAAGCACTCTGATGAAGGTCCTCAACCGCATGAATGACCTTGTGGAAGGCTGCCGCGTGGAAGGCGACGTCCTTCTGGACGGCGAGGACATCTACGGCAGTATGGACGTGACTCTGCTGCGCAAACGGGTGGGCATGGTCTTTCAGAAGCCCAATCCCTTTCCCATGAGCATTTTCGACAATGTGGCCTACGGCCCGCGCACCCACGGCATCCGAAGCCGGGCACGGCTGGAGGCCATTGTCGAAAAATCGCTGCGTGATGCCGCCATCTGGGACGAGCTGAAAGACCGTCTTCACGCCAACGCCCTGGGGCTGTCGGGAGGGCAGCAGCAGCGCCTCTGCATCGCCCGCGCCTTGGCGGTGGGGCCGGAAGTCCTTTTGATGGACGAATCGACCAGCGCCCTCGATCCCATCTCGACAGGCAAAATCGAGGATCTTGTATCTTCCCTCAAAGAGAGATACACTATCGTCATGGTTACCCACAATATGCAGCAGGCGGCGCGTATCTCCGACAACACCGCTTTTTTCCTGTTGGGAGAGATGGTGGAGTTCAGTCCCACCGACCGCCTGTTCTCAACGCCTGTGGATAAACGCACCGAAGACTACATCACAGGAAGGTTCGGTTAAACACAAAATGAGAGAACGCTTTGAACGACAGATGAAAATTCTCAACACCCAGCTTATGGCCATGGGGACCGCCGCGGAACAGGCCATTCAGAGCGCCATCACCGCTTTGCAGAAACAGGACGCCAGCGCGGCGGAAAACGCCCGACGCCTTGAGGTGGAGCTGGACGGCCAGGAACGCAACATCGAATCGCTGTGCCTCAAGCTGATCATTGAGCAGCAGCCTGTAGCGGGAGACCTTCGACAGATTTCCGCGGCGCTGAGAATGATCACCGATTTGGAGCGCATCGGCGACCAGGCCGCCGACATCGCCGAACTGGCCATGCGCCTTTGCGGTCAGACGTATATCAAGCCCATTACCCACCTGCCCCAAATGGCCCAGCAGGCCATGAAAATGGTCACCGGCAGCATCGATGCCTTTATCAACGGCGATCTCGAGACGGCCCGACGGGTCTGGGACATGGACACGACCGTGGACAACTTTTTCGACACCATCAAGAACGAGCTGATCGCCCTGATTCGCACCGACGCCGCCAACGGAGAACAAGCCGTGGATCTGCTCATGGTCGCCAAATATTTGGAGCGCATCGGCGATCACGCCCAGAACCTTGCGGAATGGGTCGTCTACTCGCTGACAGGCGTCCACAAAGGAGGGAAATCTCAATAATCTACTACGCTGAAGACGACGTCGCCATTCGCGAACTGGTGGTCTATACGCTGAATCAAAGCAGTCTTGAAGCTCAAGGCTGCACCGACGGAGCACAGCTTTTCGCGGCGTGCCAGCGTCAGAAACCCGACCTGATCCTGCTGGA